>JAPLDU010000057.1 GCA_026391255.1 Bacteroidia bacterium | reverse complement strand
CTACTCCGCCAGTGGCTACAACCATGTATTCGGCTATGCCTCCATTGCAGAGTATAGGCATGTATTCAAATGCCTGTGCTGTCAGTACTGAAGGTTCAGACACATCAATTGTAACATCCACTGAACAATTGTTTGCATCTGTTACGGTAATTACGGTTGTTCCGGCTGATAATATGTACAGTCCGTCTCCGCTATATGGCCCTACTCCGCCAGTGGCTACTACCATGTATTCGGCTGTTCCGCCATTGCAGAGTATAGCCATGTATTCGTAAGCCTGTGCTGTCAATACAGAAGGTTCGGACACATCAATCGTCACATTCACTGAACAATTATTTGCATCTGTTACGGTAATTACGGTTGTTCCGGCTGGCAGTGTGTAGAATCCGTCTCCATTATATGGCCCTACTCCACCAGTGGCTACAACCATGTATTCGGCTGTTCCGCCATTGCAGAGTATAGGCATGTATTCGTATGCCTGTGCTGTCAATACAGAAGGTTCGGACACATCAATTGTTACATCCACTGAACAATTGTTTGCATCTGTTACGGTAATTACGGTTGTTCCGGAAGACAATGTGTACATTCCATCTCCACTGTATGGAGCTACTCCGCCGGTGGCTACAACCATGTATTCGGCTGTTCCGCCATTGCAGAGTATAGGCATGTATTCGTATGCCTGAGCCATCAAGGTCGAAGGTTCACCAACGGTAATCGTCGTAGCGTCCTGACATCCGTGAGAATCATATACATTAAAAGAATATGTTCCGGCTGGCCTGGAATAAACACCCGTGTTATAATATGGGGCAGTTCCACCGTATGCATCAACAGTAATTTCTGAACTTCCTCCATGACAGAGAATTGCAGTTGCTGTTGAAGTAGCGACCAGTACATCGGGTTCAACAATGGTGATCGTAGTACTTGCCTGGCATCCGTTGGAATCATAAACATAATAAGTATATGTACCTGCATTCTGATAGAAATATCCGGTACCTGTATACGAATTAGTTCCACCATAAGCCCATATATTAACCCATGTAGTGCCACCATTGCATTCAATAGTTCCAGAGTAGCTATTAGCATGTAATAAAGCAGGTTCACTAACTGCGATTGTAGTGCTAGCCTGGCATCCATTGGAATCGAATACTGTGTATGTGTATGTTCCGGCTATTTCGGTATATACACCAGTAAAATAATAAGGAGCAGTACCACCAAATGCATCCACTGTTACATCTGAGGTTCCACCATTGCAAAGAATTGGTGTAGCTGTAGAAGTAGCAACCAGTGCAGCAGGTTCACCAATAGTGATGGTTGTGTTGGCCATGCATCCATTAGAATCATATACTGTGAACGTATAGGTACCGGCTATTTTGGTATAAATGCCTGTTAAATAATATGGTGCTGTTCCTCCAAATGCATTCACAGTGATTTCCGTACTATCGCCATTGCAAAGAATTGCTGTTGCTGTTGAAGTAGCGACCAATGCATCAGGTTCGCCAATAGTTATAGTTGTGCTGGCCATGCATCCGTTGGAATCAAATACAGTGTAGGTATAGGTACCGGCATTCTGATTGAAATATCCAGTACCTGAGTAAGGAGAGGTTCCTCCATAAGCCCAGATATTAACCCATGTAGTAGTATCATTACATTCAATAGTTCCTGAATATCCATAAGCATTCAATGGAGCAGGTTCAGTAACTGTGATTGTAACATCTACTGTACAATTGTTTGCATCTGTCACGGTAATTATCGTTGTTCCGGCTGGTAATGTATATAGTCCGTCTCCGCTATATGGTCCTACTCCGCCGGTAGCTACTACCATGTATTCGGCTATACCGCCATTGCAAAGTATCGGCATGTATTCAATTGCCTGTGCTGTCAGCATTGAAGGATCGTCTACAGTGATCGTTACATCAACGGAACAATTGTTTGCATCAGTCACTGTAATTGTTGTCGTTCCGGCTGATAATGTATACAGTCCGTCTCCGCTATATGGCCCTACTCCGCCAGTGGCTACAACCATGTATTCGGCTGTACCGCCATTGCAGAGTATAGGCATGTACTCATAAGCCTGTGCAGTAAGTGCAGAAGGTTCTGACACATAAATCGTTACATCAACAGAACAATTGTTTGCATCTGTCACAGTAATTGTCGTCGTTCCGGCTGATAATATGTACAGTCCGTCTCCGCTATATGGCCCTACTCCGCCAGTGGCTACAACCATGTATTCGGACTCCGCCGGTGGCTACAACCATGTATTCGGCTATGCCTCCATTACAAAGTACGGGCATGTACTCATAAGCCTGTGCAGTAAGTGTAGAAGGTTCTGACACATCAATTGTTACATCAACAGAACAATTGTTTGCATCTGTTACGGTAATTGTGTTTGTTCCGGCTGGTAATGTGTACAGTCCGTCTCCAGTATATGGTCCTACTCCGCCGGTGGCTACAACCATGTATTCGGCTATGCCTCCATTACAAAGTACGGGCATGTACTCATAAGCCTGTGCAGTAAGTGCAGAAGGTTCTGACACATCAATTGTTACATCAACTGAACAATTGTTTGCATCTGTTACGGTAATTGTGGTTGTTCCGGCTGGTAATGTGTACAGTCCGTCTCCAGTATATGGTCCTACTCCACCGGTGGCTACAACCATGTATTCGGCTGTGCCTCCATTACAAAGTACAGGCATGTACTCATAAGCCTGTGCAGTAAGTGCAGAAGGTTCTGACACATCAATTGTTACATCAACAGAACAATTGTTCGCATCTGTCACAGTAATTGTTGTCGTTCCGGCTGTTAATAAGTACAGTCCGTCTCCACTATATGGTCCTACTCCGCCGGAGGCTACTACCATATATTCGGCTTCGCCGCCATTGCAGAGTACCGTCATGTATTCGTATGCCTGTGCCATTAGTACCGGAGGTTCGGTTACATTCACTGTCACAACAGATGAACAATTGTTTGCATCTGTTACGGTATAGGTATATGTACCGGCTGATAAATAAACGGTTGTTTCTCCACTGTATGGTGCAGTTCCGCCGGTTGCCCAGATGGTTACATATGAAGTCCCACCGAAGCATGAAATATCAGTAGCTGAATAATTGGCAACTAACTGATCAGGTTGGGTGATTGTCCAGAAACCATAAGCCGTACACTGGTTTGCATCCATTACAACTATATTATAAACTCCTGTATCCAATCCAGCGAAATATTGGCCGGACTGCCAGGTTAAACCTCCATCAATACTATATTCATAAGGAGGAGTACCTCCATTTAAATATATATCAAATGTTCCATTTGCAAATCCATAACATGTCACTTCAGAAGCAACAAAATATCCTGCTAACTGATCCGGCTCTGTTATGGTAAATGTTACTTCTGCTGTACAACCATTGGCATCACTGACTGTATAAGAGTATGTTCCGGCTGGTAATGATACTGTGGTTTCTCCACTGTACGGTGCTGTTCCACCTGTTGCCCAGATGTTTACATCTGATGTGCCTCCGGCACATAATATTTCAGTAGCTGAATAATTGGCAACTAATGAACTGGCTGGTCCTGTGATTGTAAAGGTAACATCAGCATAACATCCATTGGCATCACTAACAGAATAGGTATATGTACCGGCCGATAAATAGACGGTTGTTTCTCCACTGTATGGAGCTGTCCCGCCAGTTGCCCAGATGGTCACATATGAAGTTCCACCGGCGCATGATATATCAGTTGCTGAATAATTAGCCACTAACTGGTCGGGTTGTGTCAGTGTCCAATCAGCGCCTGCCATACACTGGTTTGCATCTTTAACAAGTAATTGATAATCTCCTGCCATCAGTCCAGTGAAATTTCCGTCGGACTGCCAGGTCAAACCTCCGTCAATACTGTATTCATAAGGCAAAGTACCACCGTACACATTGTATATATCTAAGGTTCCATCGGCATATCCATAGCAAGATATATCAGAATATGAAAAATATCCTCCTAACTGATCCGGTTGTGTGATAGTAAATGTAATCTCTGCTGAGCATCCATTGGCATCACTTACTGTATAAGTATATTGACCTGCCGGTAATGATACCGTGGTTTCTCCTGAATATGGTGCAGTTCCTCCGGTTGCCCAGATGGTTACATCTGAAGTACCTCCATAGCATAATATTTCAGTAGCCGAATAATTGGCAAATAACTGATCAGGTTCCGTGATCGTGAATGACACATCTGCCGTGCATCCATTTGCATCACTTACCGAATAGGTATATGTCCCGGCTGATAAATAAACCGTCGTTTCCCCACTGTATGGTGCGGTTCCTCCGGTTGCCCAGATGGTTACATATGAAGTCCCACCGGCGCAGGATATATCAGTAGCTGAATAATTAGCTACTAACTGGTCAGGTCCTGTGATCGTGAATGATACATCTGCCGTGCATCCATTGGCATCACTAACCGAATAGGTATATGTACCAGGTGACAGATAATCTGTGGTTTCACCGCTGTACGGTGCAGTTCCTCCGGTTGCCCAGATGGTTACATATGATGTCCCACCGAAGCATGAAATAGCTGTTGCTGAATAATTGGCCACTAACTGATCAGGTTGTGTTATCGGTATATTAACGCCTGTATAACAAAGATTTGCATCTCTTATTAGAACAGGATAAATATCCGGACCCAATCCTGTGAAATATCCTGTTGACTGCCAGGTCAAACCTCCGTCAATGGAATATTCATAAGGAGGAGTACCTCCATTAATATACATGTCAAATGTCCCATCAGATAATCCGTAACAAGTTACATCAGTCAAATAAATAATACCTCCTAACTGATCCGGCTGTGTAATGTCAAATGTTACATCAGCTGAACATCCATTGGCATCACTTACTGAATAGGTATATGACCCGGCTGATAAATAAACAGTAGTTTCTCCACTGTATGGTGCTGTTCCTCCGGTTGCCCAGATGGTTACATATGAAGTCCCACCGGCGCAGGATATATCAGTAGCCGAATAATTGGCCACTAACTGATCAGGTTCTGTGATCGTGAATGACACATTTGCCGTACATCCATTGGCATCACTTACCGAATATGTATATGTCCCGGCTGGCAAATTAACAGTAGTTTCTCCACTATATGGTCCCACTCCGCCGTAAGCTACCACAATGTACTCGGCTGTTCCTCCATTACAGAGTATTGGCATGTATTCGTAAGCCTGTGCTGTAAGTACCGGAGGTTCGTCAATAGTGATCGTTACGCTGGCCTGACATCCATTAGAATCATAAATAATATATGAATTTGGCCCGGCTGTTGCCATGAAAATGCCTGTACCAATATATGAACCTGTTCCTCCAGCAGCTGTAACCATAACTTCAGCTGTATCGCCATGGCAGAGTATCGGTGTATATAAAGTTGCATATGCTTCTAATAATGCAGCTCCATTCACAGTGATATTAACTTCACCTGTACATCCATTAGCATCTGTAACTGTAAATGTAAAGTTTCCACTCCCGACATTAAATATTCCTGTTCCTGTATATGGGGGTATACCTCCATATGCCCATACATTAACATCAGTCGTTGAATTATTGCATAACATTGGCAATGAGTTAGCATAGACGGTCATTGCTGTAGGTTCTGTGACAGTAACATTTACATCAGCACTGCAACCATTATTATCCATAATAGTAACAGTAAATGTTCCTGCTGGCAATGTGTAAATACCGTCACCATTATAAGGTCCGGTACCTCCAACTGCTGTTACCATCACTTCGGCTGTGCCACCATGACAGAGTACAGGCATTGTTTCGTATACTATTGCTGATAATGCATCAGGTTCTGTAATGGTTATCGTTGTACTGGCCTGGCATCCGTTGGAATCAAATACTGTATAACTATAAGTTCCGGCAGTTTCGGTATAGACACCGGTGAAATAATATGGAGATGTACCACCAGTTGCATCTACGGTTACATCTGAGAATCCGCCGTTACAGAGAATGTCAGTTGCTGTTGAAGTAGCAGCCAGTGCATCCGGTTCACCTAAGGTGATTGTCGTGTTAGCCTGGCATCCATGAGAATCTGTCACTGTAAAGGTATAGGTACCGGCAGATTCGATAAATGTTCCTGTTCCCGTATAAGGAGCAGTACCACCGTTTGCACCAATTGTGATTACAGCTGTACTACCATGACATAGAATTGATGTTGCAGATGAAGATGCAACTAATGCTGCAGGTTCACCCACGGTGATTGTTATTCCTGCCTGACATCCATTGGCATCGCTTACTGTATAACTGTATGTTCCGGCTGTTACCGTGAAATTACCTACTCCGGAATATGGAGCAGTACCACCGTATGCACCAACTGTGATTACAGCTGTGTCACCATGACATAGAATTGATGTAGCTGTTGAAGTTGTAACCAGCATGGCAGGTTCACCAACGGTAATTGTAGTATTGGCAGGGCATCCGTGAGAATCTGTCACTGTATAAGTATAGGTACCGGCAGATACAGTAAATGTTCCTGTTCCGGAATAAGGAGCTGTACCACCGTTAGCACCCACTGTTATAATGGCAGTGCCACCATGACATAGAATTGATGTTGCTGTTGAAGTAGCAACCAATGCAGCAGGTTGAATAACGCTAATTCCGGATGTTGAAGTACAACCACCTGCATCAGTAACAGTTACGTTATAATTTCCAGCAGTAACATTATTCAGATTCTGAGAAGTAGAACCATTTGACCAATGATATAAGAAAGGTGTTGCTCCTACTGAAACAACAACCAGATTGACCGAACCATTGCTACCGCCAAAGCATGTAACATCTGATTTTGTCAGACTTAAAACAATAGAGCCAGATTGAGATACTGTCTTACTTCCTGTTTTTGTACATCCATTCATATCGGTTACTGTGACTGAATATGTCCCAGCACCGATATTAGCAAGATTCTGGGTGGTGGCACTATTTGACCAAACATAGGTATATCCGGGCATACCACCACTGACAGTCAGATTGATACTTCCATTGTATCCACCATTACATGTAATATTTGTAGCATTGAAAGTCAGGTTGATTACAGCAGGTTGAGTAATTATAGTACTTCCTGTTTTCTTACATCCTGCATTATCAGTAACTGTAACATAGTAAGTTCCAATAATCAGGCCTGTAATATTGGATGTTGTAGCACCAGTCGACCACAGATAAGTATATGGAGATGCTCCACCGGATACTGTCAAATGTACAGTACCATTAGCCGCACCATAACATGATACATTGGTTTTGTTAAATGTAAGGATAATCTGCGTGGGTTGATTGATCGTAGTTGCAGCAGTATTAAAGCAGCCATTACTATCGGTAACAGTAACAATATATAAACCGGAAGCAAGGTTTGAAAGATTCTGAACAGTAGTACCGTTTGACCAATGATAATAATAAGGAGCAGTACCACCTGATACCGACGTACTTATTGTTCCATTATTACCACCGAAACAGGTAATATTTGTCTTTGTTAATATGACACTAATTACAACAGGCTGATTTACGGTAAATGTTGAAACCTTGTAACAACCACTGGCTTCTGTAACAGTGACTGTATAATTACCGGCATAAAGATTATTTATTGTCTGTGTAGTAGCACCGGTATTCCAATGGTATGTGTATGGAGTTGTACCTCCCGTTACAGTAAGAGTAATTGATCCGGTATTGTTTCCGTTGCAGGTTTCATTTACAGAATTTGAAGTAACTGTTAATGAAACAGCCTGGTCAATTACAAAACTACCAGTCAAAGTGCAGGTCGTAGCATCTGTGATAGATACATTATAAGTACCGGCAACCAGATTATTTAAATTTTGAGTAGTAGCCCCGTTTGACCAATGGAAGATAAATGGAGATAATCCACCGGTAAGTGTCAGATTTATTGATCCATTATTACCAATATTGCAATTTACATTCGTTTGAGTAGATGTAAAGCTGAATGGAGATGACTGATAAATAATCGCACCAATTACATCCTGGCAACCATTATGATCGGTAACAGTAACGAAGTAAGTACCGGCTGACAGATTAGCAATATCTTCAGTAGTGGCAGCATTTGACCATAGATAAGAATATGGCGCTGTGCCACCTGTTACGGTAAGGTTTATTGTTCCGTCATTACTGCCATAGCAATGAGCATTTGTTTTGACCACTGATAAGTGGAGAATAGGAGGTTCGGTAATAATTATCTGTGCCGTAGCAGTGCAATTATGAGAATCTGTTACAGTAACAGAATAAGTACCTGCCCCAATATTCACAAGGTCCTCAGTACCTGGCAAATCATTCAATTCAAAGTTTCCAATTAATGAACTGACACTGCTGATTCCATCAGTTACATAATATTGCATATCAGGTTCTCCTGAAAAATACGTGGCATTAACATCGTAGATCAGGCCATCGGCAGCATGCCAAATTCTGAAAATAAACTGTTCGTGAATAGCGAATCCATTATAGAGACTCTGGCCTGTCGACATGTTGTAGTCTGAACCCCATGCTGAAATATTTGTATTGTTCCCATTCCACTGAGCATATCCTCCACATACAAGATGACCAAGCTGGTTATGATAGAACACACCAATATAATCGCCGATACCTATCGGGTTACCATTAAGTAATATAGTTGCATTGGTAGTGATCAGAATTGCATGGTTGGTTCCGGTATTAGTATAGGTCCAGTTCATGACATCACTGGTAAAATAATTCCAGTGGTATGTATAACCTGGAGTTCCTCCGGTAACAGTAAGATCTATTGATCCGTCAGTACCATCATAGCAGGAAACATTATGTGAAATTTCAGAAATGGAAATAATATCAGGCTCAGTTACAATAATATCAGCCTGACTCACGCAACCATTGTAATCAGTTACCGTAACAGAATAAGTTCCAGCAGATAAATTGTAAATACTATTTACTGTTGAACCAGTACTCCAGAGATAGGTAAATGGTGAAACTCCTCCAGCAATATCATATATTACAATTGCACCATCAGCATAACCGAAGCATGATACTTCAGTCACTGAATAATCAAGAACCGGCATAGCGGGTGAGTTAACATTAAAGGTCATAGTTGCAGAGCAACCGGTTTCATCAACTACTGTGACAGTATAATTTCCGGCTGCAAGATTTGAAAGGTTCATATCAGTTGAACCATTGCTCCAATAGACAAAGTAATCCGGTACTCCACCTGTCACCGAGATATCAATTGCACCATTTAAGTTACCAAAACAACTGACATCAGTCACATTACCCGAGATAACGATTTGATCAGGTTGATAAAGAGTTATATAACCATAAGCTGTGCAACCGTTTGCATCCCGGACTTCTAAATTATAATCTCCTGCCATCAATCCGGTGAAATATTCACTGGACTGCCATGTCAAGCCTCCGTCATCACTATATTCATAAGGCAAAGTTCCTCCGGTCATGTAATAAATATCAATTGACCCATCGGCATATCCAAAACATGAGATTTCAGAATATGAAAAATATCCAAATAATGACTGCGGTTCTGTGATGGTAAATGTAACATCTGCTGTACATCCATTGGCATCACTTACTGTATAGGTATATGTTCCGGCTGGTAATGAAACCGTGGTTTCTCCACTATAAGGTGCAGTTCCTCCGGTTGCCCAAATGACCACATCTGAAGTACCTCCGGCACATAATATATCAGTAGCTGAATAATTGGCTGTTAATGGACTGGCTGGTCCTGTAATTGTAAAGGTAACATCAGCTGTACATCCATTGGCATCACTTACCGAATAGGTATATGTGCCGGCTGATAAATAAACGGTAGTTTCACCGCTGTATGGAGCTGTTCCTCCGGTTGCCCATATGGTCACATAGGAAACATTGCCATAGCATGAAATATCTGTTGCTGAATAATTGGCAACTAACTGATCAGGTTGGGTGATTGTCCAGAAACCATAACCTGTACACTGGTTTGCATCCATTACAAGTATATAATAATCTCCCACATCCAATCCTGCAAAATATTGGTCGGACTGCCAGGTTAAACCTCCATCTATACTATATATATAAGGAGGAGTACCTCCGGCTACGTAAATGTCAATACTTCCATTTGCAAATCCATAACATGTCACTTCAGAAGGAACAAAATATCCTCCTAACAAATCTGGCTGTGTGATGATAAATGTTACCTCTGCTGTACATCCATTGGCATCACTCACTGTATAGGTATATTCTCCCGCTGGCAATGATACCGTGGTATCTCCGCTATATGGTGAGGTTCCTCCTGTTGCCCATATGCTTACATTGGAAAAATCGCCGTAGCATGAAATATCTGTTGCTGTATAATTGGCAACTAACTGATCAGGCGCTGTAATCGTAAATGTAATATCTGCCGTACATCCATTGGCATCACTTACAGAATAGGTATATGTACCAGGTGATAAATAATCTGTGGTTTCACCGCTGTACGGTGCAGTTCCTCCGGTAGCCCATATGGTCACGTAAGAAACATCGCCGAAGCATGAAATATCAGTAGATGAATAATAGGCAACTAATTGATCCGGTTGTGTTATTGTTATGTCAACGCCATTATAACAAAGATTTGCATCTCTGACCCGAATAGGATAAATATTTGGCGCTAATCCTGTAAAATATCCTGTTGACAGCCAGGTCAATCCTCCATCAATGGAATATTCATAAGGAGGAGTACCTCCAATTAATTGTATGTCAAATGTCCCATCAGAAAATCCGTAACAAGTTACATTAGTATAATAAACCAAACCTCCTAACCGATATGGCTGTGTGATGTCAAATGTAACATCAGCTGAACATCCATTGGCATCACTGACTGTATAAGTATAATGACCTGCAGGTAATGAGACCGTGGTTTCTCCTGAATATGGTGCAGTCCCGCCGGTTGCCCAGATGGTTACTTCTGAACTATCTCCAAAGCATAATATTTCAGTAGCCGAATAATTGGCAACTAACTGATCAGGTCCCGTGATCGTGAATGATACATCTGCTGTGCATCCATTGGCATCACTTACCGAATAGGTATATGTCCCCGCAGATAAATACACTATCGTTTCTCCACTGTATGGTGCAGTTCCTCCGGTTGCCCAGATGGTCACATATGAAGTCCCACCGTTACATGATATATCAGTAGCTGAATAATTAGCCACTAACTGATCGGGTTGCGTCAGTGTCCAATCAGCGCCTACTATACACTGGTTTGCATCTTTAACAAGTAATTGATAATCTCCTGCCGTCAGACCTGTGAAATTTCCGTCGGACTGCCAGGTCAAACCTCCGTCAATACTGTATTCATAAGGCAAAGTTCCACCGTAAATATAGAAAATATCAAAGGATCCATCGGCAAATCCATAACAGGATATATTTGTATATGTAAAAGATCCTCCTAACTGATCCGGCTCTGTTATGGTAAATGTAATTTCTGCTGTACAACCATTGGCATCACTGACTGTATACGTATAAGATCCGGCTGGTAATGATACTATTGTTTCTCCACTGTACGGTGCTGTTCCTCCGGTTGCCCAGATGGTTACATCGGATGTGCCTCCTGTGCATAAAATATCGGAAGCTGAATAATTGGCAACTAATTGATCTGGCTCTGTAATTATAAATGTAACATCAGCATAACATCCATTGGCATCTTCTACTGAATATGTATATGTTCCGGCTGGCAACGATACTATAGTTTCTCCATAATATGGCGGAGTTCCTCCAGTCGCCCAGATGGTGACATCTGAATTAGTTCCGGCACATAAAATAGTACTAGCTGAATAATTGGCAACTAACTGATCAGGTCCTGTAATGAAAATTGTGTCAATTGCAATACAACCATTACTGTTTGAAATGCTAAGTATCCAGCCACCTGCAGTCAGGAAAATGTCTCCATATTCACCGTTATTGGTATACCAGTATACATCTGCACTATCACCATAGCATAAGATCGGATTAACTACATATGCAGTTAATGTAAATACCGGAGGTTCGGTAATAGTAAAACTAATATTGGCTGTACATCCATTTGCATCAGTAACTGTATAATTATATGTACCGGTCAGCAAGGAAACTGTCGTTTCTCCTGAATATGGCGGGGTTCCGCCTGTTGCCCAGATGGTTACATCTGATGTGCCTCCGGCACATAATATTTCAGTAGCCGAATAATTGGCAACTAACTGATTGGGTTCCGAGATGGTAAAGGTTATATCTGCTGTACATCCATTGGCATCACTAACCGAATAGGTATATGTACCGGCTGATAAATAAACGGTCGTTTCTCCACTGTATGGTGCTGTTCCTCCGGTTGCCCAGATGGTCACATATGAAGTCCCACCGTTACATGATATATCAGTAGCTGAATAATTGGCTACTAACTGAGAAGGTTCCGCAACGACATGTACACCATACGCATAACAATTGTTAGCATCTCTGACTTGTAATTGGAATGTGTCAGGTCCCAGTGCTGTAAAATATTCGCTCAACTGCCAGGTTAATCCTCCGTCTACACTGTATTCATAAGGGGGAATACCTCCATAAATATCAAAAAAGTCAATAGTTCCATCTGCTGCTCCATAACAACTTATATCAGTATAAGAATAAAATCCTCCTAACGGTGAAGGCTCTGTGATTGTAAATGTTACATCTGCAGTGCATCCATTGGCATCACCGACTGTATAAGTATATGTTCCTGCGGGTAATGAGACCGTGGTTTCTCCACTATAAGGTGCAGTTCCGCCGGTTGCCCAGATGGTTACATCTGAAGTACCTCCATAGCATAATATCTCAGTAGCCGAATAATTGGCAACTAACTGATCAGGTCCTGTGATGGTAAAGTTAACAACAGCATAACAGCCATTGGCATCAGTAACCGTCACACTATAATCTCCGGGTGCTAACTGATCAGCTCCCTGCAATATACTACCATTTGACCAGTAATAACTGTAAGGAGAAGTCCCTCCTGTAACATTGGCAACTACAGCACCATCGTTGGCCTGGTAACAGGATATTGCATAACCATTGTAGTTTGAAATATCGAGAGTAAGAGAAATTGCATCAGGTTGTCCTAAAACAATACCCTGAGCTATAGTCTGACCGTTAAGCGATCCGGTGAGGGATGTCAAGCCTGAAATTCCATCAGGAGTAAACCAGGCTGATTGAGTAAAGTCAACAATATCATAAATCGGGTCAGCATCAAGTGTCAAATTTTCAGCCGATTTATATATTTTCCATTTGAATTCTTCTCCAATGGCAAAACCATTATTCATTCCCGGATCAGCTCCGTATGCAGAAATGTAATTATCTGACCCGGTATATAACATAAATCCTCCGCAGGCCAATGATCCTCCGTTAACATTATAAAAGACACCCACATAATCGCCCCAGGATAATGGCATTCCATCAACATTAACAGCATCTGCAGGTACATAAATCAGATGAGTTGGAATTGAAGTAATAGTATAGCTCCAGTCAACATTTGATCCGACGTTTGGAATAACTGAAATTCCACTTGTCGAACAGTTATTTGCATCATGAACAGTAACGAAATAGGTGCCTGCAATAAGACCACTGATTTCATTATCAGTAGCTCCGGTACTCCAAATATATGAATAAGGAGTAGTACCACCTGATGCAATGACGTCAAGCATTCCATCAGCAGCTCCGTTGCAACTGATAGCCTGACCATTATAATTGCTTGTAATACTAATTATTGCAAATAATTCAACAGGATCGGTAAGTGTATAGTCAGCAGTAACATGACATCCGTTGATATCCCACACGTTTACAGCATATGAACCTGCTGTTAATCCACTTAAATCTTCATCAAAGCTACCGTTTGACCACCAATAAATGAGTGGAGAGACACCATTTGTAACCGTTATGTCAATAGCTCCGTTTGATCCACCCTGACAGGTCGGATCAGTTACAACAGCCAAAATAGTCATGGCAGGAGGCTGATTCACAATAATCTCAGCTGTTCCTGATAATCCATTATAATCAGTTACGGTAACGTCATATACACCAGCGAGTACGTAAATTAAGCTAACTGTTTCATTATCTGACCACAGATAGGAATATGGTTGTATACCGCCCTGAACCTGAAGGTCAATCGAACCATCGTATCCATAACACTGAGGATTGACAAGTGTCCAGGAAATACTTAATGACGGTATAAGTTCAATAGTAGCGCTTGCAGTAGTACTGCAATAATTGGCATCAGTAACAGTAACAGTATAAGTTCCAACTGTTAAGCCTGAAATATCTTCAGTGGTTTCTCCATCCGACCATACATATGAATAAGGAATAGTACCACCGGTTACCGTTAAGTCAATTGCTCCTTCAGTACCGGAATAACCGGCATTATTGGTTTCCACTGCAGATGCAAACAGAGCATCCGGTTGACCAACATTAACTGATGCATTTGCTAAACAGTTGTTACCATCGATGACTAAAACAGGGTAGGTTCCTGCAAACAGGTCAGAAGCATGAGTTCCAAACTGACCGATGGAAGTCCAAATAATCACATATGGTGAAATACCACCAGTAATTGTCACGTCGGCAGAACCATTTGAATAGCCATAACAGCTAGGTTTAATTACAGAGAAATCAAATGCAAGCGGATCCGGTTCTTCAATAATATACTGAGCCGTACCGGTACATCCGTGAGCATCAGTAACCGTAAGGTCATATGTTCCAGCAGGCACATTATTTAAATCCTGGGTAGTGACATTATTACTCCAGAGGAATGAATAAGGAGCAGTGCCACCGTCAGGAATACCTATTAGAGAGGTAACACCACCGGCACATGCTATCGGAGGAGTTGACATATATATAGTTCCTATTACAGATGTGGGTTCTGTTAATGTAATCTGCGAAGGATCGGTCGGTAAATCAGACGGGGCAACAGAAAGTGATTGAAGAACACTTAGTGAGCCGTTATTAAAATAAAAAGGATCAAATGACGGATCGGCTACAGCAGTAGCATTTACTCCATATCCCAATGCTGAACGCCATATTTTCCAGTTAAATGCTTCACCTGAAACAAATCCATCACCACCTACGTCAGCTCCCCAGGCAGCCAGGGAAGTACCAAAGGAAGCATTGGCAGCAGTCCACTGTACGTAACCACCACAATATAAAGTTCCACCATAGTTGTAGAATACTCCGATATAGTCACCTATCTGGATATTACTTCCGCCAATATCAAATACTGTTGAAGGCTGAATAGCTATAGTATGATTTGTACCGGTAACCAAATAATTCCACGGCAATGGCAGAGTTGCACTGTTGGCAACACAACCATTGGCGTCAATTACAGTAACAGAATAAGTTCCCGGAGCCAGTCCTGAAATAGTATCTGTTGAACCACCATTACTCCATTGATATGTAAATGGGCTTATTCCGTTGGTCTTTACGGCAGTTACAACTCCGTCATTGAAGCCGTAACAACTGATTCCAGACACTTCCTGAGTATTAACCTGGAAAATAGGAGGTTCAGTCACAACATAAGCTCCACTGAAGGCACAGGAATGGGCATCCATAATAACCACTGAATAATTACCTGCTAACAGATTGTCAATATTTTCTGTAGTAGCACTATTGCTCCAGTCGTATGAATAAGGAGTTGTACCACCACTAACAGTCAGATTAATAGCGCCATTTGAACCCTGATAACAGTTTAAGTTTGTAATAAAATAATTGACTATTAACTGGTCTGGCTGAGTAATTGTATATGATCCGGTAATATTACATAATGCAGCATCAATAACTGTGACATAATAGGTACCCATTTCGAGATTATATCTGTTTTGAGAAGTAGGTCCATCGTTCCAATTAAATGCATATGGTGTAACACCACCTTCAACATTAATTTGAATAGCTCCATTATTACCTCCATTACATGCAACATTGGTGATTGTCTCTGATATAGTAAGCTGTGGATTCTGGCTAACAGTATATGAACCAGTTTTATTACATCCAAGTGCATCTGTTACTGTAACTGTGTAAGGAGTAATACTTGCGGTTAATCCTGAAATATCTTCAAGTGTACTGCCATTTGACCAGTTAAAGTTGTAAGGAGTATTACCTCCTGATACAGTGATATTGATCATACCATTTACTCCACCGTAGCAACTAACCTTTGTGATCACAGCAGTAAGAGAAATAGCTGTGTTCTGTGTTACAGTATAAGGAGCAGTAGCAGTACATGCGTTATGGTCAGTAACTGTAACCAAATAAATTCCGGCAATCAGGTTTGAAATATCCTGTGTTGTGGAACTGTTAGACCAATGATAACCATAAGGTACAACACCACCGTCTGGTGTAAGGTCAATAGCACCAGTACTGCCACCATTGCAAATAACATTTGTAATTTGCGACATTAAAGTGATAGCCGAAGGTTGTGTAAGTGTCACTGAAGAAGTTGCTGTACAAAAGTGAGAGTCGGTCACAGTAACCCTAAACATGCTTGCAGAAATTCCTGAAAGTGTATCATTTGTAGTACCGGATACATCACTCCACTTATATGTATATAAAGGAGTGCCACCAGTTACATTAACTACGGCAACACCATTAGATGAACCGAAGCAACTAACATTATAACCGTTAAAGTTGGTAATTGCAGTTGCAGAAGCAATTAACTGAGCAGGTTGGGAAAGTGTAGTTTGTGCATCAGTATGACATCCGTTTGCATCGGTAAAAGTAACAGAATAAGCTCCACCTGGAATATTCGTCAAATTTTGTGTTGTTGCACCGTTTGACCACAGATAGGTATAAGGTGAAGGAGGAGTAAGTCCTGTAAAACTAATAGTCAGTGTAATATGTCCAATCGAATCACCAAAGCAAGTGGTGATAGGTGGATGAGAAAACTGAAAGATAGGAGTACCTGGCTGAGTCATAATGGTAGAGGCCGTCTGGGTGCAATTATTATTATCGGTAATAGTAACAGTATAAGTTACACTTGAAGAATTACCCAATGAAATATTGGCAAGGTTTTGAGTGGTTTCACCAGTTGACCATAGATAAGTATAAGGAGATGTAACACCATTAACTGTCAAATCGATAGTTCCTGTAGCAGAACCAAAACAACTAATATTATAACCGTTGAAATCAGATTTTATAAACGATGCCTGAATACCAACGGGATGTTCGACAGTGACTGTCGCAAAATTCTGACAGCCATAATAATCAGTTACAGTTACAGAATAATTACCTGCCGGCACATTGCTAACATTTTGGGTTGTAACTCCGTTATTCCAATAATATATATAAGGAGTAGTTCCACCATCAACAATAATATTGATACTTCCATCACTGGCTCCAACACAAGTAACAGGTGTAGTACTACTACCAATATGCAAAACGTCAGGTTCTGTTAAGGTAATATTACCTGATATCTGACATCCTTTCGCATCAGTCACAACGACAGAATAATCTCCGGCAGTCAAACCAGTTGCAGGGTTAACTGTACTTCCGTTGCTCCACAAATATGAATACGGGGCAGTTCCATCATTTACGACAGCAGAAGCGCTACCATCAGCAGCACCATGGCAACTCACACTATAACCGGAATAATTACCAATATCAAATATTGATAATGTCAATTGATTGGGTTGCAAAATATCTACATTCAACGAAGATGAACAGTTAAAAGCATCTGTCACGACCACAGAATATTGAGAAGCATCCAGACCACTGATATCTTCATTCGTACTACCTGTTGACCAAAGAATCTGATATGGAGTAGAACCACCAATTATTGTAAGGTCAATCGAACCGTTCGAATATCCAGCACAGGAAGGCATAACACTAACAAAGGATAAACTGATCTGAGGATCTACGAAAACAGTAACATTACCGGTATTAGAACAGTCATTATTGTCAGTAACTGTAACAGTATATAGTGTAGTATACTGGGGTACAAATGGAACTCCCTGTTCGACATTATTATCCCATGAATAAGAATCGCCACCTGTGGCAGTCAGTGTAACACTTTGTCCATTACATACAGTTATATTATTCCCGGCATTTACCACCGGAAGATCTAAAACTGTAACATTTACATAATCAGAAGAAGAACAACCATTTCCATCTGTTACGGTAACGTAATATATTTCAGATGCGGTTGGGGTGACATTTATTGAAGCTGTAGTTTCAAAAGTGCTCCACAAATAATAAACTCCACCTGTGGCGGTCAGAGTGGCCGGTGTACCATAACAAACCACCTGATCTGGACCGGCATCGGCAATTGGAAGATTATTCACAAATACTGTAACCTGGTCGGTACTAACGCACTGGTTTGTGTTTGTAACAGTAACAGTATATACTGTTGTTGTCAGAGGATATACAGTAATACTCTGAGTAAAATCACCGGTATTCCATGCATAGGAACCACCTCCGGTTGCCGTCAGGAAAGCAGAATTCCCGAAACAAATATGCTGATCATTACCAGCTTCAGCTATTGGAAGAGGCAGAGAAACAACTGATCCGTAATAATAATCATTTGTTGAATTTAAATCATTAAGATAACCTGTACTGGCGTTAATGTTATAAGTAGCTGACATAGGTAACGCAAAACCACTGGAAAAAGAATAGGAGGTAGTACCATTAGCCAGTAAATCAGCAGCAAGAGTAACATTTTCAGTAATTGTGGATCCACCGTTAAATTGATAATTAACAGGAATCACTGTACCGGCAGGTATATTAACCATGCTGAAATTCTTTATGGTAACCGTCGGATATATATAAGTTCCAGGGCATCCTGATGCTGGCGTCAAAGCAGTAATACCCAAATCGAACATTTCATAAATCTTTACATTATCGAAAGAGAATCCATAATAAACTCCATTTGCATCAGATACGAATTTAATTCTGAATCTCACGTTGGATTGGCCTGCCAAACCATTCAGCAAATGTTTTGCAATCACAAATGATCCGGGACCTGATCCGGTCCATTTATTGGAATATGTGTACCAGTTATTCGGATCTCCTGTATTTCCAAGTGTATACCAATTAATACCATCCGTTGAATACTGCAGCGAAGCGCCATCCTGATCAAATTCAGTCTGGTAATTGATATTAAATTCAAATACCGGGTTAATCAATGATGAGAAGTCAAAACAGGGACTTTCAACATATGAGTTCTCATTATTATTATAAGTTGTCACACCAGTCTTCCAATAGGTACCTGATGTAAATATCCAGGAACTGTTTGTACCACCGGGTGTCCAGAAATTCTGCAATTCAGAAGAAGTAGATAAATAAGGGAATGAAGAAATATAAGGTTTTGTTTCAAAACTCTTTGCCATCATATCATTTGTAGTATTCATATCTCCTGCAAGATTTACCCCTGCCAAAAGAGAATGATTTCCTAAAAGAGAAAGATCTGCAGTTCCTGTAAAAGAATAAACATACGATGAACCGGGATTAATAAGATGGTTTACAGACTCAGTCACAATTGTACCACCATCAACCTGGAAGAAAACATCAAAGAATGAAACAGCCAATTCACCTGGGTTATTAACAGTAATTTCAACTGCTTCGCTATTTGTCATCTGGCATTTTTCAACAGGTAAATTAATTGCTGTGATTGCCAGATCTTTATTCTTTGCTCTTAAAATTACGTTATCAACAAATACTTTGTCGAGGTAATCACGGTCACATGCCTGTAGTTCAAGCATGAAACTGCTTCCTGCAAAAGCATCCAGATCATATTTCAGAGTCACAAACGGATCGCTCATTGTTGTCGGGTTGAAATCAGTATGTCCATTCACATCAGCCACAGGATTACCGTTAACCAACACCCTGAACCAACTGTTGGTGGGTGATGTTTCAAATACCTGCTTCAGATCGAGTAATAATATAAGCGAAGACATTGAACTTGCATTAATTGGGCAAAATGTCTGAGCATCTGCATGATGAACAATGCTCAGATTCCATGCATCATTGGCAGTGGCATTTAAGCCACCGAACCATCCGTCTGAAGGATTCTGACCTGCCATGATCAATGACAAATCTGACCCATCACTTCCGATTGAGATGGAAGCATCACTTGAGGCTTCCAGTTTAAAATCAGCTGCGGTGCCGGACTCAAAATTTTCAAGATATGGGAATGAAGAAATATTCGAATGGGTATTGACAGTAATTCCGGATATTACATTATTGGCTAAATTAGCATCACCGGCAATAGTCACTGAGGCAATGCAATGATAAGTTCCAATAACTGAGAAATTGGCCGTCTGAATGAATGTATAATTTATTGACCCTAACGGAGGAATTACATTTGGAACTATCTCGGTAACATAGGTCAATCCACCATCGATGGAATAAGAAGCGCTGAATCCGCTGACTGAAACAGAACCATCATTTGTAATTGTAATGGTAACAGGTACATTATTACCGGCATTACAAATATCTTCAGCAGGTGAATCCCAGGCAGTAACAGCTAGGTCATTAGGAGGAATTGCCACTCCAAGAATATTTACATTATCAATAGCAAATCCGAATGCCCAAAAACCTCCATCATTATAACGGAAGCCTATCTGAACATTACAGAATCCTATATAATTATCCAGTGAAACTGTTAAACCATTTTGCCAACCATTTGGATCATTTGACAATGTGGAAAGCACATACCATGACAAACCTCCATCTATTGTAGCTTCAACAGTAGCATTTGAACCCGGAATACTATTATCTGGATAATATGCATCAAATGTCAGTGTAACGTGAGAATAATTTATAGTTGTAAGATCAAGCATCGGAGTAATTAAAAGGTCAGCAGATGCATCATTACATGTATCATTGCCAAAACCATCGTCGCAGCCCCACAAATCATCATTTGAAGCTGCAAAAAGTGTATGTGCCGGTGGGTCAAAGAAGAAACTACTAAGTGAATTACTATCACCAAATTCCCATCCGTGTGAATGTTCCTGGTTTGATCTGGTCCATCCAGCCGGTAAAACCCCTCCTTCAAAATCCTCAACCAATGGTAATGACATGGATTCTGTAAGTACAACAGAATAAGTAATGGTTGAAAAATATTGATCAGTAACAACCACCATGTAAGAACCAGCTGAAATTCCTGTCAGGTCTTCAGTATTTGCAAAATATGAACCATTTTTTGTCCAGTAATAAGTCAGAGGATCTGTTCCCCCTGTGACAGTAATATCGATCCATCCGTCTGAATAGCCATTACAGGAAGCATTCTGGAATTGTGCCGAGATGTTCATATTTGATATTTGTATCATCATAAATGAAGCAACTCCTGTACAACCAAAAGCATCAGTCACGGTAACAAAATAGGTTCCGGCATACAGACCGCTGATATTCGCTGTGGTAGCTGTAAACCCATTTGGACCATTCCAGAAATAACTATAAGGTGGAATGCCATTGTTTGGAACAGCAACAAGGAATCCATCGTTAGCGCCAAAAGCGCTGACATTAAATCCACCATAATTTGAAGGAGTAAAAGTAATAGTAATAGCCGAGGGTTCGATTAATGTAGTGACAAGATCCGGAGTAGTCACCGGCAGGACGGAATGACCTGTCAGACTTAATAATGAACTTTGGCCATTTGACTGATAAAATCCCTGGTTCTGGAATGTAAGATCATACTGAACATTATCAACATCAATTAACTGATTATCAGCAAGACGTAAAAATTTAAAAGTAAATGCTTCATTATTAGCAAAACCGTCAATAATACCAGATTCAGCACCCCATGCAGGGAATGCTGTCGGAGCACCATTCCAGTCAATATAACCACCGCATGTCATGACTCCCAATGAATCGTAAAATACACCTATCAGATAATCCCCGGAAGTAATAATATTTCCATCAACATTTATTGTGCAGGTCGTAGATATCAGAATTTCATGAGTATCTCCGGTATTGATATAGTTCCACACAACGGTCTCGGGATTCATAGTACCTCCAAGTGTGCACCCGTTAGCATCAGTAATGGTTACATGATAAGTACCTGCACCAACATTACCAATAGAATCGACAGTAACACCATTGTTCCAATGATAACTATATGGAGTAGTGCCCCCCGAAACATGAACAACTGCATATCCATTTGTCAGATTATAACAACTAATGTTGTAACCATCATACTCAGACTTTGAGAATGTAGCAGATAATGCAACAGGATCAGTAATTGTTATCAAGGTTGAAGCACTGCAACCTGCAGCATCTGTCATAGTATAAGAATATGTTCCACTACCAGCATAGAAAGTACCGCTTCCTGAATAAGGAGGTGTTCCACCGCTGGCTGAAACAGTTACTGTTGCTATGCCCCCATTACAAAGTACAGAAGAAGCAGTAGCGTTTACAATTAATAAAGGAGGTTCTGAAATAGTAATCATAGTAGTGGCTGAACAACCTTTTGAATCAGTCACTGTATAGGTATATGTGCCTGCATGTTCGGATTTAATACCGTCACCACTATAAGGTGGTGTTCCGCCCTGGGCGCTTACGGTTATCTGACCTGTCTGACCATAACAATTAATTGCCGTTGTTACTGAAGATGAAGCTGATAATGCATCAGGTGCAGTAATTGATATAGTTGTACTGGCTGTACATCCATGAGCATCGGTAACAATAAATTGATATGTACCGGCAGGTCTCACGAAATTACCTGTTCCGAAATAAGGTAAAGTACCACCCTGGGCAGTAACAGTTATGTTGGTTGTTTCTCCATTACAAAGTATCTCAGTTGCAGTTGAATATGCTATAAGTTGTTGGGGTTGGGTAACTGATATTGTCTTTACAGTCTGGCAACCGTAACTATTGGTAACAGTAAGAGAGTAATCACCAGCAATCAGGCCTGAAATAGATGAGTTGGTCTGGCCATTTGACCAATGATAAGTAACGCCTGAATATATGGCAACTGATATCATTCCATCACTGAAATTATTACATGAAACATTGGTTACCGTTTCATTAATAACTGGATCTGGGTACACTAATACAGAAGAAACCGTGGTATCGTTGAAATTGTTAGCATCTTCAGGAAGAATTGTATATGAAGTCAATGAATAGGTGCCACCATTAACAGGTAAACTAAGGCCGGTTGCAAATGAATAATTCATGGTATTATTTGGCAACAGATCCTGTGCTAATGTCACTGTCTCAATCACAGGAGCATATCCAAATAACTGATAAGCCACGTTGAATGAATTTCCTGCGGCAAATGTAGTAACGTTATAGTTTTTAATTACAACCTGCACGATACTTGTGGAAGTATTGGCGCAACCGGTTGCAGGGCTGGTAATCTGGGATACTCCGATATCGGCCGGTACATCATTATAGATTTTCACATCGTCGAAACCGAAGCCTTCCAGGTCATTATAATCGTCAGAAGCAAATGAAACGCGGAATTTAATATTTGACATATGAGCGAGCATCGGTAAATTATGACCTGCTGTTAACCAGTTTGGATTTGTTCCGGACCATCCGGTCTGGAGTTCAAAGGCGTAAATCTGGGGTGCATTGTACCAATTTGTTGTATCATTATAAGCACCAACAACATTCCATGTATTACCTCCATCTGTTGAATATTCCAGTCTGGCACCATCAAAATAAAAATTGCCATAGGATTCACAATTCTTGATGTACTTGAACTGGAACGTCGGGTTAGACATTACGCTGAAATCAAAGCATGGACTTTCAACGTAGGAATTTTCAGATGTATTATAATTGCCGGTGAGGTTTGTAACCCATGCGTCCACTCCTGTTGCAGCACTATTAATAATGGTACCTGCAGGATGACCAAGCTGCCACGAGCTGCTGGTTCCACCAGCAACCCAGTTGTCACTACCGCTTTCGAAGCCCTGAATATATGGGAACATTGTGATCAGAGGGGAAGAATTAACTGTGAAGTTAATGCTATTGTTTGCAGGAGTAACATCCCCAGCCAGAAGAACCTGGGCAATACTATTATAAGTACCTGGTGCGCTGAAGTTTGCCAAAGTACTGAAGGTATAATTAATAGTTGCTCCGGGAGCAACAGGTGTACTAACTACTTCGGTAACAAATGTAGCGCCACCGTTAATAGAATATTGAATCTGGAAATTATTCTCAATAAAATAACCCTCGTTCTTTACCTGAACAGTAATGTGTTCATTTCCAAGTCCGCAACCAACTGTAGGTGCAGTCCAGGCCATCATATGCAGGTCATGAGGGGCATTTTCATAAATTCTTACATCATCAAAGCCCATACCTTCAAATGTATTTGATTCATCTGAACCAAATAAAACCCGGAAAATCACATTTGGCTGACCACCAAGCGCACTGAGGGTATGATAAGAATTGATCCAACCTCCTGAATAATCAGTCCAACCGGGCTCGCCTCCGAGACTGGTGATAAAATTAACATACCAGTTATCAGTATTCGGAGATGCAGCCACGGTGCCAACCGTGGTCCAGGTGCTTCCACCGTCAAGCGAGTACTGAAGATTTGAACCGTCATTTGTATACCCTTCAGCATCGTAAGCAATCCGCATTGAAATTGCAGGTTGAATTAATGAACTGAAATCAAATACCGGACTTTGCACCCACGAAAACTCATTGTTATTGTAATCTCCGTCAAGATCGGTCACCCAAGCTTTATTTGTACTGGTAGAGTCAAACGGAATGGTTATTCCTGCGGGTACCCCCCACTCCCATGAGGAGTTAGTACCTCCGCTGTACCAGTAACCGTTGTTTGACTGGAAATACTGGGCGTAAGGGAATTGATTAATTACCAATGTATTTTGAATTGTCGTATGAATAGTATCGTTCAGGTGATTTTCATCACCGGTCATACTGACAAAAGCAACACAATTGTAGGTACCTGGTGTTGAGAAATTAGCAGGTGTGCTGAAATTAACAGTAGCTTCACTGCCGGGAGTAATTGTATATGTGAAACTCTGGGATGTAAAAGTAGCTCCGCCGTTAATTGAATACGAAGCATTGAAATGAGTAATGTTTCCTAATCCCAGGTTCTTAACATGCAAGCTGACTGTTTCAATTGATGTCAGGTTAATGCCTGATAAAGGAGCAGCCCAGTTCATCAGCCTGATATCGGTATTTGCCTGCAGGTCATGAATATTAATATCATCAAATGCAATCCCGTCATAATTTGATTCTACAGGATAACCATTATCAGCATCAGAAGCAAAATATATTCTGAATCTAACCTGTGATTTTCCTGAATAAATATTAGGCAACTGCATACTTGCAGTAACCCAGCCACCTGAGTTATCAGTCCATCCGGCAAGGCCACCCAGGGCAGAAACAATATTATTGTACCAGTTATTTAAATTTGGCGGTGACGCCAATGTACCAATGATATTCCAGTTTGCGCCATCATCATAGGTTGCCTGTAACTGTGCCCCGTCGGCATTTGCATCTGTATTATACCAAAGTTTCATTTCAAACACAGGATGCATTAAAGTGCTAAAATCAAAACACGGGCTTTCTACATAAGAAGCTTCATTATTATTATAATTACCGCTGAGATTGGTAACCCATGATTTAGAACCTGTGGGATTTAGTGTCATGACAGTTTTACCAGACATAATCCCAAGCTGCCAGGAAGAATTGACTCCTCCTGCCGACCAATACTGAGTGCCTTCAAAATTCTCGGTATATGGAAAATCGCTGATCAAAGGCAGATGAATGATTTGTGAAGACAGTGTATCATTTTCATTATGATATATATCCCCGGGAAGAGCTGTATAAATCACGAAACTATGAGTTCCTACGTTTTGTAACCCGGGCGTATTTTTATTTGAAAATGTATAAGCAGCAGATATCATTCCGGGTAAAATAGGACCGGGAACATTTCCGGCCAATAATGCCGGACCACCGTCAATTTTATAATATACAGGTATATTGGAAATAGATTCAAGTCCAAAATTCTTCACTTTCACAATAATATCAGAGTGATTTGCCAGGCCGCAATCACTGATCGGTGAAAGAAGTTGGTATATACCGGCATCGGCAACATTTCTTTGCCTGATAATTATATTGTCAATAAAAACGGCATCCGTTGATTTTTTGCATGATGCTTTCAGAACAATGGTAAATGCCTGGTTCTGATAAGCGGATAAATCGAAAGTATGTGTTGTCCATGGGTCAGAATTAGGTGTGGAAGGATTAAAATTCAGGTTACCCTGAGTGTCGGCAATTTGTATACCGTTCACCCAAACACTGAACCAGCTATATTTCAAATAATTAACGATTTCCTGCCTTAAGTCAAGTAAAAGTTCAAGTTTTGAAGTATTTACAGGAACATTTCCACCATCACATTTAATATCAATTTGTGATTGGTAGGATATATTATCATTCCAGGCATTGGAAGCAGTTGTAGGAGGAAATCCACTACCACCGATCCAGGAAGCACCACTTCCTGTACCTGTCATTGAAACGTATCCTCCGCTTATCACAGAATATGCATTTGAATTTGATGTTACTTCAAGATAATTACTGGAATTGGTATTGAAGTTTTCAGTAAACGGAATGGTAATTTCATTATATCTTTTTACAGTAACATTACTGCTTAAAGAGTTATTGGTTGAATTTCCATCTCCAGAAGTTGTTACAGTAGCATTACACAGGTTATTTCCAACAGAAAGGTTAGCTGTGGCGCTAAAAGTATAAGAATACGTTGCTCCCGGAAGAATGGTCTGAGTCACATTTACAGGTGTACTGTTCACACCATTTATGGAATAATATGCGGTAAATCCTGAAAAAGCCAAGGTTCCAAAATTCTTAACAGTAATAGTAACTGATTCATTATTGCTTAAACAACCCGTAACTGGTGAATCCCAGGAAACGACACCAACGTCATACTGGAACACGGGGTAAATATAAACATTATCAATTGCGAAACCGGATGAATGGTAACCTCCATCGTTATGATGAAATCCTACCTGTACAGTTTGTCCTTCGAAGGCAGACAAATCCACTACCAGGTGCTGCCAGCCAGGGTTAACAGGTACTGTATAAACAGCCTGCCATGGTCCGCCACCGGATCTGACCTCGACATATCCCCTTGAATCAGTGGGATAATAATAACTGGGCAGAAATGCATCAAACTCAAGGAGTACCCCACTACCCACGTTAAAGTCAAGTGACGGAGTGATAAGGTAATCAATACTCATATCACAATTGCACAAGTCATCATTTGACGCAGCATAATTGGTATGCGAGGGTATGGTAAAACCTCCGGAACCTAAATTATTACCAACAAGCCAGCCGGTCGAACCCGGGGCTTTTTCAACTGTCCATCCACTGGGCAATGAAGTGGAACCTTCAAAATTTTCACTGAATGGAATTGTCTGAGCTAAAGAAAATAAAGCTACAAATGTGAAAACTGGTAATAAAATATATAATTTTTTCATAATTAAGAATTTTTATAATTATATGATCGGATGGCCTTTCGGCCACCCGATCTTTAAACCATATAAATCAGTTAAAAATTTATTACTTATTCGGTGATTATGAGCTGTTTGTTAAGAATTCCGTTATGATCAGTATTAATCTGCAGGAAATAGGTTCCGGCAGCTACACTATTGAGGTTCAGAATGAACAGGGAGTTTTCATTATTAAGTAATAACTCAGTGTAAATTAACTTACCGAACTGGTCAAATACTTTAATCCGGGCATTATTCACATTGACGGTACCGAAATTAACAGTAAAGCGCCCTTCCTTGTTTGGATTCGGATACACAGTAATTTCTTTACTAATATCGATGACAGGTGTCAGATTGACTTGCTGCTGATTGTCCTGACGGTTATACTCATTATCAACAATCTGTGGTTGCAATGGGTTTGCCTGAATCAAAACACTTCCGACAATGGAACAACCATGAGTATCAGTAACTGTAACAGTATAGACCGTACCGGGAGTCAAGTGTGTAGCCCTTGGAGTAGTAGAAAAATATGGAGCATTCGACCATTGATAAGTATAAGAGGGTGAACCACCACCGGCAGTTGCAAGTGCTTCACAGAATGAGCCGCTGTTGAATACATCCTGAATTACACTAAGAGTCAATTGTGGAGGTTCTGTAATTACAATTGAATTCAAAGCATTACAACCGTTAGCATCATAAACACTTACATAATAAGTACCTGCATATATCCCTGAAATATTATCATTGCTTCCTCCGTTGCTCCAGACAAAATTAATAGGTGGAGTTGTTCCGCCTGATACTAATGCTGTTGCATGGCCGTCATTACCACCATAACAGTTGACATTCACTCCTGACATTGTAACAGCAAGAACAGCAGGTTCAGTCACTACGGATGTATTTACAACAACACAACCATTTTCATCAGTTACTGACACAACATATGTTCCTCCGGATAATCCTGAAATATCCTGTGTATGAGCTCCGGTACTCCAGTTGTATAAATAAGGAGTAATACCACCGCTGACGCTCAGATCAATACTGCCAGACTGATCGCCGTTGCAATTCAGGTTGGAAATCAATACGCTTGGGGTAATCTTAGTAGGCTGGGTAAGAGTAAATATTGCATCAAATGTACAACCATGTGCATCAGTCACAATAACTTTGTAAGTACCTGCCTTTTTATTAGTCAGATCCTGTGTAGTTCCAAGATTTACAGCTCCGGTTGACCACTGGTAGGTATACGGGGTAGTTCCTCCGTAAACAGTCAGGTCAACTCCGCCATTTGAACCCTTGTAACAACTTACATTGGTGACAACTGCATCATATGTGAGAGGATCCGGTTCGGTAACTTCAACAGTATCAAGCAATGTACAGCCGGTTATCAGGTTGTATACATTTACATAATAAATACCGGAAATGACATTACTTAAGGTTGATGAAGCAGCATCATATGAAGTAGTAAGGGTAACATTGTTGAAATCTTTCCAGGTAATATTATTATGACCAAAATTGATTACAATATGAACAGAACCATTATTCCCTTCAGCACAACTCACCGGGGTTATAATCTTTAAAGTCTCAAACAGAGGATTAATAATAGAAACCGTGGCACTTGTACTTCCGGTACAACCATTAACATCTGTTACAACCACATGATAAGTTCCTGAAGTAAGACCACTGATATCTTCAGTTGTCGCTCCGTTTGACCAGGAATAAGTATAAGGTGAAGTACCTCCCGTAACTGTGATATTAATAGCACCAATCTGGTTATAATTGCAGTTATTGTCAGTAACCACATATGTTATTCCTATTGCAGCAGATTGAGTGACAGTTGCACTAGTTGATGATGTACAACCGTTTAAATCAGTGACTATTACTGTGTATGTGCCAGCAACGAGTCCGCTGATATCTTTAGTTGTAGCTCCGTTAGACCAGTTGTAAGTATAAGGCGATGTTCCTCCTGTAACAGCCAGGGTAATAGCTCCGGTTGCAGATCCATTACAATTAATATTGGTTACAGTTGTAAACAGGCTGATTGCATCAGGTTGAGCAACAGATACTGATGAGTATCCGGTACAGTTATGACTATCAATGATAAATAACGGATATGTTATTGCAGAAAGGTTGGAAGCATGGGTTCCGAACTGGCCTATGGTAGTCCAGATAATCGTATAAGGTGAAGCACCACCAGTAACCGTCACATCTGCAGAACCATTGGAATATCCATAGCAGGAAGGTTCATTAACTGAGTAACTAAATGCAAACGGATCAGGTCCGGTAACAATATACTGAGCTGTTCCGGTACATCCATGAGCATCAGTAACCGTAAGGTAATATGTACCAACAGGTATATTATTCAAAGTCTGGGTAGTGACATTATTACTCCAGAGGAATGAATAAGGAGCTGTACCACCGGCAGGAGCAGCAATAAGTGAAGTAACACCACCGGCACATGTTATCGGAGAGGATATCATATATATGGCTGCTGTTACAGGTGTAGGTTGTGTTAATGTAATCTGATTAGGATCAGTCGGAATATCCGACGGGCTGACAGTGAGTGATTGAAGAGCACTTAGTGAGCCGTTATTAAAATTGAACGGGTCAAATAACGGATTGGCTACAGCAGTAGCATTCACATCATATCCAAAGCTTGAACGCCATATTTTCCAGTTAAATGGTTCACCAGATACGAATCCATCACCACTTACGTCAACTCCCCAGGCAGCCAGGGAAGTACCAAAGGAAGCACTGGCAGCTGTCCACTGTACATAACCACCACAATGTAAAGTACCGCCATAGTTGTAGAAAACTCCGATATAGTCACCTATCTGGATATTACTTCCGCCAATATCAAATACTGTTGAAGGTTGAATTGCTATTGTATGATTTGTACTGGTAACCGTAAAATTCCATGGGAATGGAGGAAGAACACTATTAGCTACACAACCATGGGCATCGGTTACCGTAACAGAATAAGTTCCGGTAGCAAGTCCTGAAATTGTGGCTGTAGAACCGCCATTACTCCAAAGATAGGTAAATGGAGCAACACCATTGGTCTCAACCACAGTTACTACTCCGTCACTGGAGCCGAAACAACTGATTCCTGATACTAATTGAGTATTTGCCAGGAAAATTGGAGGTTGATTCACAACATAAGCTCCACTGATTGTACATGAATGAGTATCTGTGATTACCACAGAGTAATTACCTGCAACCAGGTTACTGATATCTTTAGTATGTGCTCCATTGCTCCAAACGTATGAATATGGAGTCGTACCACCGGTAACAGTCAGATTAATTGCGCCATTCGTACCCTCGTAACAACTTACGTCTGTAATGACATCATCGGCAATTAACTGGTCTGGCTGAGTAACGATAAAGGAACCGGTAATACTACATAATGCGGCATCAATAACAGTGATATTATACGTACCTGCAACAAGGACTGATCTGTTTTGAGAAGTAGGTCCGTCACTCCAAATATATAAATATGGTGTTACACCACCTCCAGCTATAATATTAATAGCTCCATTATTACCTCCAAAACAGGAAACATTGTTAATCGGCCCTGATAATGTTAACTGAGGATTCGTGGTAACTGTATAAGAAGCTGTTTTAGTACATCCATGTGCATCTGTTATCGTAAGATTATAAGGCCCGGCTAACAGTCCCGAAGGATTTTGAACAGTGCTACCATTTGACCAGTTAAAGTCGTAAGGCGAACTTCCTCCAAATACTGTAATACTGATCATTCCGGTCGCACTACCGTAACAATTGACTTTAGTAATCACCGGATTAGTGATATTGATAGCTGAACTCTGAGTAACAAGGTAACTTGCAGAAGCAGTACACGTATTTGCATCAGTAAGTGTGATAGAATAAAATCCGGCAACCAGGTTTGAAATATCCTGTGTTGTCGAACTGTTAGACCACTGAAATAAGTAAGGTAAAACACCTCCGCCGGGAGTAACGTCAATAGCGCCCGTATTGTTACCATTGCAATTCACGATTGTAATTTGCGACGATAATGTGATAGCCGGAGGCTGGGTAAGTATCACTGAAGAGGTTGCTGTACAAGTATGAGAGTCGGTAACGGTAACGTTAAATGTACCTGCAGTAATTCCTGAAATTGTCTGATTTGTAGTACCGGATGGATCACTCCACTTAAATGTATATGGACCATTACCACCAGTTGCATTAACAATGGCAGCGCCATTAGATGAACCGAAACAACTAACATTATAACCGTTAAAGTTGGTAGTCGTAGTTGCAGTAGCAATTACCTGAGTAGGTTGTATAAGAGTTGTCTGGGTCATTGTCTGGCATCCGTTAGCATCGGTGAATGTTACAAAATATATTCCTCCTGGTATATTCGTTAAACTTTGTGTTGTAGCACCGTTTGACCAGAGATATGTGTATGGAGGAGGAGGAGTTAATCCAGTAAATGTCACCGTCAGCGTAATATGTCCTATCGGATCACCATAGCAAGTTGTGATAGGTGGATGAGTAAACTGCAGGTTCGGAGTACCAGGCTGAGTCATTATGGTAGAGGCTGTTTGGGTGCAACCATGATGATCGGTAATGGTAACGGTGTAAGTCACATTTGAAGCATTGCCGTTTGACGTATTGGCAAGGTTTTGTGTGGTAGCACCTGTTGACCAGAGATAAGTATAAGGAGTTGTACCACCGATAACTGTCATATCGATACTCCCTGTAGCAGAACCAAAACAACTTATATTATAACCGTTGTAATTAGATTTTACGAATGTTGCCTGAATAACAGGAGGCTGCTCAACAGTAGCTGTCGGAATGTTTTGACAACCATAGTAATCAGTCACAGTTACAGAATAATTACCTGCCGGCAGATTGCTGAGATCTTCGGTTGTAGCTCCTGTATTCCAATGATATGTATATGGCGTTAAGCCACCAAGTACTGTTAGATCCAAAGCACCATTACTACCTCCGGGACAAGAAACTGCTGATGAAGAAATACTGGAGTGCAGAAGGCTGGGTGCCTGTATCACAGTGGCACTGGTAGTTCCTGTACATCCGTTTGCATCAATAACCGTAACTGTGTAAAAACCTGCCGTCAGATTAACAGCATTCTGTGTGGTTTCACCATTGGACCATAAATAGGTCAAAGGAAGGAAGCCACCCGAAACAGAAAGGGTAATTGATCCGTCATTTCCTTCAAAACAACTGACATTATGAATTGGAGCAGTTACAAAGGACAAATGATTAAAGTTAACAACTGTAAATACTTGAGTCAGTTCACAATTATTAGCATCTGTAATGGTTGCATAATAATTTCCGGGAGCAAGATAGAGTTGTATCGGGTTATGTGAAACAGTATGAGCCCAGGTTACCAAATATGGTGCAGTACCACCGGAATAACCGGTAATTAATATCTCACCATCAGATAACCCGCAGGTCGAACTTGTTATACTGTATTGTATTCCTAATGCATTAGGCTGCGTTACAACAAATGATCCGCTGACAGAGCATGAATGCATATCATATATGGTAACTGAATAACTGCCAACGCCGATATTTGTCAGATTCTGATCGGTTGCACCTGTATTCCAAATAAAGGTATAAGGAGTTGTTCCTCCGGTAACATTCAGGTCAATTGAACCATCACTGCTTCCATGGCATAATGGAGAGTTAATGGTTAATGTATAAGCAAGGGTAGCAGGTTCAGTTAATGTAACGATAGTAGAAGCAGTACATCCGTTAGCATCCGTCACAGTGTATGTGTGGCTACCCACAGACTGAGTAAATGTACCGGTTCCTGTAACTATTCCGATTCCACCTGTTGAGGTGATAACAACACTGGTACTGCCTCCATGACATGGAATAAAACCAGGAGTTGCTATAGCTTGCAATAAAGCAGGTTCCGTTAAAGTAACCAAGATATTGGCTGTGCATTGATTAATATCAGTTACTGTATATGTGTGACTTCCAACTGACTGGGTAAAAGTACCGGTTCCTGAATATGGTACTGTTCCTCCTGTAGCCGTGATAACAACATTTGTACTGCCACCTTGACATAAGATAACACCCGGATTTGCAATAGCATGCAATAATGTATTTTCTGTTATAGTTGCATTTACATCAACAAAACAACCGTTTCCATCATAAACCACTACATAGTAGGTTCCGGCAGTAAGGTCACTGCGATTTTGTGTGGTAGGTCCATCAGCCCAGTTAAACGAATAAGGAGTAATACCACCGGAAACTGATAATGTGATGGTTCCGTCACTTCCGCCATTGCACGAAACAATGGTTGTTGAAGCAGAAGCAGTCAGTTGAGTGGGCTGTGATATGGTAATACTTGATGATCCTGAACAACCATTGGCATCTGTCACTGTAAACGACCAGGTTCCAAATGTTCTGGTAAATGTACCTGTTCCGGTATATGTACCTGTTCCTCCGGTTGCACTGACGGTAACTGTTGAGTTGCCACCATAACAGGCAATTTGAGTAGCTGATAATTCAACAACAACAGGTGTTGGTTGTGCAATAGTTACTGATGTAGTTGCTGTACAACCATTGGCATCTGTAACTGTAAATGACCATGTACCTGCAGTTCTGTTAAATGTACCTGTTCCGCTAATTAAACCAGTACCTCCCGAAGCAGTAACAGTTACAGTGGCATTTCCACCATTACATAAAATCGGAGTAGCTACGGAAGAAGCAGTAAGAACAGTTGGTTCTGTAACCGTGATTGTTGTAACTGAATTACATCCAAGAGCATCACTAACCGTGTAGGAATAAGTACCTGCAACAACTGTATATGTTCCTGTTCCGGTATAGGGCAATGTGCCTCCGGTAGCAGAAACAGTGACTGTTGAATTACCTCCGTGGCATAAAATACTTGTAGAAGAAGAAGAAGCCATTAACATAACCGGCTGGGTTATTACAATACCATTCATTACAGCAGTACAACCATGTGCATCTGTAACAGTAACGGAATATGTCCCGGCTGGTAGTGCAATTATCTGGTTAAACAAGACATTGCTCTGATTCATGGCAGTGTAGGAATATGGTAATGTACCACCGGATACAGATGGTGTAATATGTCCGTTTGATCCTTCGTAACAGGAAACATTTCCTGTTGTATTACTGAGATACACCAAAGGAGCAGGTTCAGGTATGGTAAATGTGGTTCCTTCCGAACAACCGTTAGCATCCCATACAACAACATAGTATGATGATCCACCAGGTAATCCTGTAATCTGTGCAGCAGTTGACCAGTTAGCATTATAATCCCATTGATAAGTGAAAGGAGGAACGCCACCCAACATATTTGTAAGATTAATGGAACCATCACCGTCGCCATGACAACTAACACTTGTAACAGCATTTGGAGGGAACTGAATTGGAGCTGGCTGAGTTACAGTAAACTGATTTGATAACCTTCCGCATCCATTATGATCATAAATTGCAGCCCAGTAAGTACCAGGTGCAAAGCCGGAATGTGAATAGGTGTTACCGGTTACATTCATGGCAAATACTCCGTTATTAAAGTATATATTATAAGGTGATGCACCACCTGACCAGTTCAGGTACAAATTGGCAGTCATACCATTACATTGTATCTGATAACCATTGAAATTATCTGAACTCAAGGTAACATCGAGCGGGCCGGGAGCTGTGAGGTTCACAGTATTTGAAACAGCCTGGCATCCGTTGCTGTCAGTAACTGTAACAGTATAATATCCCGCCGGAACACCATTCAGATTCTGAGTGGTCTGTCCATATGACCAATGGTAGAAATAAATTCCAGAACCACCGCTGACAGACAAGCTAATAGTACCGTTATTCCCATTACAGGTAGTATTGTAAGTATTTCCATTAACAACAAATGATGATGTAGCAACAGCACTCAATGTGATATGAGCGGGTTCAGTTAACGAGAAACTGGCACTTCCCATACAGTTGTTAACATCATGAACTATCACACTATAAACACCTGAAGTCAAACCTGACATATCTTCTGTTGTTGCTAAATTATCCCACATATAAATATATGGTGTAGTGCCACCCATTACAGTTATATTTATTGATCCATCGGCTGAACCGTTGCAACTAACGCCATAACCACTATAATTAGAGATTAAACCCGGTATAGTAATTGCATCCGGTTGTCCGACTGTCACACTTTGAATTTTTATACAACCATTGCAATCGGTAACAGTAACAGTATATATACCAGCGATGAGATTATTTATATTTTGTGATTCATTAAAATAATAATTCGGGCCAGACCAGGAAAAACTATAATGACCACATGGTGTTATAGTCCCTCCCTCAACTGAGAGTGATATTGAACCATTGGAATACCCGTAGCAGGTTACATTGTTTGCCTGATACTGCAGAGTCATAGGCACTGAAGGCTGATAAATATCAAACGTTGCCACCTGCTGGCAGTTATTATGATCAGTAATTGTTACATTATAGGTTCCGGCAGCCAATGCTACAGGATTATAACCTCCCCAGTTAAATGTATATGGAGAAACACCGCCGGAAGGAATTATTTGTACTCTTCCATCTGATCCACCGTAACATGATACATCATTAGTAATTATCTCGTATGAAAGTGGTTCCGGGCTGGTTATTTGAACCGATCCGGTGACAGAACAATTATTGACGTCCATTACGGTTACATAATACATACCAGCTTGTAATGCATTTATATTTTGAGTAGTAGCGCCTCCGGGAGACCATAAATATGTATAAGGCATAGTTCCGCCGGTAACAGTAAGATTGATTGATCCGGAATAACCGCCGGAACAAAGAACATTGGTAGTATTGAACGATAAGCTCAGAGCAGCCGGCTGATGTAGCTGGATCACGGTATGAGTGATATTCAGTGTTTCAGTCGAAATTAAGCTTAAAAGGCCGGATATTCCATCGTTTGAATAATGAGAAGTAGCTGAAAAAGGTGGATTTGGAGGAATGATAGGAATATAAGCAGCAGTAGCATTAAATTCACCAAAATATGGTCTCCAGATTTTCCAGGTATATGTTTCACCGGGAGCAAAACCTTCTTTCACACCAACGGTGATTGGATCATCTCCCCAGGCGGTGATAGAGTTATTCGATCCGTTCCATAACATGTAACCACCACAAACGAGGTTACCGCCATTGGTATAGAATACGCCGATGTAATCGCCAACGGCTATTGGCTGAGCAGGGCTGCCTATTAATAATACCGTATTGGTCTGAAGTAAAATAACAGCAGAATTCTCAGTTACGTTGTAAGTCCACGGTAAATTGCCGCCAACATTGCTATTGCTTACACATCCATTGAAATCTGTAATGGTAACATTGTAGCTTATCGGCTGCAAACCACTAATACATGATGTAGTAGCGCCATTTGACCATAAATAAGTGTAAGGAGTCAGGCCTCCCTGGCCAACTACACAGGCAGCACCATCATTGGCACCGTTACAACTGATATTTTGATCGTGATAATTTGATGTAATATTGGCCTGTGCAATCAATAGATCAGGCTTTGTAAGTGTCCAGGCTCCGGTAATAATACAACCATGAGCATCAGTCACCGTAAGAGAATAATTACCGGCATACAGGTTCATAATATTACCTGTGGTTGCTCCGTTGCTCCAATGATATGTATATCCAGATGTTCCACCGCTGATGGTGGTATTGATGTAACCGTCGTTATTGGCATAGCAGTTAACATTAAATCCATTGTAATTAGATAACACTGAACTTAATTGTAATGCTTCCGGTTCTGAAAGTGAATAATTAGCATCAGCATTGCAACCATTCTGGTCAGTAACGGTAATATAATAGGTCCCAACATACAGGTTATTAATATTTTGGGAATACGCTGTAAAATTATTCGGACCTGTCCAGTAGTAAGTAAACACACCTGTTCCGCCCAGCGGTGAAATATTTATTGATCCGTTGTTTCCGCCATGACATGAAATGTTCACAAGAACAGGCTCGGGGATTTGAACAGGAGTTGGCCCGTTAAGGACAACGGTGATATTTGAAATACAACCGTGTGCATCAGTTACAGTAACATGATATGAACCGGCAGCAAGGCCAGTGATATGAGCAACTGTAGAACCAATGTCCCAAAGATAAGTATATGGAGAAGTACCACCGGCAGGAATTACTGTAATCCAACCATCACTTGATCCGTAACAACTGACCTGGAACTGGTGATAATGAGATGTAGAATCTGATAAAGTCAGAAGTACTGGTTGATTAACAGTCATTTGAGCGCTGATAACGCAATTATTTGCATCCGTCACTACCACACTGTAATTACCCGCAGGAATTCCATCGATATAAGCATTATGACCTATAACATTATGAAGGTGATCATACCAGTCTTTTATATATGGAGGTGTACCACCTGTAATAGTAAGGGAAACATTACCGTCACTAAAACCGTTGCAACTGACATCGGTAACCTCATAATCCAGAGCTAGTGGAGCATCCGGCTGAGTGACTTCATCGAATCCATCAAACGTCATATAAACCTTGCATCCATGGGCATCAGTAACAGTCACACTATACACTCCGGCAGCCAGATTTGTGGTAGTCTGTGTAGATTCACCGTTTGACCATTGGTAGCTATAAAGAGTGGTACCACCTGTTACTGTAATATTAATATAACCGTCGTTTCCTCCAAAGCAATTTACATTGTGGACTGAATAAGTACTAATCATTAATGGTGCATCAGGCTGATATATGGTAATTGTTGTATCAACAATACAACCGTGATAATCAGTAAGGGTTAAGGTGTAACTACCTGCGCTCAGGTCTGTAATATCCTGGGTTGTGGCAGAATTACTCCAGGCATAAATATAAGGAGTTGTTCCTCCCGTCACGGTAATATCAATTCCGCCGGTGCTGTTTCCATAACAATCGACATTCTGCTTATAATATGTCACTACTAATGGATCTGGTTGTGTAACAGTTACAGATGGGTGTATGGTAGCAGGACAATTGTTTCCATCAAACACATTAACATAATAAGTTCCTGCGTACAGATTGTTAATAGTCTGATCGGAAGATGTAAAATTATTCGGACCTGTCCATTGGATTGTAAAAGGAGTAACGCCTCCGGTAATTGATGAAAGATATGCTGCACCATCGTGCAGGCCATAACAGGAAACATTACTTAATACAGCAGTCTGGACAATGATCTCAGATGGTTGGGTAAGAGTATTACTCTGGATAGAAGTGCAACCATGAGCATCAGTCACAGTCACTGAATAATTTCCTGAAGCCACATGATTCAGTTTCTGAATTGTTGCTCCGTTATTCCAATATATATAATATGGTGTAGTTCCGCCACTGATGGCTAAACTGTCAGTGCCGGTAAAATCATTATAACAGAGCAGGTTTGTACCGAAAATTGCTGTCGTTAAGGGAGCTAAAGGTTCACTGATTGTCTGGCTGAGAGTCACATGACAGTTATTCATATCCGTAACCGTTAATTGATAGCTTCCTCCGTTGAGCCCGGTAAGATCTTCAATTGTGGCTCCGTTGGTCCAAATATAAGCATATGGAGTAACACCACCGGAAACTGTAACATAAATGTATCCATTATGATCACCATAGCACATCACATTATGAATTGAATCAATCTGAGCGCGCAACACCGGTGGTTGGACAATAGTCGCCGAATCTTTAACAATACAAACACCGCTGGTCACCGTTACTATATAGGTACCGGCAACAACAGTCAGATTTGCAGTGGTAGCTCCGTTTGACCAGTTATATGCATATTGTCCCGAACCACCCTGGACAAAACTGGTAATGGTACCTGTTCCTCCATTGCAGGGTACGTTAGTGGTACTCAGGGAAATTATGAGTAAATCAGGTTCATTAATAATAATATCAGATGAAGCAATACAGTTATTGGCATCTGTTACGACCACCGAATAGTATCCGATGGTTAAGCCATTAACAGTATCGGTAGTGGCAGAATTTATCCAATGATATGAATATGGAGTAGTACCTCCTCCGACGACCGCCCATACCACACCTGTGTAATTGTGGTAACATGTAAGGTCAGTGCCATGTGCCTGTACAGTTAATGCGGGTGGTTGAGATATCTCGTAAGAACCGGATATCTGACAACCATTGGCATCTGTAACATTAACCTGATAGCCACCGGCTGCCAGGTTATCAATATTGGCGGTAGTTTCCGAAGTTGACCAGAGAATTGCATAAGGAGTTACTCCACCGGAAATAAGCAGGTGAATATATCCGTCATTTGCGTTAAAGCAATGTCCGTTATGAATGGTTGGGGCTAATGCAAGAGCGCCAGGTTGAGTGATGGTAATACTAGTTATAGCTGTACATCCGTTAGCATCGGTTACTGAATAAGTATATGAACCTGCAATTACAGTATAATCAGTGACTCCGGAATATGGAGTGGTACCACCCGAAGCTGAAACTGATACAGTAGAAGTTCCGCCGTTGCACAAAATCGGAGTAGCAGACGAAGAAGCTACAAGGGCAGAAGGCTGCGTAATTGTAATCTCCTGTGATGCATTACAACCATTATGATCAGTAACTGTGTATGTATATGTTCCTGCAATTTTTTTGAATGTTCCTGTACCGGTATAAGGTGGAGTACCAAAGCTTGCTGTTACAGTGACAGTGGCTGAATCGCCGTGACAAAGTAATGGATTTGGATTTGCAGATACACTGATGTTCAGAACAGTTGGTTCGGTTACCTGAATGGTTCCGGAAGCAGGACAACCGTTTGAATCATAAACTGTATATAAATGTCCCCCTGCGGTAACGATAAAATTGCCTGTTCCCTGATATGGTGATACACCGCCATGGGCGCCAACAGTAATAGTTGAGGTGCCGCCATTACATAATATTGAAGAAGGATTAGCGCTGAGATCGATATACAGTTGGTCAGGTTCATAAATAAAACCGGAAGTAGTTGAAGAACATCCGTTAGCATCCGACACACTATATGAATATGGTCCTGCATGTACGCTAAAAGTACCAGTTCCACTATAAGGAGAAATACCACCGGTTGCAGTAACAGAAATATTAGTCGTACATTGCAAAGAATATTACCATATGTAGAACCTGCAACCAATGCATCAGGTTGAGTAATTGTCAGATTCTGAGAAGCAGAACAGCCATTATTATCAGTAACAGTATAAGAATATGTCCCTGCAATTTCTTTAAATATCCCGGTACCAGTATAAGGTGGAGTACCATAGCTTGCTGTTACAGTGACTGTGGCTGAATCTCCGTGACAAAGTAATGGGTTTGGATTTGCAGATACACTTATATTCAGAACACCCGGTTCGGTCACCTGAATGGTTCCGGAAGCAGGACAACCGTTTGAATCATAAACTGTATATAAATAACCTCCTGCAGTAACAGTACTATCGCCTGTTCCCTGATAAGGTGGTACACCACCATGGGCGCCAATAGTAATAGTTGATGTGCCTCCATTACATAATATTGAAGAAGGAGAAGCGCTGAGGTCAATATACAGTTGGCCAGGTTCATTTATTGAACCGGAAGTAATTGAAGTACATAAGTTAGCATCTGTTACAGTATATGAATATGGTCCTGCGTTTACAGTAAAAGTTCCGGTTCCGGAGTAAGGAGCAACACCACCCGTTGCTGAAACAGAAATATTAGTTGTACCTCCATGGCAAAGAATATTACCATATGTAGAACCTGCAACCAATGTATCCGGCTGAGAAACCTGGTACGAGCCCGAAGTAGTGCAACCAAGGTTGTCGGTAACTACAACGCTATAAGTATCTGGTCCAAGTCCAAGAAGGTTTTGACTGGTAGCACCATTCGACCAACTATAATAATATGGTATAGTACCACCTGTGACATTGATAGTAACTATTCCGTTGTGGTTACCATGACAATTAATATTAGTCACATTGAAATTGCTGATCACCAGATCAGCTTCTGGTTGTTCAACCTCAGTTGAAAAATAGTAAATACAATTATCAGTATCTTTAACAGCTACAGAATAAGGACCCGCAGGAATACCTGACAGATCTTCATCAGTAGAACCGTTATTCCACAGGAATGAATAAGGAGAAGTTCCACCTGAGGGTATAAGGTCGATTGCCCCTGTAGAATTACCATGGCAATTCACATTGGTAACATTCAGTATGGCAGTAATTCCTGAAGCAGGTTCATTGATAATCTGCTGAGCAGTAGCCACGCATCCTTTTGCATCAGTAACGGTAACTGAGTAAGTACCGCCTGAAATACCATCAATATTCTGGGTGGTCGCAAAATTGCTCCAAGAGTACTGATATCCAGTTGTTCCTCCTGTCACTGTGATATGAACATATCCGTTTGAATTTCCACGACAATCCACATTCTGATAACCGGAAACGGTAACCTTAAGTGTATCAGGTTGTGTAATTGATATGCCGGCAGTCACAGTACACTGATGACTATCTGTCACCGTAACTGAATAATGCCCTGCAAGAACACCGCTTAAACCAGTACTACTGGAAAAATCAGACCAGTAGTAAGAATAACCTGTGCTTCCTCCTGAAACGGATAGAGCAACATTATAAAGATAACATGAGGCATTGCTTGCTGATAATGAAGCCATCAATGCTGGAGGTTGATTAACAGTTACACTTGTAGTAGTATTACAATTATTGTTGTCATAAATTGTCACCTGGTAATCTCCGGCATGAAGTCCTGAAATATTCTGAGTTGTTGCATTATTACCCCAGGCAAAAGTATAAGGACTTGTTCCACCTGAAACACTAAGCTGCACAGCGCCATCTGATCCACTATTACAGGTTACATCAGTAACGGTTGTAGAATATTGAATCTGTGTAGGTCCGACAATCTGAACACTCGAAGATACAAACGGGCATCCATTTCCATCAGTAACGGTAACATTGTAACTACCTATGGGGAGTCCACTGATTGTGGCAGTGCTTCCGCTGTTCGACCAATGATAACTATAAACAGGATTACCGCTGGAAATATTAACAGTTGCGGAACCATCATTAAGACCGTAACATGTTTCATCTGTTTTTTGTAATGAGAATGTCATTAAAGAAGTAGCAATAATGCTTGCAGATGCAGTATTTTTACAGTTATTGCTGTCCGTTACCGTCACCCTGTATGTACCAGTGCCCAGTCCGGAAATATTCTTAGTTGTTGCGCCGGTGGACCAAGTGTATGAATACGGGCTTGTACCTCCGGTGATTGAATCAGATAAAGAGCCTGTCAGGTCAGCGCTACAGACAACATTCACGGGAGTAATCACCGGATTTATCACAGCTGTCTGTGTAAGGGTAAAAGCTTTAGTCGCCTTACATCCGTTTGAATCCGTCAGAGTAACAGTATAGTTTCCGGCCGGAACATTGTCAATATTCTGAGTAGTATAACCCCCTGTCCACAGAAACTGATAAGGAGAAACACCACCTGTATAGGTAATGTGTATGTAGCCCGTGCTGGCTCCATTACATAAGATATTTAGAATTCCGCTCTGGAATATTTTGATCTGGAGTGATTGTGTTAACAGGAAAGAAGACTGTACAACACAACTGTTGGCATCAAATACGGTAATACCATATTCACCATAAGGCAAACCTGATAAACTGTCAGTAGTATTGCCATTTCCCCATAGATAAAAATACGGAGAAATACCACCGGAAACAGAAGCAGTAATTTCACCGTCGCTTCCTCCATAACATGTAACAGGATGGGAAGTAAAAGAAATTGCCAACTCGGTTGGTTGTGTAAGCGTATATGATGTTGAAGCCGTGTTACTGTTATGATCTGTAACCGTAACATTGTAAGTTTCTGCAACCAGATTACTGGCTATCTGGGTAGATACCCCATTACTCCAATGATAGCTATATGGTGCAGTGCCTCCATCAGGATTAGCCTGTAAGGCACCATTGGTATCACCATTGCACATAAGGGCAGTTTGAACAGTCACACTAACCGATAACTGTGCATTGCTAACCTGAAAACTTACCAACAGTAAAAATACCGGTACAATGAAACCCAGCAATCTTACATCTGATACAGAAATTTTACTACTCCGTAAAAAATTAGTAAACATTCTCATAATCTTAGGTATTAAATTATTGTTTATTAACTAATGTTCTTATTTATAATATCTTAACTAATTTAATTTGAATTCATGCTATTGGCATGATTTTTCAGAAAATGAAATGAAAAAAGCTATCCGGGATACCGGAAAGCAGGATTTTATATATAAAGCACGGAAAGGAAGCAAATATAAATTTTGCAAAATTCCCGCAGACAATAAAGCTACCTTATTGCAAACAACGCAATTAATCAATATCATATAAAAGTAAACTTATCCCTTATAATTCATTTTTTTACAAACAGTAAACATAAAAAATTATGTCGAAAAGTACAAACCTTATTTGAAATTTTTAATAATAAATTAATAAATTTTTGAAAAATATTAATATTCAATTGAATATTATGTAATTACAAACAATCCATTAATTAATGTTTTTACAACATTCAAAAGTAGCAAAAAAATCAGAAATAACAGAATCTGACAAGCACAGAAGATTAATTTAAATGTATTTTAATTGTCGAATCTGAAAAGTTAATAATAACAAGTAACTGATCAGGAAGATAGGATAAAGGCTTTTAGGTTTTTAGTCTATGTATTTTTATTTCGTTTGGCAGTTAAACTGGCTGTAGATAAGAAGTCATGAAAAATATTCTTTTTCATGTTTAGAGATTAACCTGAATTATGTTTGATTGAATTTTCTTTTCCAAATATTCAAATCCTCAAATCCCAATCTTCCGGATGCTTGTTTTACCAGGAAGTAACTGATTGAATATTTTTGATAATAAAGTCAGAAGCTATTTCAGATTCTTCAAGAAACCCCATATGGCCTGAATTTTCAAGGACAAGAAAAGTGGGTATTCCCAATAATTGAGTCATGGTCAAAGCTTTATCGAGAGGCAGATAATGATCGTACTTACCAAAGATCAATAAAACAGGTAAAATTGATTTTTTCAGCGTTTCACTTCGATCCGGCCTGACTTTCATCCCTTCCAGCATAGCAATGATACCGTCATCAGGAGTGGAGACGGCCATCTGAATGCACCTGTCAACTTCTGTTTTCATCAATTGTGTATTCGTATCGGAGAAAGACTGGATCATGTTATTAGAAGCTATTATATTCTTTTTACCAGATCTCACCAGTTCGATTTCCCTGTCGCGATTGGCTTTTTTTTCTGGTTGGTCGCTCCAGGGATTTGAATGCATCAGACAAATTCCGGATAATCTTGAAGGATACTTTTCAAGGAAGGCAAGGCTGACATATCCTCCCAGGGAATATCCAGTTAATGCCCGGGTAAATCAATGCTTACAACCCTGAAATGATTTGCCAGTAAATATTCGAATTTCCCCCAAACTTCGAGGGATTCAAGATAACCATGCAGAAGAACAATCGTATTTCCCTCGCCCAATGATCGATACCTTATCGGTACCTTTCCGAAACTGGTATAGCCTTCCAAATTTTTGTACTTTAATTGTCGGGAATAATTATCATTTCCTAGTCTCTTCAGACAGCAAACTTACCAAAATGTTGTCGCTAATCTAATTCCCGTAAAACGGATTTAATTTTCAAATCTGCACATTTTCAAATTTTCAAATTAATTCAGATATTGCCCACTATATTTTCAATTTCATTTATTGTAACCGGCACCCGCTTTTTGCCCAGGATCCTGCAGCCCGATTCAGTGATCAGAATGTCATCTTCAAGCCGGATACCTCCGAACCCGAGATACTGCTCAACGGCCGGGTAATTAATAAACTGACTAAATTTATTATCATTTTTCCACTGGCTGATTAACTCGGGAATAAAATAAATACCTGGTTCATTTGTAATAACAAAACCTGGTTTCAATCGTTTTCCAAGCCTCAGGTATGCAGTTCCAAACTGGTCTATACGGCTTATTTCAGAATCATAACCAACATAATCTTCGCCCATATCTTCCATATCATGTACATCGAGGCCCATCATGTGACCAAGACCATGTGGGAAAAACATAGCATGAGCCCCGGCTGCAACAGCCTCATCAATATCCCCTTTCATCAGCCCAAGGTCTTTTAATCCGCCTGCTATCACTCTGGCAGCCTGCAAATGAACGCTCTGGTAAGTCATGCCAGGCTTTGAAGATGCAGTCACCGTATTATTGGCATCCAGCACAATCTGGTAAATATCCTTTTGTTTCTGTGTAAATTTACCTGTCACCGGAAAAGTACGGGTAATATCGGAAGCATAGTGCAGGGACGATTCAGCACCAGCATCAGTAATTAATAAATCGCCCTCTTTCAGAAGATTGCCATGATTATGATTGTGCAGTATTTCTCCACGAATGGAACAGATCACCGGGAAAGAAATCATACCTCCATATTTCAGGGCAATACCCTCAATCACTCCGGAAATCTCGCTTTCAAGGATGCCGGGTCTTGCCATTTTCATGGCAGTGGTGTGCATTTCATAAGCAACATCCTCACACTTTTCAATATCTTCAATTTCATACCTGTCTTTGATTTCTCTCAGGCTGATAATCGCCCTGATAAGCTGAACTGAAGAATAATCCCTGATGCGGTCAGGATATATACCTAACAATTTGCCCATGATCATTTTATTTTCCGGCCTGTATGGAGGAAGATACTGAATGGTTCTTCCTTTGGCAATGGCTGATCCGATATATGTTGCCAATCCGGAATATGGTTCCACCCTGGAAGCTCCGCTGTCGGTCCCGAATTCTTTCATGGATTTCTGAGGACCCATCCAGATAATATCCTCAATATCAGTATCATTTCCGAAAAGAATGTCTTTACCTTCGTCAATATCAAGAATACCGGCAATCCCGGGAAGATCAACCCCAAAAAAATACAGGAAATTACTGTCCTGTCTGAAGTGATATCCATTGGAAGGATAATTCATGGGCGATTCAAGATTACCCGGTAATAAAACTATTCCACTCTGCAGTTTTTTCCGCAATTGCTCGCGGCGGTTGATGTATAATTCTTTCGGAAACATATCGTAATTATTTAATTAGTTACTAAATTAATTTGAAAATGTGCAAATTTGAAAATTTGAAAATAAAATCCGTTTCACGGGAATATGTTTAGCGACAACATGTTGATAAGTTTGCTATCTTAAGCGACTAATCAGGCACTGGGCACTAGGCAATAGGCAATAGGCACTAGGCAATAAGTATAATCACATTTTCACATTCTTCAGTCTGCAAAACCCGGATAATTATCTTAATAATAAATGCCCATTGAATCTGCAAATACAAAAGTATATAAAAACTGATCAGCTGAAATCAGATTTCGAAAAAGTAAATAAGATAGAAGATTACTTTCTCAGGTTTTCGATATTCCCGAGGAGCACTTTTATCTTTGCCTCAGCATCTGCCTTTTTGGCCTGTTCGAGCAATAACACTTTTTCAGGAGCGCTTTGAATAAATCTGTCATTGCTGAGCTTTTTCATTACCATATCCAAAAAACCCCTGGTATATTCAAGTTCACCGAGAAGTTTTTTAATTTCCTCTTCTTTATCGATCTTATGTTCCAGGGGAATATAGAATTCCCAGGATTTAATGATAAATGCTGCGGAATGATCTGCCTTATCACCGAAGGAGCTGACTGCAGTTAGCAGACCAAGCTTTATGAGTACCGGGTCAAGCAAGTGATCAAATGTTTCTGAAGTATCACGTATATAAAGATGAACGTGGTCTTTTGCATGAATATTCCTGTCATTCCTGATCTTTCTAACATTGGCGACTATTTCCCGTGCCGTATCAAATTTATCGGTAAGTTCCTGATCAAAATAACCTGGTTTTGGCAACAATGAGATCATGAGACTATCGCCTTTTCTTCGTTCATTAATGAGGTGCCATATCTCTTCGGTAACAAAAGGTATAAAAGGGTGCAGGAAATGCAAAAGTTTATCAAGATAGGCGATGGTTGCATCGTAACTTTTCTTATCAATCGATTGCCTGAAAGGAGGTTTTACTATTTCAAGGTACCAGGAAGAAAATTCATCTCTTATCAATTTATAAACTGTCATGAGTGCCTCGGAAATTCTGAACCTTGCGAATTGTTCATCAAGTTGAACGATATTCTGGTTGAGAACGGAAGAGAACCATTCGACGGCAATACGGGATGCTTCAGGTTGTTGCAGATTAATATCCACCTCCCATCCATTAATTAGCCGGAATGCATTCCATAATTTATTAACGAAATTTCTGCCCTGCTCAGGTAATCCTTCGTCAAACAGAAGGTCGTTACCGGCAGGGGAACATAGTAGCATACCGACACGTACGCCGTCAGCACCATATTTATTGATCAGTTCCAGCGGTTCCGGTGAATTACCCAGAGATTTGGACATTTTTCTTCCCAGGTGATCACGTACAATCCCCGTGAGATAAACATTTTGAAATGGTTTTGCTCCGGCAAATTCATAACCTGCCATGATCATCCGGGCCACCCAGAAAAAAAGTATTTCCGGTGCAGTGATCAGATCATTGGTAGGATAATAATATTTCATGTCCTCATTCCCAGGGAACCTGATACCATCAAATACGGAAATGGGCCACAACCAGGAGGAGAACCAGGTATCGAGTACGTCTTCATCCTGTTTCAGATCCTGCAACTGAAGTGAAAGATTGCCGGTTTTTTCACGGGCAAGAGACAAAGCTTCCTGTGCATTTTTTGCTATCACAAATTCTTTAGAACCGGCAATATAATATGCCGGTACACGGTGTCCCCACCATAACTGCCTCGAAATACACCAGTCCCTGACATTTTCCATCCAATGGCGGTAAGTATTTTTAAACTTCGATGGTACAAGCTGAACATTATCATTTAAAACATTTTCGAGTGCCGGTACGGCCATTTCCTTCATATTAAGAAACCACTGAATTGAAAGACGAGGTTCAATAACTGCGTCAGTCCGTTCGGAGAATCCTACTTTGTTTACGTAATCTTCAATCTTTACCAGATTTCCTTCTGAAGTCAGTTGCTGGGTGATCAGTTTTCTTACTTCAAACCTGTCTTTCCCGGTATACAGGATGGCTGCTTCGCTCATGCTGCCATCTTCATTGAATATGTCGATAGATGGAAGGTTATATTTTATTCCTATTGCGTAGTCGTTTACATCATGGGCCGGAGTGATCTTCAGGCAGCCGGTGCCAAACTCCCTGTCGACATACTCATCGGAAATAACCGGAACGATTCTTTTAATAAGCGGAACATATACACTTTTACCTTTAATATGAAAATAGCGTTCATCTTCAGGATGAACACAGACAGCGGTGTCACCCAAAATTGTTTCCGGCCTGGTAGTGGCTATGGTAACCCATTCATTTTCCGAATTAACCACTTTGTACCGTATATAATATAATTTTGACTGGAGTTCTTTATAGATGACTTCTTCGTCAGATAATGCGGTTTTAGCAGCAGGATCCCAGTTGATCATCCGGATTCCGCGGTAAATAAGGCCTTTCTTATATAGTGCTATAAAGACATCAATGACACTTTCAGACAATTCCTGGTCCATGGTAAATTTTGTTCTTTCCCAATCGCAGGAAGCTCCAAGCTTTTTAAGTTGCTCGAGTATTATTCCGCCATGTTTTTCTGTCCATTCCCAGGCAGCATTAAGAAATTCTTCCCGTGTGAGATCAGATTTGCTGATACCCTGATCCCTGAGTTTCGCCACCACCTTAGCTTCAGTAGCAATAGAGGCATGGTCAGTCCCGGGAACCCAGCAGGCATTTTTACCCAACATTCTTGCGCGGCGGACAAGTACATCCTGTATGGTATTGTTCAGCATGTGACCCATATGTAGCACACCGGTTACATTCGGCGGCGGGATTACAATAGTGTAATGCTCCCTGCTATCAGGGACTGATCTGAAAAAGCCATTTTCCATCCAATACCGGTACCATTTATCTTCCTTCTCGACAGGATCGTACTTTGCTGGTATTTCCATTATCTGTTTTTTATCGTTCTCAAAAAAGATTGCAAAAATAATAAAAATGAACACCGGGAAAATCAATTATAATAAAAGACACATATTATTTTTTGTTTAACATATTTTTAGCTTTAATTTATTGTGTTTAAACTATAGACCACCAGGAGTTTAGGAAAATCACGGGTATGTACCCCAGGGCAAGCCCTGGACCCAAAGTTCCGCAGCAGAGCTACGGGGTATTTACCCTCCGACTTTGTCGGGATGATTCGACTTAAAATTTTCAGTTCACTTTGTTCCTGAAAATTTAGTCTCATGAATAAAATTCAATTACTTACCCTATTTTCTCATTTTGTCCTGTGACCCGTGACTTGTGACCTGTCACCTGACACGCATGCCATACGTGATTACGACTCATAACTCATAATTCATCACTCATCACTCCTCCTGTTACCTGATACCGATTCAAGACCTACGGACTAATAGCCTATAGCCTGCCTTACTGAATAAATACCCTGTAATAAATCTGCAACACTAAACATTTTCGGTTTAAACCCGTTTATATAAACGGTAAAACACTTATTCACATAATATCTATAACATTGTTTTATAATAACATAATTAATTTTTCATAATTTAGGGTTTAGGTTTTTAAAGGGTATAGCGTAAAGCTTTATCCTTTTTTTTAATCATGCCAGATGTACTAAAATATAATGGGTTCAGCTAATTTAGTGCCTTTTCAAAAATAAATGTCTGTTAGCATTACATATAGATTTTGTTTAATACAGCTGCTTTTCCTTTCATTATCGGGAATGGTTTATTCCCAAAGCACAAAAATCCGGGGTAAGATTACTGATTCCGAGACCAAGGAAGCGGTTCCATTCGTATCAGTGTATTTTAAAGGAAGCACAATAGGTACCATTACTGATTTTGATGGTAATTACTTTATTGAGACAAAAAAAAATTTCGATTCGCTTACAATCTCCTGCATTGGTTACAAGCAGCAATCCGTTGCAGTCAAAAAGAATAGTTTTCAGAATCATGATATCGAACTGAAGCCATCCAATTTTAATTTATCCGAAATCACAGTAAAACCGGGTGTTAATCCCGCATTGCGCATCATCGATAAAATCCTGGAAAACAAAGAAAAAAACAATCAAAAAAATCTTTCAACATATCAATACGAAGTCTATAATAAAATTGAAGTAGACGTTAATAACATTGATGATAAGTTTAAACAAAACAGAGCTTTTAAAAAGATTGCATTTGTATTTAATTATGTTGATACAAATGTTGTAACCGGGAAATCCTACCTGCCGATATTTATTACTGAAACCCTTTCTGATTTTTATTACAGGGGCGAGCCGAAAGGAACCAGGGAAGTAATAAAAGCCAGCAAAATGTCCGGGGTCAAGAATGAGAGCATTTCACAGTTCACAGGACAGATGTACCAGGATGTAAATATCTATGATAACCTGATCCCCATATTTGACCAGCCGTTTGTTTCGCCAATATCTTCATTCGGCAAATTATATTATAAATATTACCTGGTCGACAGTACTTTCATTGATAATAAATGGTGTTACCAAATCTCATTCAAACCAAGGAGAAAACAGGAATTCACATTTAAAGGCGATTTTTGGGTTAACGACACCACTTTTGCCATTAAAAAGTCTAAGATCAGGCTTGCTGATGATGTGAATATCAATTATGTACATGATTTTGTGGCCGAAAATGAGTACGAAAGTGTAAATGGCACCTGGTTTCAAACCCTGAGTACATTATTTATTGACCTGAACCTGACCAATAAAACGAAAGGATTATTCGGAAGAAAGACCACATCATACAAAAACATTATTGTTGATCAACCTATTCCTAAGAATATTTTTGCTGAAAAAACAGATATTATTGTAAAACTGGATGCTCTTGACAAATCAGATGAATACTGGCAGAAATCAAGACACCTTGAGCTCACTAACAAGGAAAAAGGTATTTATGAAATGGTCGATTCGGTGAAGAATGTCCCTATTTTCAAGACATTTGCTAACGTTGTGACTGCTTTTGTTACAGGTTATTATACCATTCACAAATTTGAAATCGGACCCTATTACACCTTGTTCAGTTATAACAAGACCGAAGGTAACCGTTACAGGTTTGGTGGAAGGACATCGGATAATTTCAGTAAAAGCCTTATGTTTGAAGGGCATATTGCTTACGGTTCCGCAGATGAAAAAATTAAATACGGTCTTGGAGCAACCTATATTTTCAACCGGTCTCCCCGCAGCGCTGTTTCATTATTATACCTGGACGATATTGAGCAACTTGGGAAAAGCCAGAATGCATTTCTTGATGATAACATCTTGTCATCCGTTCTAGAACGCAGGCCTTTTGATAAGATGACATCCGTCAGAAGAGCACAAGGTTCCTATGAAAAAGAATGGATGCAGGGTTTTTCGAATAAAATCACACTGACCCATGATCAACTTTTCCCAACTATTCTGATCCCATTAAATACCCCAACCGGCAATTTGTCAAGTCTGAATACCTCTGAAATCAAGCTCAATACTCATTTTGCATGGCATGAAAGAATCGTGAACGGGGAATTCGAGCAAACCAGCCTCGGCTCTGATTTCCCGATAATAGATTTCAGTATTGTTTATGGATTGAAAGGAGTATTTAACAGCAAATATCAATATTCCAGGCTCAACCTGAACATTACTCATTACTTTAATACCGGTACGGTTGGTTATATTAACTATGCCATCAATGCAGGACAGATATTCGGTGATGTTCCCTATCCCCTGCTCAAGCTGCATGAGGGAAACGAAACCTTTGCATTTGATCCCTTAGCTTTCAACATGATGAATTACTATGAATTTGCCAGTGATAAATGGGCAAGCCTTTTCGTCGAATACCATTTTATGGGATTTTTCCTGAATAAAATTCCATTGCTTAGGAAACTCAAACTTCGTGAAGTAGCTTATGGCAGGGGATTGATCGGCAGTTTGAGTGATGACCACAGTAAAATAGTAGATTTTCCTACAAACCTCCATGGGTTAACCAAACCCTATTATGAAGCCGGGGTCGGAATTGAAAATATTCTGAAGATCATCCGGGTAGATGCAGTATGGCGTTTGTCTTATTTAGACAATCCTGAAATACAGAAGTTCGGACTCAGGGTATCCCTGCAGCTCCAGTTTTAGTTATTCTTTTGCCCCAAAAGCCAGGTCTCCGGCATCACCCAACCCGGGAACTATAAATGCTTTTACGGTCAGTTCATCATCCACAGCACCCAGCCAGATAGTGGTATGTTGCATATCAAGTCTTTTCTGTACGTACTGAAGTCCTTCCCTGCTGGCAATCAGCGCAACAATATGGACATGCCGGGGATTGCCTTTTTCCAGTAACGACTGGCAGGCAATAATCATTGATGCACCTGTGGCAATCATCGGATCAGCAAGTATCACTACTTTTTCATCAATGCCGGGGCTTGATAAATAACCAAATTGAATCTCAAATGTGCCATCTTTTTCATATTGGCGGTAGGCTGAAATGAAGGCGTTCTCGGCCTTGTCAAAAATATTCAGGATTCCCTGGTGTAAAGGAAGTCCGGCACGCATAACTGATGAAACTACAATTTTATCAGACAAAACCGGGACACTGGCAATTCCCAGCGGCGTTTGAACCTGCTGAACCTCAAAATTTAATTCCTTGCTAATTTCATAGGCAAATATTTCACCCAATCTTTCCATGTTTCTTCTGAATCTAAGACTGTCCTTCTGTACATTTTCATCTCTTATCTCATATAGAAACTGGTTAATGATAGAATTACCGTGTCCGAGAATTTTTACCATGTGTTATGTAATTTTGCAGTAAAAATAAGCAATTCCAATATATGAAATTCAAATATATGTGACTATTCAGGTTATCCTGCAGGAACATAGGCTGGAGGCTTTTAGACTGTAGACTTTTAGGTATTTAGTCTGTCGTTAAAGTCAATGATACTGATCTAAGAACAAGGATTAACGATTTCTAGATTTCAGATTATCAGTTTCTTCTAAAATTATAATTCGTTAATCGATATTCATAAATCAAAAGTTAATTTAGGTCATAAAGCGTCTATTGTTTATTTATCTTAATGCCTATAGCCTAAAGGCCTACAGCCTAATTACCTTCAGCCTTCCTAATCTATTGATTATGGTTTGAACTTTCGTAATAAAATCGGAAGCCTGTTGATCCTGACATTGATATATTCGCAGGAACTCGCTCCAAAACCAGCGTAGAATCTTGCTATACTTTCAATATTTGATCCTTCGAAATCAAGAACCAGGTTCCGGCCGGCATGAACCCTGATAAAATTATCAATAAGCAAAAACATTGCACTGGTTTGTTTTCCCTTGTCATCTGAACAGGGCAGGAGGTAAATGCAATGAGTACCTGATGTGACCAAAAATACCGCAGAGCATAACTTTCCTCCGGGTAAGAAGGCCCCCAGTATTTCTCCGTATCCTTCCTGCAAACAATAAGAAATGAGTGCATACAACCGCCGGTAATGCATTTTTTTCAACGAAGTCACCCTGCCACCGACTTCCCGTTGATATAGCTCCAGCAATTCCTCCGGTTGAATGCCTGATTTTATGGTTATGTTACTCTCTTCAGCATTCCTGACATTTCTTCTTGTATTTGAAGAATAGCTGCTGCTTATCTTATTATATGGTGTGATAAGGTGGAGTAAATAATTGTCTTTCATTTTTATTTCAAAACCGGCTTCCTCCAGTTTATTATTCACATTCAGATTAATATCCACGTACCTGAACTCTGCCGGGATTGCCCGCAGAAACTCCACAACACTTTCTGAATCGGGTTCTGAGAGTGAAAATACTCCTAATTGCTGTGTAAAAAATGGCTGATAGAGATAGGAAATTCCGAATTTTCTACCGGCTGTCAATGGCATCACTTTCATATAATCACCTTCAATCAATGCCTGCCAGCCGGGACACATGATATCGAGATACCAGGAGTTAGCATATGCATTTCCATTAAAGGAGGAACGGATGCACAAATCCCATTTTTTCTTATCTATTTCTTTATGTCGTAAATGTCTTATCAAATTATAATGTGTTATGGCAAAAATCACTTAAATTAAACGCAAATAAAATTAAAAATTTAATGAACTGTTAAGCGACATATATGCATAAAACAGAATCTACCGACAAATATATGGATTAAAGCCTATATCCATGATATGTAACTATTTATCTCAAATTTAAAAACTGTTTTGAATTTTACCAGATGATTTTCTGCATTTGTTTCTTCATACTTTTTGTCGTCACAAAAAGTATGCAAAAAAGACTTAACGTCCGCCACGGCGGATGAACTCGTTCCGTCTCGTTCCTCGACTTCACTCAAACAGCAATTCGTTGATAAGGAATATTTTATTTTATGCTTCGCACCCATTTATTATGAAAATATTTGAAAAAACTTACATATCCCATATTCTTTTCACATATATTTGACCATGAAAGCCCTGTGCGTTAGCTGTCCACGAACGGTGCGGAATACAACATGCCATTTCGACAGGCTCAATGGCCGGTTACCAAAAGAAATGGGCGTTGAGCTTGTCGAAACGTCTCGTTCGTGGTGCCCTTTTGGTTACTCACCCCGACAGGTCGGGGTTCGTGAGACCGCTTCGCTAAGTACTTTTGGGCATGCAAAAGAAGTTGAATATGAATTATATAACAGATATAATTAAAATCCAAAACATTTTCTTAATATATTATTTTATCTCAGTCTTGAAAAAACAGAGATGTTTATTATGAACAAAATATTTTAGTTTTGCAGACTTTAATGAAATACGGTGTTTATGAAAAAGTTAGCAGTTGTCGCATTGGGTGGAAATTCGCTGATTCGCGACGGACAAAAAGGAACAATTGACGAACAGGAACAGAATGTTTATGAAACTTGTCAGCATTTGCTTGAACTGATCAAATCTGATTACAACTTAGTGATCACTCACGGCAACGGGCCACAGGTGGGAAATATATTATTGCAGAATCAGGCCGGGGCCAAGTTGTTTAACCTTCCGGAAATGCCGCTGGATATATGCGGCGCCTATTCACAGGGGTTCATCGGTTACATGATTGAACAGCAATTAAGGAATGTGCTGATACAACATGGCCTTGATCGTGATGTGATCACAATTATCACGGAAGTGCTGGTTGATAAGAATGATCCTGCATTCCAAAACCCGACAAAACCAATCGGACCTTATTATTCAAAAGAAGAAGCTGAAAAGCTGAAAGAAGCCGGTAAATCTGTATTTGCCGAAGATCCAAAAGGCCGGGGATGGAGAAAAGTGGTTGCTTCGCCCAAACCACAAGTGATAGCTAACAGAAAAACCATTGAAAAGATAGCAAAGGATGGGCAGGTAGTTGTAGCAGTAGGCGGAGGAGGTATTCCTGTTTTTTATGTATCGGAAAATAAATTGCAGGGAATTGATGCTGTCATTGATAAAGATCTTGCATCTTCGCTGCTTGCTTCCCAGGTCAATGCTGATGAGTTTTATATATTAACGGATGTCCCGAAGGTTTTCATCAATTTCAGGAAACCCGGGGAAAAAGCACTGGATGTCATCACAGTGGCTCAAGCCAGGCAAATGCTTTCCGAAGGTCATTTTGCAGAAGGAAGTATGGCTCCTAAAATCAGGGCTGCTATTATTTTTGTCGAGAACACCGGGAAAGAAACCATTATCACTAAAGCTACGGAATTGGGAAATCCTGGCGCCGGAACAAAGATTGTGAAATAAATTATTTCAGAGTTCATTAAGTTAAAAGTTTATAAAGTTCATAAAGTTTATAAAGTTCTAAAAATAAAAGATATGGCATTTAATTTAAAAAACAGAAGTTTTCTGAAGGAATTGGATTTTACTCCGAAGGAATTGAAATTTTTACTTGATCTTTCAAAAGAGTTGAAGGCAGCCAAGTATGCAGGGACGGAGCAGCAGAGGCTAAAAGGCAGGAATATTGCCCTGATATTTGAGAAAACCTCAACACGGACCCGGTGTGCATTTGAAGTTGCTGCTTACGACCAGGGAGCTCATGTTACTTATATCGATCCTTCCGGAACACAGATCGGTCATAAGGAATCGATGAAGGACACTGCCCGTGTGCTGGGCAGAATGTACGACGCTATTGAGTACCGCGGGTACGGACAAAGTATAGTGGAAGAACTTGCACAATATTCGGGAGTACCTGTCTGGAATGGTCTTACCAATGAGTTTCATCCGACACAGCTATTGGCAGATATTCTGACCATGATTGAGCATTGCGATAAGCCATTGAGCCAGATCACATTTTGTTTCCTGGGTGATGCCCGGAACAATGTTGGGAATTCATTAATGGTAGGTGCGGCCATGCTTGGAATGGATTATCGCGCTGCAGCACCGGCAAAATGCCAGCCATCAGTTGAATTAGTCCGGCAGTGCCAGGAAATAGCAAAGGAAACCGGCGCAAGAATCACAATCACAGATAATGTGGAAAAAGCCGTTAAAGATTGTGATTTCCTGTATACAGACGTCTGGGTATCAATGGGAGAACCATATGCCATTTGGGAAGAACGAATAAAACTGCTCCTGCCCTACAAGAAAAACAAAAAAGTAATGGAACTTACAGGTAATCCCAGTGTCAAATTCCTGCACTGCCTGCCTTCATTTCACAACAGAAACACCAAAGTCGGGGAAGAGATATTCCAGAAATTTGGCTTGGAAGCCATGGAAGTTACAGACGATGTTTTTGAATCAGGTGCATCCATTGTATTTGACCAGGCCGAAAACAGAATGCATACCATCAAGGCAGTGATGGTCGCTACATTAGGTGCTTAGTGCAATTTGTAACAGCTTAGTCGGCAGACCGTAATTATTTTGAATTAGTATCGGGTATCAGGTATCAAGTATCAGGTATCAGGACAACGTGATAAGTGATACATGATACATAATGAGTTGAATGCAGAAAAATTTATGTTCTAAACCATTTCAGTCTGTTATTTGAAATGTTTTACAGACTATTCCTCAATAGCACCTTGACAATTGACACTAAAAACTTAAAAGATTTAACATGATAAAGAGAAATCTGGTACTGGCCCTGCCGGTCGTCATCCTGTTTTCATGTTCAGGGGATAACCTGAAAGAAGAGATCGTCGATAAATACCCCAGCGGAGCACCAAAAAAGATTGAATATTACAGCGTTTCCGGCAGCAATAAAAATTTGGCAAAAGAAGTCAGATTCTATGAAAACGGGGAAAAATCAATGGAAGGAGAATTTAAGAACGGGTTAAAAAGCGGCCACTGGACTACCTGGTTTGAAAACGGTAATAAACAAAGCGAAGGCAATTATAAAGATGGTTTCCGTGAAGGTGCCGGACCAGTATGGAATGAAGATGGATCCAGGCTATACGAAGGGTATTACAAGCATGATAAACCTGACAGCATCTGGACATTCTACAAAGCAGGGGGCCGGATACTGAAAAAAGTGACATTTAAAGATGGTAAAAAGATATCGGAAGAAGATAAATAGTCAATAGTCATAAGTCGTAAGTCTTTTTTGATTTGTTTATCTAAACCGGAAGAAAGGAAAATTCATATTCACCGTAACGCAAAATCATAACATCACCTGTAAGGTCAATTATTCTGTATATATCATTGCCAATCTTAAGGTAGTCATTATCCTGCAATAGCTGCCATGTTCCGGTATACGCATCATTTCCGCTTAAAAGTCTGTAGGTACCATCAGCATAAAAATTGTACAAATAATTCGACACAATTACATCAGTATTTGCATTCACATTAGTACAGGAATTTAACTGCCATTCTCTGCCGGTAAGTATTGAAGTATCTGTTTCATTTAGCCAATGATCTGCACATGAACTTATCAGCAGACAAGCTATCAGCAAACCCAATGCTTTTTTGTAACTTTTCAAGTGGTTTAGAATTTTATTAATGCTAATTAATGAATCATTTTTCTGCCACAAAGGCTCTAAGGCACAAAGGTTCACAAAGATAATATTTCAGTAAATGAGCACTTTGTGTTCCTTGATGTCTTAGTGACTTGGTGGCAAAATATATAAAATTAAAAAATCAAAACAGTTTCTATTATCAGCCAAACCATCTGTATTCTGAGAATATAATATCCAGCAACCTGTCAAATTTTATCAAAAATCTTCAGCCATACAGACTGAATGATCAGGATTAAAATTTCTGCAATTTATGTGAAAATCCGGAGTTGTGATTAAAAAAACCGGAATATTTTACAAGCTTGCAATTATTTTGATATATCATTAGTATTACGGTTCTGAAAAATCCGTTAATGTAATTTGTAAATTGAGAATAATACAATGAGAATACACCTGATAGCCATGGGAGGCGCCGTGATGCATAACCTTGCTATTGCCCTTCACCAGAAGGGTTACCAGGTAAGCGGTTCGGATGATGAAATTTTTGATCCTGCCCGCAGCAGGCTGGCAAAGGTTGGATTATTGCCTCTGCAATGGGGCTGGTATCCTGAAAAGATTACCCCCGATATAAATGCTGTTATTCTGGGAATGCATGCCCGTGCAGATAATCCGGAGCTTGAAAGGGCAACCGGCCTGGGGCTGAGGATTTTTTCTTTTCCTGAATATCTGTACGAACAGAGCCGGAATAAAAAAAGGGTGGTCATTGGCGGAAGTCACGGAAAAACTACTATCACATCGATGATAATGCATGTATTACGATACCATCATATGGATTTTGATTATATGGTGGGTTCACAACTTGAAGGTTTCGACACCATGGTCAGGATCACCGAAGAAGCGCCCATTGCAGTTTTCGAAGGTGATGAGTACCTTTCGTCCGCTACCGACCTGCGGCCAAAGTTCCATCTGTACAAACCACATGTGGCATTACTCAGCGGTATAGCATGGGATCATATCAATGTATTTCCCACTTTTGAAAACTATATTGAACAGTTCAGAAAATTTATCGGCCTGATTGAAAAAAACGGCACCCTGATTTACTGCCAGAATGATGAATTGCTTGGCATGCTGACCGGCTCTGCCCCTGCCGGACTTAAAATTATTCCCTATACAACCCATGAATCCATTACACAAGACGGGGTGACTTCATTAATAACTGATAATAATTCTTACAAGCTGAAAATTTTCGGTAAGCATAATCTGCAGAATATAAACGGCGCCAGGCTTGTTTGTAAAGAACTCGGTGTTGGTGACGGTCAATTTTACGAGGCAATCTGCAGCTTTGCCGGTGCGGCAAAACGGCTTCAACTCCTGGCAAAAAATGAACATACCAGTGTTTTTCTTGATTTTGCCCATTCCCCATCTAAATTAATGGCGACAATAAAAGCAGTTAAAGAACAATTTCCCGCACGTAAATTAGTGGCGTGCATGGAACTGCATACCTTCAGCAGCTTAAATATGAATTTCTTATCAGAATATGCAGGTACTATGCTGCCGGCTGATATTGCTTATGTATATTTTGACCCGCATACCATTGAGCACAAAAGATTGCCTGCAATCAGTCCTGAAATGGTAGCACATGCATTTGGCGGTTCAAACATTGAAGTATTCACCGAACCCGGTGAAATGACAGAGCGGCTGTTGTCAACCCACTGGCACAACAGCAATTTATTACTGATGAGCTCAGGCAATTTTTCCGGAATTGATTTTCCTGAACTGGCTCAAAAGGTAGTAAATTGATTATGAAACCCAACCTGGACGAGCCAGAACCAAACAAGAAATCACAAATCTCAAAATACAAATAACAAATAAATATCAATCAACAAAATGACAAAATCAAATTAGTTTGTTTGGTATTTGAAATTTTAAAATTGTTTATTATTTGTTTTTTGTGATTTGTATTTTGGATTTTTTTGCCAAAACGCGTCAAGATTTCAGAAATAAAATACTATAGGTCGAACCATGAAACCTGAACCAACTTATTCACATATTTACAAAACTGATTACCTTTGCATTTTTTACGGATACTGATCCGTATATTCATACATGGCAGCAAAAAGGTTAATAAAGAAAACCAGCATTTTCAGCAAATTCAGGGATAAATACCATCTGAAGATCCTGAATGATACTACCTTTGAAGAAGTAGTTTCATTCCGGCTGTCAAGAATGAATGTATTTGTAGTTGTCGGATTATCCGCAATCATTCTGATCACCGCTGTTACCATACTTATCGCCTTTACTCCTTTACGTGAATTTATTCCCGGTTATCCCGACGGCAATATGAGAAAAAAGATTATCAGGAATTCGTTTAAAACTGACTCATTGGAGTATGAAATTCACCTGAGGGACCAATTTTTGACTAATCTGAAAAACATACTGGATGGTAAGAAAATCAAATCCATTGACCAGAAAGAAGATACCACCAAAAAATACGATAATATCAAATTTACAAAATCAAAGGATGATTCAATGCTGCGGAAGAGAGTTGAAAGTGAGGATGCGCTTAATATTTCATCTTCCGAGAATGCCGGTTCAGGTAATACTCTGAGCGGGATTCACTTCTTTACTCCCTTGAAAGGACTGATCACTGCTAAATTTGATCTGGTCAAAAATCATTACGGTACAGATATAGTTGCTGCCCAAAACTCAGTGATCACATCAGTTCTTGACGGAACAGTTATTGATGCCACATGGACAATAGATTTTGGGTACATCATACAGGTTCAGCACCGAAACAACCTGATATCGGTTTATAAACATAATTCCGAACTTTTAAAATCGATTGGCAGTCATGTTACTGCAGGAGAGCCAATCGCCATCATCGGAAATACAGGGGAATTATCCACCGGACCGCATCTTCATTTTGAGCTTTGGTATAACGGGGCACCGCTTAACCCCGAGAAATATATTATTTTCTGACCTTTCTAAATTAAGCTGCCAGCCTGATGAAGAAACACATTGCCATACTTGGTTCCACCGGTTCGATCGGTGTACAGGCGCTTAATGTGATTGAAAACCATCCTGATCATTTTGAGGTAGAGGTACTTACTGCCAACTGGAATTCAGAACTACTTATAAGGCAGGCTGTTAAGCATCGCCCGAAAGCAGTTGTCATTGCAGATAAAGAAAAATACCAGGTTGTATCTGATGCATTGTCATATTTAGGTATTACCGTAATGGCCGGTGAGGAACAGGTAGCCGAAGCAGCATGTTTATCAGATATTGACATGGTGCTGATTGCCATCGTGGGTTATGCAGGCCTTCTGCCTTCTGTGAAGGCAATTCAGGCAGGCAAAGATATAGCTCTTGCAAATAAAGAAACCCTTGTGATTGCCGGTGAATTGATTACCTGCATGGCACAGGAGAACAATGTATCCATCATCCCTGTTGATTCGGAACATTCGGCTATTTTCCAATGCATGGCCGGTGAAGATATGAGTCGGGTAGAAAAAATCTACCTGACAGCTTCTGGCGGACCTTTTCGTGGAAAAAGCCTGGAATTTCTCAGGAATGTAACCCGCAGGGAGGCATTGACCCATCCCAACTGGAGTATGGGCGAGAAAATCACTATCGATTCTGCAAGTATGATGAATAAAGGGCTGGAAGTAATTGAAGCTCGGTGGTTGTTCGGCCTGAGTCCCGACCAGATCGATGTGATCGTTCATCCTCAATCAGTGATTCATTCCATGGTACAGTTTGTAGACGGTTCAATGAAAGCACAGATGGGTCTTCCGGATATGAAACTGCCCATTCAGTATGCACTGGCCTGGCCTGAACGTCTTAAATCATCATTCCGGCGTTTTAGTTTTACCGATTACCCGAACCTGAGTTTTGAGAAACCTGATTACGAAGTCTTCCGCAATCTGACCCTGGCTTTTGAAGCGCTTGCCAGGGGCGGAAATATTCCCTGTGCATTGAATGCTGCCAATGAAGTGGCTGTGAAAGCATTTCTTCAAAACCGTATCCGCTTTACTGATATGCCCGTTATGATTGAAAAAGCAATCAACAGAATCCACTTTATTTCAGAACCTTCATTATCAGATTATATAAGTACCGACCAAGAAACGAGAATTATCACTTCTGAATTTATCCAAACCTAAGAAATTATGGGAATTATCACTCAAATAGCAGGATTATTGCTCAGCCTTACCATACTGGTTATCCTCCATGAAATGGGACATTTTGCATTTTCAAGGCTTTTCAAAACAAGGATCGAAAAATTTTACATGTTTTTCAATGCCTGGTTTTCGATCATCAAATTCAGGAATATCGGAGGCCGTTGGATAGTCAGTTTTTTTTCAAAAAACAAAGAAAATAATCCGGACGTATATGAGAAAACTGAGTTTGGAATCGGCTGGATTCCACTAGGTGGTTATGTGAAAATCTCCGGCATGATTGATGAATCTCTCGATACCGAACAAATGAAACAACCGCCTCAACCCTGGGAATTCCGTTTCAAACCGGCCTGGCAGCGTTTGCTCATCATGCTTGGCGGCGTAATTGTCAACTTTCTGCTGGCTCTCGGTATTTATTCCATGATTCTTTACACCTGGGGAAAAGAATATGTACCTGCCGGAAATGCCAGATATGGAATAGTCTGTGATTCTCTGGCACTTGAAATCGGGCTGAAAAACGGGGATAAAATTCTGAGTGTCGATACTTTTAAAATTGAACGCTTCATCGATGTTTCATCACATATACTTATTGACAATGCGAAAACCATTGTGGTTGAACGTAAGGGAGAGAAGATCACAATCCCTGTTCCTGCAGGGTTCAGCCAGAAAATGATTTCCAGAAAAGTAAGCATGCTTGTCGATTTCAGCTTTCCGTTTGTCATTGACAGCGTCTTACCCAATAACCCAGCTAAGGAAGCAGGATTAAAGAAGAATGATATTGTATTATCTGTCAATAATATACTCACTCCTTCCGCTTATGAATTCATGACCCAGCTTGATAAGCTGAAGGACAAATCAGCAAATATTGAAGTCAGGAGGAATGATTCAGTGCAGCATTTCACTTTAAAGGTCACTTCACTGGGGAAGATCGGTGTGGCTTACAGGCAACCCGGGTCATTCTTTGAAACCAAACGGATTACATATGGATTCTTTGCGTCTATTCCTGCCGGTATCGGTCTTGGTGTTGAAACACTTGTCAGCTATGTGAAACAGATGAAGTACGTGTTTACCCGCGAAGGGGCCAAACAACTGGGAGGATTTGGCACCATTGGCAGTATCTTCCCGAAATCATGGAACTGGGCTGTTTTCTGGAATATGACTGCTTTCCTATCGGTGATCCTGGCATTTATGAATATCCTTCCCATTCCTGCACTGGATGGAGGTCACGTGTGTTTTCTGCTTTTTGAGATCATTACCGGCCGCAAACCCGGTGATAAATTCCTTGAATATGCCCAGATTGTGGGAATGGTATTGCTTTTTTCGTTGCTGTTGTTTGCAAATTTCAACGATATTATCCGTTGGATGCATAGATAATGTGAAAAAATGATTTGAAAATTTGAAAATTTGGTAATGTGGTAATGTGATAATGTGATAATGTGATAATTAATTTACTCATAATTCATAACTCATAACTCATAATTATTTCCTGTGACCCGTGACTTGTGACTTGTGACCTGTAACCTGACACGCATACCATGCGTGACTACGACTCATCACTCATCACTCATCACTCATCATGATACCTGACTTACAACTTACGACTGTCAACTTACAACTAATAAAATATGCTTTCAACCAATGATCTGATAAGAACTGCCACTCAGGTGAGGCGTGATATTCTGAGAATGACCAATGGAGCAAGATCAGGACATCCGGGCGGATCGCTGGGTTGTGCCGATTTTCTCACCGCTTTGTATTTTAATATCCTCGAACATGACCCAACTGATTTCACCATGGATGGTAAGGACCAGGATATATTTTTTCTTTCCAACGGCCATATATCTCCTGTCTGGTACAGTGTGCTTGCCCGGTCGGGATATTTTCCCGTCAGTGAATTGTCGACTTTCAGGAAACTCAACTCCCGTTTGCAGGGTCATCCCACTACACAGGAGCACCTGCCGGGAATCAGGATGTCATCAGGATCTCTTGGACAGGGATTGTCGGTTGCTATTGGCGCCGCTTTGACCAAAAAGCTTAACGGTGATCATAAATTGATTTACAGCCTTCATGGCGACGGGGAAATTCAGGAAGGACAGATCTGGGAAGCTGCCATGTTTGCTGCTGCTCATAAAGTGGATAACCTGATTGCGACCATAGATCACAACAACCAGCAGATTGATGGTTCAGTGGATAAAATCATTCCACTGGGAGATATCAGAGCCAAATGGAGTTCATTCGGATGGGATGTGCTCGAAATGAACGGCAATGATATGAATGATATCCTGGCAACCATGAAGATAGCCAAACAACACACCGGTAATGAAAAGCCGGTAATGATGATCATGAAAACGGAAATGGGAATGGGTGTTGATTTTATGATGGGAACCAACCACTGGCACGGAGTAGCGCCCAACGACGAACAACTTGCCAGAGCCCTGAGTCAGTTGGAAGAAACGCTTGGTGATTATTGATTATCTGGCAATCCTACATAAATCCCAATTCGAGCTGTGCATCCTCGCTCAGCATTTCTTTGCTCCAGGGAGGATCAAAGGTCAGTGTAACCTTTACCTCGGCAACACCGGGTATTTCAGCTATTTTTTCATTCACCTCGGCAAGAAGTGAATCAGCTATCGGGCAATTGGGAGCTGTAAGAGTCATCACAATTTCCACCTTGTTGTCGTAATCCACATTCACCTGGTAAATCAGCCCAAGATCATAGATATTGACTGGTATCTCAGGATCATAGATTGTTTTAATCACTTTAACAATCTCGTCTTCGAGTTGAAGAAAATCAATATTATTTTCCATTTTTCATGTTTTCATTTACAATAGACGGTTAGGAAACAAAACTTACTAATATGTTGTCGCTAATCTTTTTCCCGTGAAACGGATTTAATTTTCAAATTTGCACATTTTCAAATTTTCAAATTAATTTACGTTCTTGCAAACCAATGAATCAGACTTTGCTTTTTCTATTGCTTCAAAGCCTTCATGAACAGCAAAGCCTGCAATGGCAAGCGCTCCGGCAATATCAAGATATGGTATCCTGAAAATTTCATACCCGGCACTGGCAAAAAACAAAACAAATGAGAGATACAAACAAGTACGTGTACAGGCGGCATCTGCCAGGACGGCTTCTGAACCCATTGCTTTACCAACCTTAATTTTCTGTCTCATCAGTATCCACATTGCCAATATTGAAACCACCGATATGATAATTCCTGCCAGTGTTGTGGTCGGTTCAGAATGATGAATGATTTTCAGGATTGAACTTATTACAAGGCCTGCGGCAAGAATGAAGAAACTTATCCCTGTTATCCACAGCGCCTGAGTTTCAGCTTTATCCCAAACACTCACTTCCTGATCTCTTTTCATCCTTGAGATCATGTGAACAATTCCAAGCCCGGAGATCACTTCAACAAAACTATCTATCCCAAAACCAAGCAGGGTCAGCGAATCGCCGGATGCTCCGAAAACTATTGAAATCAAGCCCTCGGCAATATTATAGATCACGGTAATAATACCGAGCAGATAGGCGGTTCTCAGCAGACGACGGGGTTGAACTTCTTCTGTAGTCACTGCTTCGTTTGATTAAGTTTAGTTTTATAAGCAAGGGCATATAACTTCATTTGTTTTATCATTGAAAGCAAGCCATTCGATCGCGTAGGTGAAAGGTTTTCTTTCAATCCGATTCTGTCGACAAACGACAATTCAGTATTGATGATCTCATCCGGAGTCTTGTGGGACAATATTCTGATCAGCAATGAAATTATTCCTTTGGTGATGATAGCATCGCTGTCGGCGGTAAAAATCACTTTATCACCTTCAAGGCTGGCATTCAGCCAAACCTTTGACTGGCAACCGCGGATAAGATATTCATCAGTTTTGAATTTATTGTCAATCGCAGGCATGTCTTTGCTTAGCTCGATCAGGTAATTGTATTTATCCATCCAGTCGTCAAATACTTCAAACTCCTGTACAATTTCCTCCTCGATATCTTTTATTGATTGTCCGGTGGCGCTCATTTCATTATTGATTTTATCAGGTGTTTAGGCTGTAGGTTTTTAGAAGTAGTATCAGGTATCAGAAAATAATTATGAGTTATGAGTAATGAGTTATGAGTAAATTAAATATCACATTACCACATTACCACATTACCACATTATCACATTAACCGAACATTTGTTTCACTTTCATTATCCCGTCAATTAATGCATCTGCCTCGGCGAATGTATTGTAAAAACAAAAAGAAGCCCTGACTGTTCCCGGCAGACCGAAACGGTCCATCAGCGGCTGGTTGCAATGAGTACCGGTTCTGACGGCAATGCCCAGTTTATCGAGGACCATACCGGTATCATATGGATGAATATGGTCAAGGATAAATGAGAAAACGGGAATTCGTGATGCAGATTTTCCAAATAATGTCAGACCATCAATACGGGAAAGTTTTTCATAGACATATTTCAGCAAATCGTTTTCATAGCTGACAATACTATCGATACCCGTATTACTGAAATAATCAAGGGCAGCAGCCATACCTACTGCACCGGCAAAGTTAGTGGTTCCGGCTTCGAACTTAAATGGCAATACATTGAAAGTACTTCCGGCAAATGTCACATTATCAATCATATCACCTCCACCCTGGTAAGGAGGCAACTGGCTAAGCAGTTCTTCCTTTCCATACAGGACGCCAATTCCGGTAGGACCATATATCTTATGCCCTGAAAAAACGTAAAAATCACAATCAAGTTCTCTTACATCCACGGTTCCATGCTGTACTGCCTGTGCACCATCCAGTAATACCGGTATTCCCTGTGAATGGGCTTTTTTAATGATCTCAGAAACAGGATTGACAGTTCCGAGGGTATTGGAAATATGAGTGACAGCAATAATTTTTGTCTTTTTACTGATCAGTTTCTCTAATTCTTCCAGCACCAGTTCACCATTATCGTTCACCGGTATCACCCTGATGACGGCCTTTTTTCTTTCAGCCATCAATTGCCAGGGTATGATATTGGAATGGTGTTCCATCACGGAAAGAATGATCTCATCATCTTCATTTATGTATCGCTCACCGAATGAGTAAGCTACCAGGTTAATTGAAGCCGTGGTGCCGGAAGTAAAGATTATTTCCCTGTCGCTCCTTGCATTTATGAAATTTTTCGTCGTTTTGCGAGCATTCTCATAGGATTCGGTTGCAAGGTCGCTCAGGTAATGTACACCACGGTGGATATTGCTGTTTATGGTAGTATAGAACTCATTCATACTGTTTAAAACTGCCAGTGGTTTCTGAGAAGTAGCCGCATTATCGAGGTATACCAACGGATGGTTATGCACCTGGCGCTTTAAAATCGGGAAATCCTGCCGGATTCTTTCTACATCAAGGTTCATAGCAAAATAAGATAAGTGCTTATCCAAATCGGTAAAGTATTAACCCCTCCAACCTCCCCTAAAACAGGGGAGGTTAAAACCTGCAATTCTTTAAACCCTCCTGTTTTAGGAGGGTTTGGGAGGTTCTTAGAAATATTCCTGCGTATTCTAAATTTCATAAATCTAACTAAAGTACTTTTTCATAAATATAAGTAAATCATAGATTTTCATTAATAATGTAAACTGTCAATTTTTAAAATTATGATAAACATGATCAATGGGGATAAGCAGTAAACGATAAGTACTGCCTTTAATTACAGTTCATAGCACAGCTGTTGCAGCGTGACAGTTCACCACGCAGTCTTTTATTTACCAGGTCATAAATGCGATCTTTCAGGGGATCAACTTTTATCTGGTCAATGATCTCATGAGCAAAAGCAGTCATCAGCATCAGCCTGGCTTCCTTTGAACCAATACCTCTCGATTGCAGGTAAAACATGGCGTTTTCATCTAACTGGCCTACGGTTGCGCCATGGGAACATTTCACATCATCGGCATAAATTTCGAGATGTGGCCTTGTATTAATTTTTGCATCGTCGGTAAGCAGTATATTATTATTCCCCTGGTAAGCATGAGTATGCTGGGCATCTTTTCTGACGAAAATCTTTCCGTAAAATACTCCACTGGCCATATCGTCCATCACTCCTTTAAATTTCTGGTTGCTGGTGCAATTGGGCATGGCGTGGTCGATCAGCGTGCTGTTGTCAACATGCTGGAACTTGTCAGACAATGACAAACCATACATGTTGTTTTCGCATCCTTTGCCGGCCAGCATCACATTCAGGTTATTCCTTATGAAACCTCCATGCAGGGAAATGGTATTGGTACTTACCCTGCTGTCAGCCAACTGGTGAATAAAGGTGGAAGATATCTGGGCAGCTCCGTTGTGTTCATTCTGAACCCTGGTATAATCAAGCGAAGAATTCTCAGAAGCAACGATTTCAGTCACCGAATTGGTCAGAAACTGGTTTGCCGACAGGCTGTGGTCGCATATCACTATACTTGCTTTACTGTTTTTCCCTAACACAATCAGGTTGCGGTGCTGCACCATGCTGTCAACTTTATCCATTACAATATTAATGATCTGGACAGGACGTTCAAGCATTACGTTATCCGGCACATAAATAAATATTCCATCCAGGGCAAAAGCGGTATTAAAGGCAACCAGGCCATCAGATTTAATATCTGCGTACCTCCCATAATGTTGTTCGAATAATTGAGGATACTCAACAGCAGCAAGGGCTAAACTACCCATTACGACTCCTTGTTTCATGAGATCGTCATGGTTACCATTTTCATAGTACCATCCGTTCAGTAAAATCAGCAGATCAGTATCCAGTTCAGGAATATCACATTTGAATAAATCACTGATATTAAAATCTATCTTTTTCCTGGAAAAATGAACATCGTATTTTCTTGAAAACACAGGATCAAGATCATAATATTTATAATTCTCATCCTTTTTAGTAGGAATCCCGATTTTTTTAAATTGATCAATAGCCTGCATCCGCAAAGCATTTACATGATCGGTCGAAGCCCTTAAAAGCAGACTCCTGTTGCTGTTGAACAAATCCACCAATGATTCGTTCAGGGATATTTTTTCAGTTTCGATGTACATAATCTGATTATTTTCGGAACATTTTCATTCGTCTCCGTCATGGTTTTTGATCCAGTCGTAACCTTTTGCTTCAAGTTCCACGGCCAGTTCTTTTCCGGCCGATTTCACGATGCGGCCATCGTAGAGAATGTGTACAAAATCAGGCACGATATAATCAAGAAGACGCTGATAATGGGTAATTACAATAGAGGCATTATCAGGTCTCTTAAGCATGTTCACTCCGTTAGCTACAATTTTCAGGGCATCAATATCCAATCCTGAATCAGTCTCATCCAGTATGGATAGCATGGGTTCCAGCATGGCCATCTGGAATATCTCGTTCTTCTTTTTCTCACCACCAGAGAAACCTTCATTAACGGAGCGATTGATGAGTTTTGTATCAATTTCGACGAGGGCAATTTTTTCCCTGATCAGCTTCATGAAATCAGAGGCATTCATAGGTTGCTGGCCTTTGAATTTACGAATCTCGTTTACAGCAGTCCTCATGAAATTGGCCATACTAACACCTGGTATCTCTATCGGATACTGAAATCCAAGGAAAATACCCGCCCTTGCACGGTCTTCCGGGGCCATTGTCAGAAGATCCTTACCAAGGTAAGTAACCTGGCCTTCAGTGATCTCATACAAATTGCGTCCGGTAAGCACAGCCGCAAGCGTACTCTTGCCCGAACCGTTAGGCCCCATGATGGCATGCACTTCGCCGGCATTCACATCTAAATTGATTCCTTTAAGAATCATTTTGCCATCTATGGATGCGCTCAAGTTTCTGATCTTTAACATATTCTTGTTGGTTATTCTTTGTATTAACTGGATTTTGGAAAAGTTATGAGTTAATGGTATCAGGTATCAGGTATCAGGTATCAGGAAAAAAATATCAAATTATCACATTATCACATTACCAAATTACCACATTATCTCATTATCACATTTTCAAATTACCACATTTTCAAATCTTCAAATTTCTACCCAACGCTGCCTTCAAGGCTGATCTGTAAAAGCTTCTGGGCTTCCACGGCGAATTCCACGGGCAACTTATTCAGGACTTCCTTTGCATATCCATTGACTATCAAACCAATTGCATCTTCAGTGGAAATTCCTCTCTGGTTACAGTAAAACATCTGGTCTTCGCTGATCTTGGATGTGGTCGCTTCGTGCTCAACGATGGAAGTTTTATTTGCGACCTCAATATAAGGAAAGGTATGAGCGCCGCATTTATCACCAAGCAGCAATGAATCGCACTGTGAGTAATTGCGTGAATTGACAGCATTCTGTGTTACCCTGACAAGTCCCCGGTAACTGTTGTTACTTTTTCCGGCTGATATACCTTTGGATATTATGGTACTCTTGCTGTTTTTGCCAAGGTGTATCATTTTGGTTCCGGTATCGGCCTGTTGATGATGATTGGTAACTGCCACCGAGTAAAACTCACCGGTTGAATTATCTCCCCTGAGAACACAACTTGGATACTTCCACGTAATAGCGGAGCCTGTTTCTATCTGGGTCCAGGATATCCTGGAGTTTTTGCCTTTGCACATCCCTCTTTTTGTAACAAAATTGAATATGCCGCCTTTGCCTTCCTTGTCACCCGGATACCAGTTCTGCACCGTCGAATATTTGATGGATGCATCATTCAGTGCCACCAGTTCCACTACTGCGGCATGCAGCTGGTGTTCATCACGCATCGGGGCTGTACAGCCTTCCAGGTAGCTCACGTAACTTTCATCATCGGCTATCAGCAGTGTTCTTTCAAACTGCCCGGTATTTGCGGCATTGATCCTGAAATAGGTGGAAAGTTCCATCGGACATCGAACCCCTTTCGGAATGTAACAGAATGAACCATCAGTAAAGACAGCCGAATTAAGGGTTGCAAAATAATTATCACGGTAAGGAACGACCGAACCAAGGTATTTTTTTACGAGGTCGGGATGTTCCTGGATGGCTTCCCCCATGGAGCAGAATATGATTCCAAGTTCAGCCAGGTTCTTTTTAAAGGTCGTTTTTACCGAAACACTGTCAATCACAGCATCTACGGCCATGCCGGTTAGTAATTTCTGCTCATCAAGAGGGATCCCAAGTTTGTTGAAGGTCTCAAGCAACTGTGGATCAACATCTTCAAATTTACCTGGTTTAATTCTCTGTTTCGGAGCCGAATAGTAGATAATATCCTGGTAATTAATCTCAGGTATTTTCAGGTGAGCCCACTGAGGCATTTCCATTCCTAACCAATGCCGGTAAGACTTTAGCCTGAATTCAAGCATCCAGTCAGGTTCATTTTTTTTCCCGGAGATCAGTCTGATAATATCTTCATTTAAACCATAAGGAATATTATCTGTATCGATGTCGGTAAAAAAGCCATATTTATAATCAGTTTGGGTAACCTCTCTGATAATATTATCCTGATCATTTTCCATTGAATTTCAATATTTTATTATCTATTTGGAATGATTCCAGATCAAAATGCAAAACTATTAAAAAACCACGAAACCATTCAGGTTATTTAGAATGTAGACTGTAAGGTTTTTTGAGTTACGAATTACGAGTTACGAATAAGTGTTGAATATAATTCCTGATACCTGATACTTGATACTTGATACTTAAAACCTGACACCCACTCTGACAACTTACCACCTTAAAGCCTACAGCCTATCAACCTGATCGTTACAAATCACAATTTATTTTATAACAGTTTGACATATCAACAATTAAGAGGCAGAAATGTTGCAGATTAAAGGCAGTTAACTGAAAGAAAAGTAACTAATTTAATTTGAAAATGTGAAAATGTGAAAATTTGAAAATTAAATCCTTTTTACAGGAATAAGATTAGCGACAATATGTTGGTAAGTTTGCATTTTTAGCGCCTAACCAAAAAAATATACTGCTGGCTTTTGGGCTGTAGGATACTTATGACTTGTGACTCTTGACTCTTGATTCTTGATTCCTGACTTGTGACTTGTGACTTGTGACTTGTGACTTAAAGTTCCCATCATTGCTGAATAGTTTCGGTTGCGCCCGAATACATTTTTATTTTGGGTTGATATTTTGTTTTGAACAGATCAAGCTGCAAGCCGAATGACATCATGTAAGAAAAATAACTATTTATATTGCCATTCTCATGGTATGTCATTTTGTTAAGGGGAAACGAAAATCCGGTCTGTAAAATAATTTTCAGGAATTTATAACCAAGTTTCAGATTAACTGCCGGTTCGAAAAAAGGTTCAAATGCACCCCTTGAATATTTACGAGACAAGCTGTCAGTAAGTTCAATATTAACCAAGGATACTCTCCATGCCATGCTTAAGTCAATTAAATCAGAACTAAAACCGATATCCGGCTGGATAAAAAACCGGTTCACCCTTGAACTGCCATTTCCCTTGAAAAACTCATTTTCAAAATATCCGTGTATTTCTCCCGCACCATAACCACCAAATATTTCAACCCTGCCATTTTTTGCAAATGGGTCATAATAACCCACGCCTGCCTCGAGAAATCTGTGAGTGAAATCCTTTATTGCAGGATCTGAACTTTTCATTCCTGAAAAACTCCCATTCAGCATAACTCCTACATTATCAGTAACCGCATAAGCAAACTGGGGATCCGATATAATAGTAGGTATGATTCCTGCCTGAAAACTGATCCCTCCGTTCATGGCAGCTTCAAACTCACCCTTATTGCTGAGAAGCGGGGTATTTACCACATTGGGAATATACAAAGGAGTGCAGGAATTAAAAACCAGTGTAAATGGCAGCAGGATAGTAATTACAAGTGCAGTCCTGAATTTCATGTGCATCTGAATAATGGTTTCACTGCAAATGTACGATCAAAATCAGAATTATTCTTAAAGTTCTATATAAAATAAAATAATCCTGTAACTTTATAAAAAAATAAGAAATGAAAATATTGCCAATTCCTTTATTTCTGATAGTTTTATTTACTTTATCAATCCAGAGCAAGCCGGTATTCTCTCAGGGATTCAGGGATAGCAGCCTGATAAGGCTTGAAATCCAGAATTCAAAAAACAGTTTATATGAAATAACGACTATTTCAGGGTCAAGCATTTATGGTAAAATAATTGAAAGATACCCCGACAGGATAGTTGTTACAACAAAAGATTTAGGTACAATTACGGTACAAATTAATAATATTTCTATCCTTGAAAAGATCAAACCCACTGCTGAGAAAGCCGGCGAGTACTGGTTTACTAATCCCAATTCAACCCGTTACCTGATTGGTCCCTCAGCCATTAACCTGAAACGTGGCGAAGGTTATTACCAGAATATTTACCTGGTTGGAAATACTTTTAATTATGCTTTTTCAGATCATGTGACATTGGGAGGGGGATTTGAAATAACTTCCCTGTTCCAGGGCAATCCGATTTACCTGTTTCAATCCAAGGTATCAACACATATTACCGGGAAATTTTATACCGGAGGAGGAATTTTATTAGCCGGAATAAGCGGTGAAAATGGTAATTTTGGAGTAGTATACGGTGTAGGCACTTATGGTGATGAAGATGATAATATAACCTTAGGTATCGGATATGGATACGAGGATTTTGAACTGGTGAACAAACCGATTCTTACATTAGGCGCCATGTGCAGGCTGAGTAAGGGATTCGGGCTGGTAACAGAAAACTGGCTTGTTCAAAAATATGGAGTTGTCAGTTACGGGATACGTTTTATGGGTAAAAAAATGACCGTTGACCTTGCGTTTTTAAACAATGCTGATATTGCCGATTTTTTTGTCATTGGAATGCCATTCATTGATTTTGTAGTAAAATTCTGAGTTTCAGTTCAGGTTGTTAAAATAATGTGGTAATGTGGTAATGTGGTAATGTGATAATGTGATAATGTGATAATGTGATAATGTGATAATGTGATAATGTGATAATGTGATAATGTGATAATGTGATAATGTGATAATGTGATAATGTG
>JAPLDU010000074.1:19224-43587 GCA_026391255.1 Bacteroidia bacterium | reverse complement strand
CAGGGCAATTATTCTTACTTCATCGAAAAAAGAGAAGAAAGGATCAATAATACCAATGCCAATTTAGAAAGAGCGCGCAGCATCCTGAAGAAAGAACTGGAATGGATGCGACGCATGCCCTCAGCCCGGGGTACAAAAGCCAAATCAAGGGTTGATTCTTTCTATGAGTTGCAGGAATTTGCATCAGGGAAAATAAAGGAAAATAAGGTTGAGATTGATATAAAACCCGTCAGGCTTGGAAAAAAGATTATTGAAGTGCATTACCTGAATAAACGTTTTGATGATCTGGTAATTCTAAAAGACCTGACCTACAATTTTACCAGAGGTGAAAAACTGGGTATTATCGGGAACAATGGTACCGGCAAGACCACCTTCCTGAATATCATTACCGGCCTCGAAAAAGCTGACAGCGGCAAAACCGAAACGGGCGAAACCGTGGTTTTCGGCTATTACCGCCAGGAGGGCCTTCAGTTTGATGAAAATAAAAAAGTAATTGATATAGTCAGGGACATCGCTGATGTGGTTACCCTTAGCGACGGTAAAAGTATCTCGGTTTCAAGATTCCTGAGTTATTTCCTGTTTCCGCCCGATTTACAGAACAACTATGTTTCCAAACTCAGCGGTGGTGAGAGAAGAAGATTGTACCTAACTACCATTTTCATGAATAATCCAAATTTTCTGATTCTTGACGAACCAACCAATGATCTTGACATTCTTACCCTGAATGTGCTGGAAGAATTCCTCCAGAATTACAATGGTTGCCTGATCGTTGTCTCCCATGACAGGTATTTCCTCGATAAAGTGGCAAATCATCTTTTTGTGTTTGAAGGCAATGGCATTATCCGCGATTTCCCCGGAGATTATTCAGATTACAGGGCTTATGAACAAAAAAGAGGATTAAGAAAAAAGAAAAACGATCCGTTAACCCGGGAGAAATACGAGGATGACCGGCAGATCAATAAGAACAGGAAAAAATTCACATTTAAGCACAAGCATGAATACGAGAATATTATTAAAGAAATCGATACGCTTGAATCAGAAAAAGCAATCCTTGAGCGAAAACTGAACGGTGGCGGCATGAAACAGGATGAGCTGAATACTACCAGCTCCAGGTTAGGTGAAATCATTGAAATGTTGGAAGAAAAGGAAAACCGTTGGTTAGAACTCAGTGAACTGATGGAAGAGGATAATTAATCACGGGTATATACCCCAGGGCAAGCCTTGGACCCAAAGTTCCGCAGCAGAGCTACAGGGTATTTCCCTCCGACTTTGTCGGGATGATTCGACTTAAAATTTTCAGTTCACTTTGTTCCTGAAAATTTAGTCTCATGAATAATATGGGTTGTTTTTCGTTATTTTGCAAATCAGAATTATGATCAGTATATCAAAAGCAACACAACGGATCGGGGATTTGCGGAAAGAACTTGACCGCCACAACTACCTGTATTATGTGCAGTCAGCGCCACAGATCACTGATTTTGAGTATGACATGATGATGAATGAACTTATTCATCTGGAAAAATTATTTCCTGAATTGTCTGATCCTGCTTCTCCTACACAACGTGTCGGTGATGATATCAACAGGGAGTTCAACCAGGTGGAACATAAATATCCCATGCTGTCACTTGGTAACACATACTCCAGAGAGGAACTCACTGAATTTGACAATCGTGTCAGGAAAAGCATCGGCGATGCCTTTTCCTATGTTTGTGAACTGAAATATGATGGTACGTCCATCAGTCTGACATATTCCGGCGGAGTTTTGAAACATGGCGTTACAAGAGGCGACGGATTTGTGGGAGACGACGTCACTGAAAACATAAAGACAATCCGTAGTATTCCTCTGGTGCTTCATGGTTCAGGATTTCCGGATGAATTCGTCATCAGAGGTGAGGTGATAATGACTCATGAAGTATTTGCAAAACTGAACAGAGAGAGGGAAGCAAAAGGTGAACTTCCTTTTGCCAACCCCAGAAATGCAGCTTCCGGCACTCTCAAGTTACAGAAATCACAAGAAGTAGCAAGGAGACAACTCGATTGTTTTTTATATTACCTTCTGGGGGAACAACTTCCTACCGCTTCGCATTTTGGAAACCTTGAAGCAGCAAAGAACTGGGGATTCAGAATTCCACCATACATTAACAAAGTTAATACTCTCAATGCTGTTTTTGACTTTATTGATCATTGGGAAAAGGAACGTAAGTTGTTGCCTTTTGACATTGACGGAATAGTGATCAAGGTTGATTCCATTGATCAGCAAAATGAGCTGGGATTCACCGCAAAAACACCCCGTTGGGCTATTTCATATAAATTCAAAGCCGAACAGGTTATTACAAGGCTATTATCAATTGATTTCCAGGTAGGAAGAACTGGCGCTGTTACTCCTGTTGCAAATCTCGAACCTGTCCAGCTTGCAGGAACCACGGTTAAGAGGGCAACATTGCACAACGCTGACCAGATCAACATGCTTGACATACGAATCGGCGATTATGTTTATGTTGAAAAAGGAGGTGAAATAATTCCCAAAATTGTGGGTGTTGATACAGAAAAACGAACAGAAAACAGTAAAAAATTTGAATACATCAAAAACTGTCCTGATTGCGGCGCTGAACTGGTAAGACAGGAAGGTGAAGCCGCTCATTATTGTCCGAACGAACAGGATTGCCCGCCACAGGTAAAAGGCAGAATTGAACATTTTGTCAGCCGTAAAGCCATGAATATTGATGGATTAGGTGAAGAAATAATCGATCTTCTTTACCAGACCGGTTTAATAAAAAACATTGCTGATCTCTACGACTTAACCATTGATGATTTGATTCCGCTTGAGCGCATGGGAAAAAAATCTGCTGAAAATATCATTACCGGGATCAGTACTTCCCGAAATGTTCCGTTCGACAGAGTATTATATGCACTCGGAATACGTTATGCAGGTGAAACCGTTGCAAAAAAACTGGCTGCCGGATTCTCATCTGTCGACTTGCTTGCAAGAGCTGAAATAACTGAATTATTGAAAGTTGATGAAATAGGTACAAAAATCGCCGAGAGTGTCGTACAGTTTTTCAGGAATAAAAATAATCTTCTGATCATTGAACGCCTGAAAGCAGCAGGTCTTCAGATGGAATCTGTCCAGAAAAGATCCATGTTTTCTGATAAACTCAAAGGAAAAACATTTGTTATTTCCGGTACATTTGCAGGAATTTCACGTGATGAACTGAAAGAAATGGTCGGTAATTACGGCGGTAAAACTTCAGGCTCTGTCACATCAAAAACTGATTTCCTGCTGGCGGGAGAAAATATGGGCCCGGCAAAACTCCAGAAAGCAAATGAACTGAAAATACCGGTAATCGGTGTGAGTGAATTTTATAAATTGCTGGGAAAAGATGAGTGATGAGTGATGAGTGAAAAGTGAGGAATGATGAATTTCAGGTATCATAACTGTTCATCACTCCATCACTTCATCACTTCGTCACTTGTGACTTGTGACTACTAATTACAAACGATTAATATTTATTATTTTGAATCTGTTTAATGCAATAAGAAGCAAACTTGGCCGCATTATCCTGAAGAGCAAGATGGCAGGCCAAACCCGGGAGAAGTCAACTTTTAACCTGAGTTCAGCCCGGACATGTGGTGTCATTTTCGATGCTACTGTTCATGAAAATTATGACAAAGCTCTGAAATTTATTGCCTACCTTTCAGAACGCGGGATTGAAGTGGATGCGGTAGCTTATGTTCATAAGCGTGACTTACAGCCATTCTTCCTTCCTCATAAAAATATTGATTATTTTTCAAAGAAAAACATAAGCCTGCTTGGTATACCAAATAATCCATATATCGGCGATTTTATCAAAAAGAACTTTGACCTTCTCATAGATATCTGCCTGGAAGAATATTTCCCAGTTGAATATATTGTCAGCCTTTCTGCTGCTTCTTTTAAGGTTGGCCGCCAGTTTAAGAATACCGACCAGTATGACCTGATGATCAGCCTGGATGAAAATGCAGACCTTGATTTTTTTATAAGCCAGGTTAAACATTACCTCGATATGATTAATCACTGAACAGGAGTTAAAAGAATCAGGTATCAGGTATCAGGTATCAGGATAAAATAATTTGATTTTACGAACTTTACAAACTTTACAAACTTTATGAACTTTATAAACTTTACAAACTTTATGAACTTTACGAACTTTACAAACTTTATGAACTTTGCCATATGACAAATACCAAAAGATTTCACGGAACAGGAGTGGCTATCATCACTCCGTTCAAGTCAGATCACAGTATTGATTTTGAATCATTCGGTTCATTGATCGACCACGTGATCATCAATAAAATTGATTACATTGTTGTGCTTGGCACAACTGGCGAGGCTGCCACACTCAGCAGGGAAGAGAAAAAGGAAGTAGTTGATTTCACGGTAAAAACAGTGCACGGCCGTGTACCTTTAGTGGTCGGTGCCGGTGGATACAGCACCTTTGAAGTGGTTGAATATTTTGATGATTTCGATTTTACCTCCATTGATGCCATCCTTTCGGTAACTCCATATTATAATAAACCAAACCAGACCGGTCTGTATGAGCATTTCAAAGTTATTGTGCAACACAGTCCTGTACCTGTGATTCTGTATAATGTACCCGGCAGAACGGGCATAAATATGACTGCTGATACCACTCTTAAAATCAGCCATGATTTTGGCGAAAAAGTGATTGCTGTTAAGGAAGCCTCCGGTAATCTTGAACAGATAGGCAGGATCATAAAATACAAGCCGGAACATTTTGAAGTAATCTCCGGAGATGACGCACTGGCAGTTCCTTCCATTGCAATCGGTGCAAAAGGAGTCATCTCGGTATTAGCTAATGCATTTCCGAATGAAGTCTCCCGGATGATCAATGCAGCTCTCAGGAATGACTTTTCCGAAGCAGCAAGAATGCATCTTGCATTTCTTGACTTCTATACTGCCATGTTTGAAGAAGGCAGTCCGGCCGGTATTAAAGCAGTGCTTTCAGTAACCGGGAAATGCGAAAACCAGTTAAGGCTTCCGCTTACTCCGGTTAGCAATACCCTTTATGGAAAACTGAAATTGCTGACTGATAATTTTTCATGATTACAACTAAAATTTAAACAATATTCCTTCGTGAACCTTTGTGAAATCCTTAGTGTCCTCCGCCACGGCGGAGTGGTTAGAATGAACTTATCATTTTATTGTACTTTTCTAAACCACTCCGCCGTGGCGGAGGAACTCAAAGGTTAGAACAAAGTCACCCTAAATTTATCTGAGGCTATGCCTGCTTTTCATTGATTTACGTTCCTATATTACTATTGTCCGGATAATCAAAATATGCCGTTCCTACAGAACTTGATTTTCAAGAGTAAATTATTTTCTACCAATATATTATCCCTAACGGGATAGTCACGTAGTGACTTAATATCGGTAGAAATAATGCTGACCTTAAAACTAAGTCCCGCAGTGGACGAAATATTGTCAACTCCCGTCATTGCTTGGTTTGAATTCATTCATTAAATTTTTACGGGATAATATAGTTTCAGGATATTTTTAATGGAGCTTAATATCACTTACAAAGTAACATTTGTAATAAGCAGGACTTGCATCCGTTTTATACCGTTATCCGGATAATTATGAAAACTTCGAGGAATTCATCAATATCACTTATCCTGCAGAAAATATTCACTTCTGCATTGTTGCTTTTGGTCTTACAGTCAATGGGTTCAAGCCAGAACACATCGGTAAAAATTGCATTATTAAAATATAGCGGGGGCGGCGACTGGTATTGCAATCCTACCTCATTGCCCAACCTGGTAAAATTCTGCAATCAAAACCTGAGTACCAATATTGATAAAGAGATTGCAACGGTAGATGTCGGAAGTGCCGAGATATTCAATTTCCCTTTTGTACATATGACCGGGCATGGCAACGTGATCTTTTCTGCAACGGATGTCGAAAACCTGAGGAATTACCTGATTTCCGGAGGATTTCTTCATATTTCTGATTGTTATGGACTGGATAAATTTGTTCGCCGGGAAATGAAAAAAGTTTTTCCTGATATTGATTTTGTTGAACTTCCTATCTCCTTTCCTATTTATCACCAGAAATTTGATTTTCCTGCCGGATTACCTAAGATTCATGAACACGACGGACTGCCAGCCCAGGGATTCGGAATATTTTACAATGGCAGGCTGGTTTGCTTCTACGACTATCAATGCGACCTGGGCGACGGATGGGAGGACCAGGCCGTTCATAACGATTCTGAAGCCACAAGGCTGAAAGCATTGAAAATGGGAGCAAACCTGATCAATTATGTTTTTAATAAATGATCAAGGATTTCCAGTAAAACTTTCTCCTCGTTTTCCCAGCAAAGTTCTCTGGCAGCCAATTCCAGGTTTACTTTCCACAATCTTCTCATTTCAGCATTCTCAAGCATAAAACTGAGGGTTCCGGCTATATGAACCGGCTCATGATCGTTGGCAACCATCCCGATTCCATAACTTTCAACTATTTTCATCAGCTCAGGGAAAGGGGAAACAATCACCGGGACTTTTGCCTGAACATAATCGAATAGTTTGTTTGATAATGAATAAAAATAATTCAACCCAATATTTTCTTCAAGTACAATTCCAACATCTGCCTGAACGGTATATTGAAGCAAATTCTCAAAAGGAATTCTTCCGGTAAAAATGACCTTGTCATGTAAGCCTTCCTGTAAAACCAGTTTTTTCATATCATCGAGCACATCCCCATCGCCGGCAATAACAAAAACGACATTGTTGAGGTACTCCATCGCCCTGATAACCTGTTCAATTCCCCTGCCGGTATTGACAGATCCCTGGTACAAAACAATTTTTTTGTCCCCGGATGGAATCTTTTCCTTTATCACTGGATATTCGGGCTGAAAATAAGGCAGGTTCCTGACAACCCGCATATTTATTCCGTACATCATGTTATAATGTTGTGCAATGGAATTGTTTACAGTATAGGTGGTTTTAATATGCGGCAGAAAGAGTTTTTCAATGAATTTCCAAACTTTTTTTACATTTGTTCTTCCTTCGAGTTCAGGCACTTCAGTAAACAGTTCATGGCTGTCGTAGGCAAGCTTTTTTCTTTTAAGGCGGGAGGCGATAAAATTTGCCGGCAATGTATCCAGATCGTTGGAAATCAACAGATCAAATTTATGGAAAAGAAAGAAAAGCAAAAGCCTGAAATTATATTCAGCATAAAATAAAATTGATTTCTCAAACACAAGTCTCATCCGTTTTGTCTGGTAAGGTCGCCTGCTGACATACAGACTGCCACGCATTCTCCTGCCCACCAGTAATACCTTGTTGCCACTATTATATAATGTCGATGCGACGCGATGTACCCGCTGGTCGGTAGTGAGATCGTTTATGACTGACAGAATGATTTTCATTGGAAACACCAGATTCAACCGCTAAAATAATATAATTTTGCCAACAGCTCATTCATATCAAAGTAATATGCCCATATACCTTCTCAACGAACTGACTGCTTTTCCCGACCCTGTCAATGCTGAAGAAGACGGCTTACTTGCCGTGGGAGGCGATCTTTCGGTGGAAAGGCTTGTCGGGGCTTACAAATCCGGAATCTTCCCCTGGTTCAGTGACGATGACCCCATACTATGGTGGTCGCCTGATCCACGTTTTGTTTTATTCCCGGATAAATTCAGAGTATCAAAAAGTCTTAGCCGGCTTATCCGGTCGGAAAGGTTTGTGACCCGGACTGACCATGATTTTCGAAGTGTGATCAGGAACTGTGCCGTTATGAAACGTAAGGATGAAGCCGGAACATGGATCACTTCCGCAATGGAAGAAGCCTATATCAGACTTTATGAGGCAGGTTTTGCCCATTCAGTGGAAGTCTATCACGACGACCGACTTGTCGGAGGTCTTTACGGGGTTTTGCTGGGAAATGCCTTTTTTGGCGAATCAATGTTTCACCTTGAAAATAATAGTTCAAAGCTTGCAACTGCCTGTCTTGTAGGGATAGCAAAAAGTAACGGTATTTCATTCATTGATTGCCAGGTCTATACTGCTCACCTGGCAAGCCTTGGTGCAGAAGAGATCAGCCGGACTGATTACCTGGAATTGCTGAAGAAATCTTTGATAGATCATACAAATGCAGGCAGGAATATTTTCAGGATGTCCGGATAATTTAGTTAATTTGGCAAATGATAATGTGATGGAGTGATGAATTAACGATGAGACTGAGAGACGAAGTGACGAAGTGGCGAGGAGACGAAAGGACTGAGAGACCAAGTGAAAAGGCGACTGTGCGAACGAAGCGACGAGGCGACGAAATGACTGAGAGACTGAGGGACGAAAAGACGAAGTGTTATAATGCCTGATACTTGATACTTGATACTTGATTCTTGATACTCATAACTCATAACTCATCACTCATAAATAATAATGTCCAAAGTACTATCACTCTCCGAGGCAGCTTTTATTGCCCTGCATGGAATGATCCTGGTTGCCCGTTCGGATAAAAATTATAATGTAATCCGGATAGCTGAAGATACCTCTGCTTCAAAACACCATGTTGCCAAGATCATGCAGCGGCTGGTAAAAGATGACTTTCTGAATTCTTCACGAGGTCCTAACGGAGGGTTTTCCCTGAAAAAGAAACCTGCTGATATTTCATTTCTCGACATTTATGAATCCATAGAAGGCAAAATTGAAATGGCTGAATGCCCGATGAATAAGCTTATCTGTTCATTTGAACAATGCATCTTCAATAATATAACCAATACCATCACTTTACAATTTAAAAATTACCTGGCAGATCAGACATTGGATAAGTACTTATGAGTTACGAGTTATGAGTTATGAGTTATGAGTTATGAGTTATTAATTATGAAACTAATACAAGATGATTTTTACATTTATTACAATTTTGACTTCTATTGCCCAATGCCTAATGCCTATTGCCTAATGCCTATTGCCTAATGCCTATTATGATAACAAACATCACTGGTATACAACAGATAGGCATTGGGGTGACCGATGTTTATGAAGCCTGGAAATTTTACCGGAAAGCATTTGGTGTGGATATTCCTATGCTGGATGATGATTCATCAGCGGAACTGATGTTACCATACACAGGAGGCCAGCCACAGAAAAGGCATGCGGTCCTTGCCCTGAATATCAGGGGAGGCGGAGGATTTGAAATATGGCAGTATTCAGGCAGAAAACCACAGATGCCGGTTTTCCGCATCCGGCCTGGCGACCTGGGAATAAACATGGCAAAAGTCAGATGCAGAAATGCTGAAAATACGTTTAAACATTTAAAGAATACCGGGATAAACATTCCGGCGAAAATAATTTCTGATCAGCCTTATTCTTCTTTCTTTTATTGTATTGATCCTTACGGAAATGTCTTCCAACTGGTGGAGGACAGTTATGTCTTTATTAACACTTCTTTCCCGACAGGCGGGATCATGGGAACAATGATCGGAGTTTCCGACATCGACAAATCACTTGGTTTTTATTCCGGCCTGCTTGGATATAACAAGATTTTGTATGATCGTACAGGTTCTTTTGATGACCTGGATAAGATTGATGAAAGCCCACAGAAATACAGGAGGGTTTTACTTAGTTATGACTACCGGAGAATGGGAGCTTTCAGTCAATTGTTGGGACCATCTCAGATTGAACTGCTGCAGGTTCTTGACCGCAACCCGAAGAAAATTTATGAAAACCGGCTCTGGGGTGACCCTGGTTTTATACACCTGTGTTTTGACGTTTACCAGATGGACGAAGTGATCAGCCAGTGTAATAATTCAGGATTCCCTGTGACGGTGGACAGTTCGGAAAAATTTGAAATGGGTGATGCGGCTGGTCGTTTTACTTACATCGAAGACCCCGACGGAACACTCATTGAGTTTGTTGAAACTTTCAAAATTCCGGTGATCAGGAAGATTGGCTGGTTCCTTGATTTAAGAAAAAGAAACAATCAAAAACCCTTGCCACGCCTGATGCTTCATGCCCTCAGATTCAACAGGGTGATGAAGTGATGAAGAGACTGAGGGACTGAGAGACTTTACCCGGAACCTTGTACTCACCACTCACTACGCCACAGGAGGATCACCATTCACCATTCACCATTCACTATTCACCATTCACTATTCACCATTCACTATTCACCATTCACCATTCACCATTCACTACATTCAGTCGAGTATCTGCAATGCAGCATCCAGATAGGTATAAACATCTTCGGGATGTTCATTAATAATTTTATCACTGCGTTCGAAGCCAAGTCTCACCGCTACCGCATTTTTCTGAGGTATAATAAAAATATACTGACCGTTCAGTCCCCGGGCAAAAGGGATATGGTAACCCTTGTAATCCACCATCCACCATTGGTAGCCGTAATAATTCACGACGTGCCTTTCATCGTCTTTCATTGATGTAAGAGGTGTGAGAGATTCTTCGAGATATTTTTCAGGAACCAGTTGTATACCATTCCATTTACCCTTATTAAGTACCAATTGGCCGATCCTGGCAAAATCTCTGGCATCAGAGTTAAAACAACAAAAAGCTTTTTCGATGCCACCCTTCCGGTCGAGACACCATAAAGCGTCATTCTTTGCTCCAAGAGGTTTCCATAATTTCTCAGAGGCATAATCAGAGACTTTCATTCCTGTTGCCTTTTCGAGAATAAAGGCAAGCATTTGAGAGTCACAACTCTTATAAATATGAACCTTACCGGGCTCCTGACTTACAGGAAGTTTCAGGATGAGGCCGGGCAGGTCATTCCCATAATAAGCCATGGTAGTTTTTGAAAAAGCGCTGCTGTATGCTTCGTCCCATTCGAAACCTGAACTCATGGTTAGCAGGTTCCTGATGGTGAGCTTATCCCTGTATTGTCCTTTCAGTTCGGGAAAAAACTCGATCACTTTCTGATCCAGGTCCCTGATCTTTCCTTCATTCTGTGCAATTCCAACCAGAAGACCTATTATGGACTTTGACATCGAAAATGAATTCGACAATGAGTTTTCATTATAACCTTCACAGTATTCCTCAGATTTTATTGAATCATTCTGAACTACGAGCCATGAAACAGTCCTGTATTTTTCAAACTTAGCCAGCAAATCTTTGGGAACCGTTTTTTTGTTGTAGCTCCGGGAAACCGACCAGGGCTGGTAATTGCCGGCTTTCACCTTCCTGTTCTCGAAAATGGGATAATCATCAATACCTGCCTTCTGATAGATCAGGGCTTTCTGCAGATAAACGGGCAGCGACAAATACAGTACTGCCAATATCCCGAGTGTGATGAGAATAATTTTTAATGTTTTATTTTTCATGAGAATTCAGGTCGTTAGTTATGGGTGACAGGTGATGGAGTGATGGAGTGATGGAGTGATGGTGTGATGGAGTGATGGAATTACTGAGTGACTGAGGGACGAAGAGAAGAGGCGACTGAGCGAACGAAGCGACGAAGAGACTGAGAGACTTAGAGACTAAATTTTTCATTTTGAGAAAAAAGCCCAAAGGGGAAAATTTACGACTTACGAATGACGATTTACGAATCAGAGGAAAACAATTTAACGATAACATGTTGGTAAGTTTTGTTTCCTAAGTGTCTAATTGACTTAACCTGATACTTTATACTTGATACCGATACACATAATTCATCACTCATCACTCATCACTCATAATTAAAATTCACTCTTCTTCCATAGCAGCCATCAGTTCGTCTGTGATTGACAGATTATGATAGACATTCTGAACATCTTCGTTTTCTTCAAACTCTTCTATTAATCTCAGCACTTTCTTGGCCGATTCAACGTCGAGAGTTTTATAATCATTAGGTATCCGGCGCAATTCAGCATTTTCCACATCTATTTTCAATTCTTCCAGTTTTTTATTTACCGAACCGAAATTTTCCATTGCGGTGGTAATCACAAACCTGTCCTCATATTCCTCCAGGTCCTCTGCTCCTGCATCAATGATCTCCAGTTCGAACATATCCTTGTCGATATTTTTCATATGTTCTTTCAGGATATTGAAAACTCCCATCCTGTCGAAAAGGAAACTCAGTGAGCCATTAGTTCCAAGCGTACCACTCCGTTTGGAAAAAGTTGCCCTGATACTGCTTACGGAGCGGTTGTTATTATCGGAAAGACATTCGATAAATATTCCAATTCCTCCGGGTGCATATCCTTCAAAAGTGAGTTCATGCAGGTTGGATCCTTCATCGCTTGCCTTGGTAATGGCACGCTGGATTGTTTCCTTCGGCATATTCACACCTTTGGCATTCTGCAGGCAGAGTCGCAACTTTGGATTGCTGTCAGGATCAGCTCCTGATTCACGCACTGCTACTGATATTTCCTTGATTATTTTGGAAAAGATCTTTGAACGCTTTGAATCCAAAGCTCCTTTTTTCCTTTTAATCGTTGACCATTTATTATGCCCTGACATAAAAGATATTTTAGGTTATAACTCTCTAATAATAAATACCTTTACCATCTGAATTTCAACCAGATAATGTTTAATAACGGATTAGATTCCGATAGGTAAAATTAACAATAAATTTATATTTAAAATCTGTTCCCAAATAAAAACTATAAATTTTGAATGATGATCCGCCTGTGGCGGAGTGAATGGTGAGTGGTGAATGGTGAATGGTGAATGGTGAATGGTGAGTGGTGAATGGTGAATGGTGAATGGTGAGTGGTGAATGGTGAGTGTAAGGTTCAGGGTGAAATCTCCTCGTCCCTCAGTCTCTTTGTCACTTCGTCGTACCGTCGCTTGGTTCGACCAGTCGTCTTTTCACTTCGTCACTTAGTCCATCAGTCTCTCAGTCACTTCGTCACTTTGTCGCCCCGTCGCTTAGTTCGCTCAGTCGCCTATTTTCCTTGTCCCTTAGTCTCTTAGTCACTTAGTCTCTTAGTCACTTCGTCACCTCGTCTCTCTGTCACTTCGTCACTCAGTCACTTTGTCGCTCCGTCGTTTAACCAAAATGTGTGATTTATGTAACTCTTTTCTGTAATTGTGTAACACTTTCCAGAAATAAAGACCACATCTTTACTCCGTTAGAGTTATGAATGGTGATCCGCCTGAGGCGGAGTGAGTGGTGAGTGGTGAGTAGTGAATGGTGAGTAAAAGATTCCGGGTGAAGTCTCATTGTCCCTTAGTCTCTCAGTCACTTAGTCACTCAGTCACTTCTTCACTCTTAACCAACTGCCGGAATTCATCTTATTGCATAAATGTCAGACTTTTTAAACAAAATGATAATCAAAAATCAAAACAAATAATTATTCACTAATGATTGTTAATAATTATTTGTGAAATAAATATTACTTAAAATGATTGAAAAATCTGTTAAAATGGTTGCTATTGTTAGGTTTTAATAAACATTTGTTTTAATTTGGCTGTTAATATAGTAATTGGAATTGAACTGTTAATTTATCATATGACCAGTGTTATTATCTAATTTTGCAGGTTAATAAAGAAGGTATCAGAGAAAAAATTTACATATTACTGTTTATCATATCAGTAAATACCGGGTTTTCGCAAACTCCAAACTGGGCCTGGGCTGACAAAGCATTTACCCAGGCGGGCGGTAACTCAACTGGTAAGGCCATTGCTGTGGATAACAATGGCAATGTCTATGTTACGGGTTCATTTTCAGGAACCGTAAATTTTCCCGGCTATTCTCTTACTTCTTCAGGTTTAACGGACATTTACCTTGTAAAATACGACAATAACGGCACCCTGCAATGGGCTGTCAAAGCCGGTGGCATCTCAAACGACGATGGCCGTGGAATCTGCGTGGATAATGCGGGTTATGTTTATATCACAGGATTTATCACTGATAATGCCACCTTCGGTTCAACTTCAACATCGGGCTCATCAACTGGTTCGGGACAGGACATATTTGTTGCAAAATATTCAACTTCCGGTGTTTTTCAGACACCGCTGTTAAAGAGGGTGACTGGCGGGACAGGAGCAATTGACCGTGGAAACGGCATTGCCGTGGATGGTTCAGGGAATCTGTTTGTCACAGGAGCTATCAATGGAACCCAGATTTTTGGAAATGGTGATACACTGATTACGTCAGATCAGGATGCATTCATATTTAAGATGAATTCAACAGGTAATACAATTTGGGCAAAAAAAGGTGGAAGCAATGGAAGTAGTAACGGAAATGATGAAGGAATGTCGGTATGTATTGATGCATCTGGAAGTCCCTATGTAACTGGTTATTTTAGTACAATTGCATATTTTAATCCAAATACTTGTGCTTCTGCAGGTTCACATGATATTTTTACAGTGAAGTATAATCCATCCAACGGGCTTGTAACATGGCTGAAACAAGCTGGTGGTAATAATCAGGATGATGCTTATAATATTACGTATGATAATACAGCACCTGGATATGTGTATATTACGGGCGCATATAAATCAACCCCTGCTTTTTTTGGAAGCTATTCCGTAAATTCCAATGGTATTTCATATGATGTTTTTGTTGCAAAATATGCTGTAAGTGACGGTAATTGTCAATGGGTGATCAACGCAGGCGGTACAAATGATGATATTGGGAAAGGAATAATTATTGATGCTTCAGGTAACCCAATTATTACAGGAACATATAGTAATCCCACATGTACTTTTGGAGCTTTAACTCCTTTGACCTCTTTTGGAAATTCAGACATATTCATTGCTAAATGCAATTCAAGCGGCACCTGGCTGTGGGTCAAATCAGCTGGGGGCTCAAGTACAGAGGATGCAACATCGGTAGGAGTTTATTCATGTGATATTTTCACCACGGGTTCCTACACAGGAGCTGCCCTTTTTGGATCAATACCCCTCAATGCAAGCTCAAGTCCTGATGGATTTGTGGCAAAACTCACTTCCGGACCGGTAATTGCCTATAACATCATTTCTCCTGTCCTTTGCAATGGTTATAGTAACGCCGTTATTGCCCTGACAGTTTCCGGTGCGGGTTCACCTTTCAGTTATTCGTGGAGTAACGGATTAACCACTGACACTGTCTCCAACCTGCAGGCAGGCACCTATATGGTTACTGTCACAAGTGGCAACTGTGTCTCTACTCAATCTATTCCGCTTACCCAGCCGACTGCAGTTATTTCCACTGATTCCGTGACCCAGGTCTCATGTAATAATTTAAATGGAGCTATTGACCTGACAGTATCAGGAGGATCACCTCCCTATGTTTATCTCTGGTCAAACGGCGCCACTACCCAGGATATTTCAGGTTTGAGTTCCGGAATATATTCAGTGACTATAACCGATAGCGGAGGATGTTCTTCAAGTAAAACTGATTCTTTGATTAATCCGACTTATTTACCCATACAGCTTAGTCTTACAAACTCAATAATAGCCTGCCATGGCGGATTTACTAATGTTAACCTTACCGTAGGATGTGGATTACCGCCGATTCATTACATATGGAGTAATGGCGCCACTACTCAAAACCTTACAAATGTCCTTGCCGGCTGTTATAACGTAACAGTATATGATTCAAATATTACTGTTAATACATTTAGCTGGAGTTATTCTTATTATACTGACAATCATATTATTGCCATTCTTAATACCATACCTTTGACTATTAATGGAAGTCCGGTTGCCAACGGGGATTATATCGGTGTGTTTTACAACGACGGCGGAGTACTGAAATGTGGTGGATATGAACTTTGGTCGGGCATTTCCACTGCAGTGACTGCCATGGGTGATGATCCTACCACCACTACTGTAAAAGAAGGGTTCATTAACGGAGAATCATTTAACTGGAAAGTATGGCATACTTCTCTTGGAATTGCTGTAAATATGACAGCGACTTATTCCAATTTACAACCCAACCAGGGAAATTATTATTCCGGCGGGTTGAGTGCATTAACAAGCCTTACGGGCACTTATTATACAGGACAATCCACAACCGGATCTATCTGCATCACTGACCCGCTTGTGTTACAAGCTTCTAATCTGGTATTACTACCCGTATCCTGCTATGGCGGTAACAACGGCCTTATCTTTCTTACAGTTTCCGGAGGAACCTCTCCTTATACTTACCACTGGTCGAACAATGCCAATACCCCGTTTATTACTAACCTTACTGCAGGGACTTACAGTTATACAGTCACTGATGCCCATTTATGCACTTTCACCAACTCAGTTGATATCACTCAACCAGCCTTACTAACAGTCAGTGGTACAGTATTCAATGTGACCTGTAACGGGTTAAGCAATGGTTCAATAACCTGTTCTGTGTCAGGAGGCACCCTACCTTATTTTTACCATTGGAACACCTCACAAACCACCTTAAGTCTGTCCGGTATTACAGCAGGTAATTATGTACTGACAGTCACAGATGCAGAAGGTTGTCTGGCAACTTCATCTTTTTCAGTGACACAGCCCGCCCCGTTAGTTAATTATGGTCTTGATGTTAATCAGGGAAATATTTCATGTTATAACTATAGCGATGGTACAATATCAGTACTTCCTCATGGAGGAGCAACACCTTATACTGTTACACTGGATGGCATTCCTGCTCCCATGAATGCAGACAGTTCGTTTTCTTTTTATGCACTAATGCCCGGTACTCATTTTGGAATAATTACTGATGCCAATGGATGTCTCCTCTATTACTCGCCGGTTATAACACAACCTGCCCAGCTATCCATTAGCCTTAACAATACTGTAAATATTCTCTGTTACGGGGCAGGTACGGGAGCCATAGATATCAGCGTGGCAGGTGGTACTTCTCCTTACACTTATGTCTGGAGTAATGCTACCACAACACAGGATCTGACGGCCATTACTGCCGGAAATTATTGTGTGACTGTTTCAGATGCCAATAACTGTAAGCAAACAGCCTGTTATACTATTACGCAGGTTGCCGCAATGACATTAACAGACAGTTTGACAAATGTCATTTGTGACACAGCCAATGGAGCAATTCATATTACAGTAACAGGGGGAACATCACCTTATACTTATCATTGGAGTAATAATGCCACTACCCAGAATCTTAATAATCTCAGTCCAAATAATTATTCTCTTACAGTTACTGACGCACATTCATGTATCCTTACAGCGACATATCAAATTGTTCAGCTTGCTCCGCGATTAACTGTCAGCAGCATAGCCAGACAAAACTGTTACGGGCAAAGCAACGGTTCAATACATATAATTATCAATGATGGTACTCCTCCATTTACCTTTACGTGGAATACCTATACCTGGAGTACCAATGCTACCACGCAGGATCTAACAGGGCTGACAGCAGGAACTTATTGTATTACGGTGACAGATGCAAATTTATGTCTTGCCACTGCCTGTTATATCATTTCCCAACCCACTTTGATACAAATATCCGTAACTGATTTTGATAATGTCACATGTTTCAATGCTGACAATGGAAATATTGAAATTAACGTAACCGGTGGAATTACGGCTTATTCTTATCATTGGAGTTATAATGATGAGACAACGCACAATCTTAACAACCTTCCTTCCGGCACATATCATTTAACAGTCACGGATGCAAATTCATGCATCATGACAGCCACATACATTATTACTCAACCTGCGGCACTGACAATAACTACGGGATTAACAAATGTGCAATGTAACGGGAATAATAACGGGGCAATAGATATAACGGTTACAGGAGGAACATCACCTTATACTTACCTTTGGAATAATGGTACAACCATTGAAGACAGGACAAATCTTGCCCCTGGTACATATTCTGTCACTGTTACCGATGTGAACGGATGTACGGCAACGGCAACAGCGACTCTCACCCAACCGGCAGTTTTAACCATCAGTGATGTAATAAACAACGTAACCTGTTACGGACTAACCAATGGCAGCGTGGATATCACTCCTGCCGGTGGTACCACTCCATATGCATATCATTGGAGTACCGGTGCAACCACCCAAAATCTTACCGGGCTGGCCGCCAATATCATTTATTGTCTCACCGTAACTGACTCAAACAATTGCACCATTAGCGCCTGTTATTCAGTTTCCGAACCTTCAACAATGTATATTACATCCCCGGTTATCGTAGACGCAAGTTGTATTAATATTAACAACGGGAGTATTGATTTTAACCTTACAGGCGGCACGGCGCCTTATACATATTTATGGAACAACAGCGCCACAACCCAGGATTTACAAAATCTAACAGCAGGAAACTATGCCCTGACCATTACCGACCATAACGGATGTATACTTACCTCGAGCTATTCTGTGGGGCAAAATCTGACTTTAAATATTATACCCGGTAACGACACTACTATTTATCAGGGCAGCAACCTATACCTGTTCGGTGGTTATCATCCCGGATACAATTATCACTGGTCCACAGGTTCCACAGCTCAGACGCTTATGGTTGACAGTGCGGGAACCTATTCAGTTACAATTACTGATCCATCCAATGGTTGTCAAAATGCGGATTCAGTAATTGTTACAACAATTCCTGCAAATTGTCAAGCCTTAGCCGGCAACAATTTTTCCATTTGTTATGGCGATAGCATTTCATTATCGGGTGCATATACTGCTACCAATGTGTCGTATATAAATGTATGCTCAAGTTGCATAATGAGCAATTCATATTGTCCGTCATTCGGAGATTCCAGCTCAATCGTTCCCTTTACGTTACAGAAAATTACCGACGTACGGATGAATGGCTCCTCAAACCCAAGCGATTCCTCCCTTTATTCTGATTTCACCTCTTCTTTATTCACTGTTCTTCAGAAAGGAAATACTTATCAACTAAAGGTTACAAGCTGGAGGTTTGATCAATTCTTATACCAGTACTGGGCTTATATTGACTGGAACAGGGATGGTGATTTTGCTGATGCATCAGAACAATATTTTATCGGATCAAGTTCAGTCTTGGGTTATGCTACTCTTCAGACATCCATAACCGCACCGGCAAATGCGATACCCGGACAAACAAGGATGAGGATCATTGGTTTTGCAGGTGTCTCACCTGGCCCCTGCATTACTTATTTTGACGGGGAAACGGAAGACTATAAAATTGAAGTCACGGAATTATTGCCTTATCTCCCTCAATTCAGCTGGAGCGGAAACGGAATACCAGTCTCGGCAAATCAGGTCACCCAGGTACCTGATGTTACCCATTCAGGATGTTATCATTTACAGGTGAGTTTTGGATTTGGCTGCACCTCAGAAGATTCTGTCTGTGTGACTGTCAATCCTTTACCACAACCGGTCATTACAGGACCTGCACCGGTCTGTAAAGGATCAACAGTTATATATTCGACACAAGCAGGAATGACAGGATACACCTGGAGTGTCTCATCCGGAGGAACGATAACTGGAGGATCTGGTACGAACACAATAACTGTGACCTGGGCAACTGCAGGACCACAGACTGTTTCAGTCAATTATACCGATGGAAACGGCTGCACCGCTGTTTCACCAACAGTTTTACCAGTTACGGTCAATCCTTTGCCTGTTACACAGCCTATTGTTCATAGTCAATAAATTGAAAATAAAATAAATAAATAATAAATAAATTAGTAATTAATCTTTAAAATTTTTTGAAAATGGAAGCGAGAAATTTTTTGAAAATGTTTGAAATACTGTTCTTCGTCTTGATTGCATTTAAATCCTCATTGTGACAGGTTGTGCCCACAGGTTTTGATACGGTGGGTGTATGTAATAACCATGACCCGTATTCGGTAAATGATAATCCGACAATTACGTATCATTGGTTTTATATCGGGACAGCAGGTCCCACTATTTCTATTGTTGATGCACCCGTTAATCATCATGTGTTTATTAACTGGACAACATCATCACCCGGAACCTATGTTCTGGGAACCTATTCAACTTATTCTAATGGTTGTCCCGGTGATACTGTTGCATATCAGATTCTGGTGATGCCATTACCGATTGCCGGCATCTCTTATACTGGTAGTCCGTTCTGTGCAACAGGAACTACAAATGTGACCCAGACCGGGCAGACAGGTGGTACTTATAGTTCCACTGCAGGTTTGGTGATCAATGCTGCAAATGGTCAGATCAACCTGGCAGCCAGTACATCCGGTACTTATACGGTGACGTATAGTTTCAGTGACATCTATGGTTGCAGCAATACTACAACCACCAGCGTTACAATCAATGCATTACCAACAGCGACCATTGCATATTCAAGTCCGTTCTGTGCGACCGGAACTGCCAATGTAACCCAGACCGGTCAGACAGGTGGCACCTATAGTTCAACTGCCGGCCTGGTGATCAATGCGGCAAGTGGTCAGATAGATCTGGCAGCGAGTACGCCTGGTACTTATACGGTGACATATAGCTTTAGTGATAGCAACGGATGCAGCAATACTACCTTCACTTCGGTAGTAATTAATGCTTTACCGACAGCAACTATTGCTTATGCCAGTCCATTCTGTGCGACCGGAACAGCAGATGTAACACAGACCGGCCAGACAGGTGGCGCTTACAGTTCAACTGCAGGACTTGTGATCAATGCGGCAAGTGGTCAGATAGATCTGGCAGCCAGTACACCTGGTACTTATACAGTGACATATAGCTTTAGTGATAGCAACGGATGCAGCAATACAACTACCACTTCGGTAGTAATTCATGCTTTACCGACAGCAACTATTGCTTATGCCAGTCCATTCTGTGCGACAGGAACAGCTGACGTGACACAGACCGGTCAGACAGGCGGAGCTTATAGTTCCACTGCAGGACTGGTGATCAATGCTGCAAGCGGTCAGATCGACCTGGCGGTGGCACGTACAGTTCAACGGCAGGTCTTGTGATCAATGCTGCAAGTGGTCAGATCAACCTGGCAACCAGCACACCTGGTACTTATACTGTGACCTATAGTTTCAGTGATAGCAATGGTTGTAGCAATACTACCACTGCTTCAGTTGTAATTCACGCTTTACCGACTGCAACTATAGCTTATGCCACACCTTTCTGTGCAACCGGAACAGCTGATGTAACCCAGACCGGTCAGACTGGTGGCACGTACAGTTCAACGGCAGGTCTTGTGATCAATGCTGCAAGTGGTCAGATCAACCTGGCAACCAGCACACCTGGTACTTATATTGTAACGTATAGTTTCAGTGATAGCAATGGTTGCAGCAATACTACCACAGCAACAGTTGTAATTAATGCTTTACCGACGGCAACTATAGCTTATGCCAGTCCATTCTGCGGAATTGGTAATGCTGATGTAACCCAGACTGGCCAGGCAGGTGGCACTTACAGTTCAACCGCAGGCCTTGTGATCAATGCTGCAAGTGGTCAGATCGACCTGGCAGCCAGTACAGCTGGTACTTATACGGTAACCTATTCTTTCAGCGACAGCAACGGTTGCAGTAATACAACTACCACTACGGTTGTTATCAACTCATTGCCCGTTACATCACCGATCCAGCACAACTAATTCAGCAGGTCGCTGCGGTTTGCTGAAGGCTCATGCCAATAGTGAATTGCTGCGGCCAAAAGATGGTGATAATATGACAAACTGAATTTTTATATTGATGATAAGTCACATGATTACAAACCTGATTTTGTATGATATATCCTGATGTTGGAAAGCATATGGCCGTGATTGACCGTGGAACCAGGTATCAAGTATCAGGATATGAATTATGAATTATGAATTATGAGTGATGAAAAAATGAACTCCGCCTCAGGCGGACGAACAATCGAACTTTCAAAAATTCGAGTAATCGAACAAACGAACATTCGGATTATTTCTGTGACGCTCATGACGCACATGACGCACATGACACACATGACGCACATGACGCTCATGACGCACATGACTTTCATGACGAATCTGACTAATAATAAGTGATGAATGATGACAGACAATTTTGAACGTAGTAAAATACCAGGTTTCAGGCCACATTATAGCTTGCTGGCCCAAACACTTCCACCTTGTTCCGGTGCAGGAAATGTCTTTTCGTTTCCACTTCCATTTTCAAACATTTCCGACACCCGGAGCAGGAGGAAGGTATCAGGTATCAAGTATCAGGTATCAGGTATCAGGTATCAGGTATCAAGTATCAGGTATCAGGTCACTTTGTCACCTTTTCACTACGTCATTCAGTCGCTTTGTTCGCCTCATCGCTCAGTCGCTTTGTTCGCCTCATCGCTCAGTCGCTTAGTTCGCCCCGTCGCTCAGTCACCTCGTCACCCAGTCGTCTCGTCACTCAGTCACCTCGTCACCCAGTCTCTTTGTCACTCTTTCACTTCGTCACTCTGTCACTTCGTCACTCAGTCGCTCAATCGCCTCAGTCGCTCAGTCTCTCAGTCGCCTCGTCACTCAGTCGCCTCCACCTTGTTCCGGTGCAGGAAATGTCTTTTCGTTTCCACTTCCATTTTCAAACATTTCCGGCAGAATGGTGATCCGCCTGTGGCGGAGTGAATGGTGAGTAGTGATTGGTGAATGGTGAATAGTAAAATATAAATAATGTTTAATAATTTTCGAAATAGCACAATGACTAAGAAGTCTATAACGCCTATGACGATCATGACGATCATGACGATCATGACGATTATGACGATCATGACGATCATGACGCCTATGTCGCTCATGACGCTCATGACGTTCATGATGCTCAGAATCATCAAGACACCTAATGCCTAATGCCTAATGCTTAATGCCTTAAAATAATTGGTGTGAAACGTTTAATTTACATATTGATACTGCTGACCGGTTTATCTCCCGGCCTGACGGTTCATGCGCAAACCATAGTTGATACGGTTTGTGCGGGTCAGACAGGTAAGCATTACTGGGTAAGCGGCAGTCCGGGTTCAACCTTTACCTGGAGTATTTCAGGGGTCAGTTCAACTGTTTACCTGAATGATACTATCCATGTGAACTGGGGAAACGTTCCGGGCAGCTATCCTGTGTCGGTGGTCGAAACATCAGCCCAGGGCTGCCATGGAGCTCCTGTTTCCGGTAATATAATCGTAATGCCACTGCCCGTGGTTAACCTGGGAAATGATACCTCTGTATGTGCAAATTCAGGCTATGTGCTCAATGCCGGGCCCGGTGCAGCCAGCTATCACTGGCAGGACGGAAGTTCAGGCCAGTATTATACTGTTGTGAATACTGGTGATTATTGGGTTTCTGTGAGCAATTCACATGGTTGTTCGATTACTGATTCAATACATGTGGGTTTGTTGCCGGTTCCTGTAGTGAATCTCGGACCGGACACTATATCCTGCAACGGCGCTTCCATAGTTCTTAATGCCGGCGCAGGCTTTGCCACTTATCACTGGTCGAATGGCTCCAGCCTGCAAACTCTTACAGTAAGCGTCTCAGGCACTTATGCCGTGACAGTAACCAATGCAGCAGGTTGCAGCAACAGTGATACTATTAATGTGACAATTTCACCCCCTGTTTCCCTGACAGCTACCATCAACAATGTCACCTGCAATTCAGGAAATAACGGAACAATAGACATGACGGTCACCGGTGCTATTTCTCCTTATACATATAACTGGTCCAACGGATCGACCAACCAGGATATTTCAGGGCTGGCAGCCGGACAGTACACGGTTACCGTTACCGATGCCATTGGTTGTTCGGCCACTGCAGTATTTAACATTATCCAGACTGATGCAATCATTACTACTGCTGTAATAACCAATGTGAGTTGCCATAACCTCAGCGACGGGGCAATTGATCTGAGTGTTTCCGGCGGAACTTCTCCATTTACCTATCATTGGTCAACCAATGCCACAAGCCAGGATATTACCGGCCTTGCAGGAGCTGTGTACATTGTAACTGTTACTGACAGCCATGGTTGTGCAATCATCAGTAGTTTTACCGTGATCAATCCTGCTGCCATTACTACAAGTATCATCCCGACACCCATATCATGCTTTGGAAGTTCCACCGGCCAGGCTGACCTGACCGTAAACGGGGGTACACCGCCCTTTACTTATTTCTGGTCAAATGGATTTTCCACACAGGACCTCACTAACGTCCCTGCGGGATATTATTCAGTTTTGGTGTTTGACAGTAATAACTGCCTGGTAAATAGTAATGTGACAATTACCCAGTCACCCGCCATCATAACATCTGTAACCGGAGTGAACGTCAGTTGTGCCGGCCTTTCCAACGGATCGGCAAATCTGACGGTTTCCGGTGGTACACCACCATATACTTACTTGTGGTCAAACAGTGCCACTACCCTAAATATTACCGGTCTAACGGCAGGTCAATACTCGGTGAGCGTGACTGATTCATTAAGTTGTTTGCACACTGCTACAATAACCATTACTGTTCCTTTGACACTGACACTTAATCTGACTCCAACACCTGTTTTATGCTACGGA
>JAPLDU010000074.1:0-19192 GCA_026391255.1 Bacteroidia bacterium | reverse complement strand
CAACCGGTAGTATCAACCTGAATATAACAGGAGGAACATCGCCCTATCATTACATTTGGTCAGGAGGACAAACGACCGGAAACTTAACCAGCCTTACAGCAGGCACTTACATTGTTACCGTAACTGACAATAACGGATGTACGGCAACAAATTCGTCAGTCATTAGCCAGCCTGCATCTCCCCTTTCCTTGTCAACTGTCGTTACACCTGTACTATGTTTTAACGGAAATAACGGAGCCATTGATCTGACCGTCACCGGTGGTATATCCCCGTACCAGTATCATTGGTCGAACAATGCCACCAGCCAGGATATCACAGGAATTATTGCAGGTAATTATTCTGTAACTGTCATTGATAATAATTTCTGCCAGTCGTCTGCTTCTTCACTTGTTACCGGGCCATCTGCGGCATTAAGTATTTATGCATCTGTAACTGATGTCAGTTGTAACGGAGGATCCAACGGAGCTATCGACCTGCTTGTTACCGGCGGAACTTCTCCTTATTCTTTCCTGTGGAATAATTCTTCAACGAATCAGAATACCGGCAATCTGGTGATCGGTACCTATTCAGTAACTGTGACCGACTCACACGGGTGTGCTGCCAGCTCTTCCTATACAATTACCCAACCTGATAACATCAGCCTGATTCATACTCAATCTGATGTAAGTTGCTTTGGGGACTCTAACGGTTCAATCAACCTTTATGTATTAGGAGGTAATTCCCCGTTTACTTATCACTGGAGCAATAACGACACAACACAGGATATCTCTAATCTGGTTGCAGGAATTTACAGTGTTACGGTGAATGATGCAAACGGATGTCCGCCGGCTTATGCAACAGTCACGATCACCCAGCCTCAGAGCGCATTAAGTGTTCTGATGACAGCTATTAATGTCAACTGTACAGGGGGATCTGACGGGGCTATCAATGCCACAGTAACCGGAGGTATCCAACCATACACTTATTTATGGTCAAATAATGCCACAGTGGAAGATATCAGCGGCCTGACCGCCGGTACCTATTCAATCAGTATTACTGATTATAATTTTTGTTATGTAACAGGTATCATTGTGGTGAGCCAGCCTGATTCAGCCCTGAGCTATACTTATACCATTGGCCAGGTCAGTTGTCACGGCGTGTCCGATGCCTTTATTGACCTTACTGTGACTGGTGGTACGACTCCTTATTCATATATCTGGTCGAATGGAGCAACTACCCAGGATTTAATAGGTATACCTGCAGATAATTATTTTGTGACCATCACTGATCACAATGGTTGCAGCCATACGCAGGCTTTTGCGATAGTGCAGCCTTTGTTGCTGGTTCTTGATGCCCAGATCACCATTGTTTCCTGTTATGCCGATTCAAGCGGCTCCATTGATCTGACTGTAAATGGCGGGATCACTCCATATCAGTACAGCTGGTCAACCGGATCAACTAATCAGGACATCAGTAGTTTAACAGCAGGTACCTATCTGGTGACCGTATCTGATAATAATAATTGTATCGGAACAGGCAGTTATGTGATCAGTCAGCCGGGAACGACTCTTAATCTGAGTATCCTGGCCATTGCGCTGAATTGCTTCTCAGACACAAGCGGAACTATTAACCTGTCAGTCAGCGGAGGTAACCAGCCTTATCATTATACCTGGTCAAATGGTGCTACAAGCCAGGATCTGACGGGTCTTACAATTGGAGTGTATTCAGTAACGGTAATTGATGCCAACGGATGCATGCAGTCAGACAGCACAAATGTCAATAGTGCCAACCTTGTACATGTAACGGTTACTGTTACTTCTATATTCAATGGCTATGCCGTAAGTTGTTATGGCGGATCCGACGGAATGATCGACCTCACCGTAAACGGAGGCACACCTCCTTATTCGTATTCCTGGAACAACGGCCTGACCGATCAGAACCTGATTGATGTGCAGTCAGGTACATATTACGTAACTGTCACCGACCTGAACGGTTGTAATGATGTGGGAGTCGCTTACCTTATCCAGCCGCCTCAGCTGACAACAAGTGAAAGCGTAATTCATCCGACATGCCCGGATTTCGCTGATGGTTCTATAGCTCTTACAGTGTCAGGGGGAGTCAGTCCTTACAACTATAACTGGTCAAATTTACAGGTACTGCCTGCTATTACTGCTCTTCCGGAAGGAGTATATACTGTGACCATCACCGATGGAAATAATTGCACCCTGGTGAACGAATACACACTCTCCAATATTTACGAGCAATGCATTTTCATTCCATCTGCATTTACTCCGAATGGTGATGGGTTTAATGACATATGGAATATCAGGGGGATTGATTTGTACCCCAATACGATCATTGATGTTTACAATCGCTGGGGACAGCTTTTATTCAGGTCAGATATCGGTTATCATCAGAAATGGGATGGCAAGTTTAACGGTAATATACTGCCGAGCGATACTTATCATTATGTGGTGAATCTCAGGAATGGTAAGGCTCCGATCATAGGAACCGTTACAATTGTTCGTTAAAAAATTAAACGGTATGAAAACAAAATTTTTATATATGAAAAAGCTGGTCATTTTTCTTTGGGTACTGGGTTCATGGCTGGGATTGCATTCTCAACAGCTTCCGATGTACAGCCAGTATGTCACCAATTATTTCCTGCTTAATCCGGCGGTAGCGGGTTCTGAAAATTATACCTCACTTCGTTTTACATCGAGGCAGCAATGGGTTGGCCTTCAGGGCGCTCCCAGCACACAGGTACTCAGTTTGCAGGGCCGTATCGGCGCTCAGGACTTCTATGACAGGAAGGGCAAGGTGGCGGATAAGACTAGAATTGATGGAACAGATGTAGTCACTCAGCATAATCCCATCATGAGTGGCAAGGTGGGTATAGGTGGATTTATCTTTAATGATAAAAACGGTCCGATCTCGCGGACAGGTATTCAACTTGCTTATTCTTACAATATCCCGTTTTACCAGTACATGAACAGATTCAATAAACCGGCCCAGCTTTCCATCGGAGCTTCAGCCAGCATTTTTCAAATGGTGGTCGATGAGTCGGCTTTTACATTATATGATGCCAACGACCCTGTAATCACAGGAGCTAAAGAATCCACCCTTATCCCAGATGCCAATTTCGGATTATTGTTTTATAATACAAACTATTATACCGGTTTTTCAATCTCTGATATTTTTCAGACGAAAATGCGTTTGCCGGATCTGAGCAAAAATGATAACACGATGATCAGACATTATTTTATGATGGGCGGCTATAAGTACGAACTGATCAGGGATATTGTGATTGAACCATCAATATTGTTCAAAGCAACCAAGATTACTCCTTTACAGGTTGATCTTACTACCATGCTTCACATGAAAACTATTTCTTTCGGAGTTTCTTACCGGACCAATAACGATATTATCGGCCTTTTCGACGCCAAGGTAGGCCGGTACTATTTCGGTTATTCCTTCGATTATTCTTTTGGAAATATTATCACTTACAGCAGCGGAACACATGAAATCGTTCTTGGAATGAACATCGGTGAGAGCGTTACCGCAGGAATAAAGGATAAGAAAGAGTAATTACGAGTTACGAATTACGAGTTACGAATTACGAATTACAAGTGGCCTGCCCTGAGCGAAGTCGAAGGGTGAATGGTGAATGGCCTGCCCTGAGCGAAGTCGAAGGGTGAATTATAAGTGATGAATGATGAGTGAAAGTATCAGTCCGATGCGGCGGATCAAGAATCAGATCAGATCAATTCATTTATTAATTATCACTATTGTCCGGTAAAAATTACAAAACAGAACTTAGTTTCCTCGCTGCACTTCGTTTCGTTCGGAATGACAAGCATTTAAGAGATAAAAGAGCTTGTCATTCTGAGCGAAGCGAAGAATCTCAAACATTTTAACCGGACAACAATGATTTTTATATTAAACCGAAATTTATTTATTACATAAATATTGTTTAATCCACTAAATATCATTTGATTATATTCGTAAATCGTAATTCTAAAATTAATATAATCCTGACATTCCGGAAAACTCCTGATGAATCTTTATTTTGGTTATAATTGATTTCTATTACTATGAAGGACTACATAAAGGCACACAAAGCAGGCAAAGCAAAGTTACCGACTTCTGGCCAGTCACGTAGTGACGGCATCTTTGTAGATACAGGCATGCATGTAAAACTAAGCCACGGAGTGGCGAAATCTTCAGTGATTTTTCAACAGCCTCTAATCCGGAGGATACGTCAGTACCTGTGTCCCTGACATTTTTACCTGGTAACCTTTTCCCGGATTCATATTTACAATCATATTCACACCATAAGCGGGCCAATAAACCTGACCAATCCCATCTTTCATAAGAAGCAGGTCTGTGAGGCTGCTGAACATACTAACCACCGGACCTGCCGAATTTCTCAGGTAACCGATAATGCTCCACCCAGCAGGTATGGTAAGCGGCGTATTTTCCGGAATGATCAGAATACCTGATACCTCAAGCATTTGCTCCATCTGCATATTAATCTGGTAGCCTTTACCGATCGTCATATTCCCGATCTGGTCAACTCCGTAGATTGGCCAGTAAACATAACCATTACCGTCTTTGATAATGGTAACCTTATTGGAAACAGGGGCAAATACGCTACTGATAAGCGGATCAGTGGGGTCGATATAAGTAGAGATTATACTCCACCCGTTTGACAGTTGTAATAATTGTGAGGCTTCCTGTGGACTGAGCTGTACGACTACTTCACCTGATCCTGTGCATCCCCATGAATTGCTGACAGTAACCGAATATGTGCCTGCCAGGCTTACCGTGATGCTTTGAGTTGTCTGGTTATTCTGCCATAAATAAGAGGAAAATCCCTGGCCTGCATCAAGACTGACTGATCCGCCGTAGCTGAGCATGACCGGTGAACTGAGGTTCAGTACCGGCGCCTGGTGGAAAGTGACAGATACCATGGTGCCAGCCTGGCAATTATGTGAATCTGTCACAGTTACCTGGTAATTTCCGGACTGGGTAACAGTCAGTGTTTCGCCCGTAGATCCGTCGTTCCAGGAATAACCGGAAAAACTACCTGCATCAAGGACTACCTGATTTCCCTGGCATGGGTTAATATTTGCAGGAAGGCTTACCACCGGGAGTGTATAAACATGCACGATCAGGCTATCAGAAACAGGTCCCGGACCACAGGAGTTGCTTCCTTTAACCGTGATAGAGGCATTACCTGAAAAAGCAGAATTCCAGTAAACATTTGCACTGACGGAATTGGAAGAAATGCTGCCCGCTGCAGCAGGAAATACCGACCAGATATATTCGTCAGCATTTGCAATTTCAGTCGCATTATATGATGAAACAATTGTTCCCTGGCATAAATCCTGATCTCCGGTAGGTATGACAGCAGGAGAAGGTAATGGGCTTACAATAACAGTGGCTTCCGTTGACCATACCGGACTGCAAGGACCATTCACAACCGATGCACGGAATTTCCAGGTTCCGGGCAATGCCGGAACTTCCGACCAGGTATTACCAGATTGCTGGATATTTATCCATCCTTCGGAATCCCTTTGTTTCTGCCAGTATGCAATAGTACCGGAATAACCGTTTAGCAGCATAGTACCGGTCGATTCACCCAGGCAAATGACTGTGCTTCCTTCAACATTACCACCAACAGGAATATCATAAACCATTATCTGAATAGCAGCTGAATATGCAACAGTACAGCTTCCGCTTTGTACGGCAGCTCTGTATTCCCATGTCCCGGTCGAAGAAGGTATTTCAGAATAGGTATTGTTTGTATTGATAATATCAGTCCATGCACCACCATTCAGTCTTTTCTGCCATTTATTGACGTTTCCTGTATTGCCATTCAGTGTAAGCGTACCCGTCGAACTCCCGTAACAGGCAGATGAAGCTCCTGTGACCGTTCCACCTGCAGATAACGGATAAATGATGATTGTTGTAACTGACGAATATGCAGCATTACAGGCTCCACTCTGCACTTCTGCCCTGTAATCCCATGTACCTGCTGAAGCTGGTGTTTCTGAATAAATGCCGCTTGTATTGTTAATATCTGTCCATGTGCCACCGTTCAGTCTTTTCTGCCATTTATTGATGATGCCTGAATAGGAAACAAGAGTCATTGTGCCTGTGGAATAACCCAGGCAGGTATTGCTGCCTCCGTTAATTGAACCACCTGCTGTTGCTGAGGAAACTGTGATTACAGCAGAAGATGAATAAGCAGCAGTGCAGCCTCCGCTTTGCACAAAAGCCCCGTATTCCCAGGTACCTGATGAAGGCGGTATTGCGGAATAGGTACTCAGGGTATTCTGAATATTAACCCATGAACCACCGTTATGCCTGACCCGCCAGTTTAATATTGTACCTGCATATCCTGAAAGTGTAAGAGTTCCGGTTGAACTTCCCAGGCAGATGGTCGAACTTCCGTTTACCGAACCACCTGCCGTTGCAGGAACAACTGTATCCGTAACATTTGATGAATAAGCCACACTACAACTTCCGCTCTGCAATTCGGCACGATAATCCCAGGTACCTGATGAAACCGGAATTTCAGAGTATGTTGCAATTGTATTTGCGATATCCGTCCAACTGCCGCTGTTCAGTCTTTTCTGCCATTTATTGATGGTTCCGTAATAACCGCTCAGAGTAAAGGTTCCCGTACTACTTCCAAAGCATATTGTCGACCCGCCTGAAATACTTCCGCCGGTTGAGGCAGGATTGACGGTAATTGTGGCCGGAACCGAATAAGCAACACTGCATGGTCCGCTTTGTATCTCAGCTCTATACTGCCACGAACCCATTAATGCCGGTGTTTCGGAATATGTGAGCGACGGATTACTGATATTTGACCACGGTCCAAGATTCAGGCTTTTCTGCCACCTGTTTACCTGCCCCGTATATCCGGTCACAGTCATTATACCGGTTGAACTGCCAAGGCAAATCACAGTGGTACCGCTGACTGATCCTCCTAATGACTGAGGATATACAACGACAGTAGCCATCACTGAGTAAGCCACGTTACAATTGCCATTCTGCACTGCTGCCCGGTAATTCCATGTGCCAGCCGCAACAGGTACTTCAGCATAAATATTTGCATTATTACTGATATTTGTCCAGCTGCCATTATTGACTCTTTTCTGCCAATAAATAATGGTCCCTGAGTAACCGGATAATGTCAGGGTTCCTGTGGATGATCCGAGGCATTTGTTCGAACCGCCGCCGCCAACTGTGCCGCCAACCGATATAGTTGTCACTGTTATTGAAGTGGTTGTTACAGCAGAAGTAAAACCATTTTCAGTAACAGTCAGTGATATGGTCTTTGTTCCGGCAGTTGCCCAGTATACCTGGTAAGGACCCTGGCCGGAACCGGATATGATTATTCCACCTCCGAAGATCCAGGTATAGCTGGCTGATGCAGATGCATTGCCCGTATATGTTATTGTTGCAATATCTGAAATACAAATCGTTGAAGGAGCTGTAAATGCTGATGTAGGCAGTACACTGAAAGATACACTTGTTGCAAATGCTGATCCTGCATAGTCATTATCAATTGCCTGTACGCTGAAATAGTACGTTCCGTCCGGAATATTTTTCACAAGGCAGGTATAGTCGTTGTTTGTATTTCCTGAAGCAACCACCTTACGGTAACCTGTCACAGGCTCTGAACTGGCGGAAAGCAGAGATGAACTGCCGGCGCTGCTGCCGACCCTGACATTGTAAGTCAGGCCGTTCTGAGCCGTCTGGTTATCTGTTGACTTATTCCAGGTCAGGCTGACATTGTTTCCTGTGAGCTGGTACGCAAGCCCTGTTGGCACTGAAGGAACGGTATTGCTTATCAATCCGTTGTTGCGGTATAGTACCGATGTTGCTGTGTTACCATTATATCCTGAAACAAATATATCGAGGTCATTGTCATTATCAAAATCACCAAACCAGGCGCCTCCATTTGCTACGCCTGTCAGACCTGCGGGGAATTCAACGAAACTGCCGTTATTATTCCTGAAAATCTTAGTGAAATAAGAAATTCCATTTGTTCCACTGATCAGAATATCTGGATCGCCGTCGCTGTCAAAATCTCCCCACGATGCAGAACCATATGCCATTCCCGGCAAACCTGCATTAATATCTGTAAAAGTACCGTTGTCATTGCGGTAGACTTTGGTCAGGTAACCGGAGCCGGTATATCCGCTGACCAGGAGATCGGGATCACCATCCGAATCATAATCGGCCCAGGCGACCGATGCAACCGAAACACCCGTGAGGCCTGCAGAAATATTGGTAAAGATACCATTGTCATTCCTGTAAATAATGGTCAGCCGGTTATTGCCGGCATCGATGCCTGAAATGACAAGATCCTGGTCGCCGTCGTTATCAAAATCGGCCCAGGCAGCCGAACTGTAAGAAACAGGAGTCAGGTTAGCCGAAATATCGGTGAATGTGTTGTCTCCATTGTTCCTGAAGATTTTTGTGACAGGACCACTGGTTCCGGCGCCGGAAATCAGGATATCCGGCTTGCCGTCATTGTCAAAATCAGCCCAGGCGGTGGACCCGTTAATGATTCCGGGCAATGATGAATTTTCCAGTGTAAATGTGAAGTTCCCGTCATTCCTGTATAAATAAGTGATGTATGTTCCACTGTAATTCCCTGATAACAGGATGTCCACATCATTATCATTGTCATAATCTGCCAGTGAGATACAACCGTTAGATACTCCCGGCAGGTTCGAAGAAATGGCTGTGAATACGCCGTTTCCATCATTTCTGTAAAAAGTGGAGATATTACCATTGCTTCCCGTTCCTGTTATTAACAAATCAAGGTCACCGTCGTTGTCGAAATCCGCCCAGGCGCAGGCTGCTCCCGTTAGTCCGGGGAAAGTTGCGCTGACCTGACTGAAACCAAGATCCGGCAATACCGTAACCTGGTTTGTGGTGATTTGAGAAGTGCAGGAATTATATGTCACTGAAAGAGTGATATTTTTCATGCCTTCCGTTGTCCATTTGATCAGGTAAGATCCCTGTCCTGTACCGGAGATTATTGTACCACCTGCAAAGTTCCACGAATAAAGAGCTCCTGAGGGCGCACCTCCTGAATAAGTTACAATTGTAAAGTTATTTACATATACCTGCGACAAAACATTAAAAGACGAAATCGGCGGTGAATTAAAGTTAACAACGGATGCATCAGAACCGGTGCAACCGTTGACTGCTGTTACTGTAACAGAATATGTTCCTGCCGTATTTACACTGATGCTCTCGCCTGTCTGTCCGTTGCTCCATTGGTAACCGGAATAGACACCGGCATCCAGGCTGACGGTTTGCCCGATACATGCAGTCAGATCAGGACCCAGGTTTACAGGTTGGATGGAGATAATATTGGTGTTGATTGTATCTGAATTTGAACATCCAGCCGTATTGGTAACAGTTACTGACCATGAACCGGCCGAATTTACAGTAATGGTTTGGGTTGTAGCACCGTTACTCCACAGGTATACCTGGAAATTACCGGGATTGAGTACCGATGACTGTCCCTGGCAGATGTTCTTGTCAGCGCCCAGGTTTGGCGCCGGAGGTGGTTGTACTGAAGTACATTTGGACTGAGTATAGGTTTGTCCGTATGAATCTGTATAAGTATAACTGATATGATGAATTCCCGGGCTGGTACTGGCCGGGTTGAACTGATTCCCGGTAACGCCGGCACCGCTGAATGTACCGCCTGACGGTGAACCCGTAAGGTTTACCGGCGCTGAACTGACGCAAATGCCAGGATATAACCCGTTAATTGTAAGAACAACCGGAATATTATCTGATAATGCTATTATACCACTGAGTCCGTTTGAGGAAAAGTAACCCTGGTTGGAAAAATAACAGGTATCACTGTTGTATGATGCGTATACCGTATACTCCTGGTTATTGGCGAGTCTCCATATCTTCCATTTTATCGCTTCATTGGTCTGGAAACCATTGGTATCCCCGGCATCAGCACTAAAGGCCGGTACTGCCGTTGTAATGCCCATCCATTCGACATAACCACCACAATACAGAGTACCTGAAACGTTGTAAAATACACCGATATAATCTCCTATTGACAGGCTGTTACCGCCTGCACTAATGTATGCCGTGGTTGGTATATAAAATGAATGGTTATTGCCGGTATTGGTATAGGTCCATGCCGGGGTATTGCTGGTGTTCTGCTGAAGCTGAGTACCTGCCCGTGATTCCATTACATGAAAAGCATTAACAAGCAGGAATGTAATCAATAAAAAAATCCGGATAAACCCGGGTTTTCTTTTTGTAATTGCAGGATGTACAGGTCTTATCATAAAAAAATCTTAAAACCTTCAAATATACTTAGAATTAGGATAGTGTCTTCCGGATTTTAAGATTTAATGATAGTTTAATCGGAAGTGATCAAGTGATCAAGTGATGAAGTGATGAAAGTCATAGGCGTCATAGGCGTCATGAACGTCATGTCGTTACGGGTGTCATGTAGTCACGCATGGCATGCGTCACAAGTCACGAGTGATGGAGTGATGGAGTGATGAAGTGATGAAGTGATAGGGTGATGAAGGTGATAAAATGATTTGTCTTAATAATAGGTCGCTCCATCTCTCAGTCGTCCTATCGCTTAGTTCGCCCAGTCACTTCGTCTCTTAGTCTCTCAGTCACTTAGTCGCCCAGTCGCTTCATTCGCCCAGTCGCTTCGTCACCCAGGACAGTCCATTCACCATTCACCATTCACTATTCACCATTCACCATTCACCATTCACCCCATTGTCTCTCCTATCAGCGTGGCCGATGTGCATGCGGTGATCCTGACGTTCACATAGTCGCCCGGTTTGCAGTTATGCCCGGGGAAGACCACCACTTTGTTCTGTGAAGTGCGGCCAAAAAGTTCGGAAACAGACTTCCTTGACGTGCCTTCCACCAGGACTTCAAAGACTTTGTCGAGGTCAGCTTTTTTTGATTCCTCAGATAGCCTGTTCTGAAGCTCAATGATTTCGGTCAGGCGTTGTGATTTTACATCATCAGGCACATCATCCTTAAGTCGCTTTCCGGCATACGTGCCGGGCCGTTCGGAGTATCTGAACATATAGGCAAAATCGTATTTGGCCCATTCCATCAATGATAAGGTTGCCTGGTGGTCTTCGGCAGTCTCACCGCAAAAACCGGCAATGATATCAGTCGATATAGATGCTTCAGGGATTATATGCCGTATGGCTTCAACCCGGTTCATGTAGATTTCTCTGGTGTAGTGGCGTTTCATGTTTCTGAGAACCGCCGAGCTCCCCGATTGCACGGGCAGGTGGATGCTTTTGCAGATATTCGGGTAACTGGCCATGGCGTATAATACTTCATCGGTGATATCACTTGGATAAGAAGTGGAAAACCTCACGCGAAGCCCTGTGGCTGTTTTGGCTACAGTTTCGAGAAGCGCTGCGAAGTTCATTTTTCCGAAACTGTCTTCCCATGAATATTTATCCACATTCTGACCGAGCAGGGTGACTTCCCTGTATCCGTTATTTACCAGTTCACTGACCTCATTCAGGATTGAACCGGGATCGCGGCTGCGCGCATAATTGCAGCCCCTCATGATGGAGACATAAGCAGAAATACCATTGCCGCTGTATCTCACCGGGCTGATACCGGAATATGTTTCTTCCAGTGAAAGAAGTGTGTTGATGGTTTTCTGTCCGGTTTCCGCAATGGCCAGCAACCTGGGAAGATCACGGTAGGCATCCGGCCCGATCACCATGTCGACGTTTTTTTCTTCGAGCAGTTGTTCTTTCAGCCTTTCTGCCATGCAACCGATCACACCCACAATCGTTCCCGGTCTTTTCTTCTTTTCCTGCCTGAACACATCGAGTCGTCCCCAAACCCGCTGTTCCGCATTATCACGGATTGAACAGGTATTGATGAAAATCACGCCGGCTTCATGAATATCTCCGGTGATCTCATATCCTTCATTTTTCATCAGCGAAACAACAATCTCACTGTCAGAAACATTCATCTGGCAGCCATAAGTCTCGATGTAAAACTTCGGCTGATCATTTCCCTGATTTTGTAAATTATCACTTTGCGTAACAGCCATCAAATATATTTTTGGCAAAATTAGCGTAAATTATTGTATGTCGTCATGAACGTCATGGGCGTCATGAACGTCATGGGCGTCATGAACGTCATGGGCGTCATGAACGTCATAGGCGTCATGTAGTCACGCATGGCATGCGTGAAGGGTCACGAGTCACAAGTAACGAAGTGATGAAGTCATGAAGTGACGAGTCACAAGTCACGAGGCAAATTGATACCCGTCATTCAAAATTCATAAAAGTTTGCCCGGGAAGATTCAAATTAATTGTCACAAAATAATAATATGAAAAAGAAACATTTAGGAATAAAATCGTACATTTGTAAAAAATCAGTCTGACCGGACGAATGCCGGACAAACGGTCAATTTTTTTCAGTTAGCTGAATGCAATTTTATTTTACTGACATGAAAAAGGCAATATTCTGGTTGTTAGTATTATGTGCGCAAAACTCCATGCTTCTTGCACAGGGCGAAACCGACTGGTGGTATTGCATTAATGGAAAAGCAACGGCACATTTTATCAATGATACTGTAATAACAGAGTACCACTGGTTACAGTCTGTACCGGATGAATCTTTGCAATTAAATAGCTCATGTATCAGTGATAAAAACGGGAATTTCCTCATGTGGCAAAATGGTCATATTATTTTAAATGCAAACCTTGATACCATGCCACATGGCCACAATCTTATGGGAAGTATTGAGACAAGTCAAACATTGATTGTTCCGCACCCACAGACACCAGGTCATTATTATGCCCTGACCACAAATTATACCAATTATTATGTAGGGTTAAGGTATTCCGAGATCGATATGTCCCTACAAAATGGTTTGGGTGATGTATTAATCCCTTATAATAACTTACTGTGGTCTCCGGTATGTCAAAAGGTTACATCGGTTAATCATGAAAACGGTAAGGATATTTGGGTTTTGACCCATGAATGGAATAGTAATGCATTTGTTGCTTTCTTATTAACAAAAAATGGATTTAATACAGCTCCGGTTATCACAAATATTGGGTCAGTACATTATGATTCAAATAGTTCAACTGGTAATATTGATGAAAGTGCCGGGCAAATGAAATTTTCACCTGATGGCAAAAAAGTGGCAGTTGCAATAAAAGGCATGTTTAAAGTTGATATTTTTGATTTTAATGATTCAACAGGAATATTGTCTAATCCAATAACAATTAATTTACCAGATACGGATTCTCCTTCTTATTGTCAACCAAATAGCGTTGAATTTTCTGATGATGGAACAATTTTATATTTTGTTGTTGCACGTCCTTATTCTAACCCTAATTTATTTCAGGTTAACTTATTAGCAGGTGACTCAATAGGAATAGTTAACTCATTGACAAATATTAATAATTGGATTGTTACAGAAACAGAACCAACATTACAATTAGCAAAAAATGGTAAAATTTATGTTGCATGGGATATATATTATCAACAGTGGCAGGGGATATATAACTTCTGGGTTATTAACAATCCTAATTTAATAGGGACAGATTGTAATTTAGCTTTTTATAGTGAAGATATTGGTAATCCTCTTCCCAATTTTCATCGGTCATTACTTGACCATAATATTATTGCACAAAATCTTTGCCTTGGAAATTCTACGATGATATATACTTTAACAAATACAAATTTTGATTCCATTCGTTGGGAATTTACAGATATCATACCTTTCAGTATTTCAAACCAGGATACTTTTTATCATGTGTTTTCCCAAACAGGTAGTTACCAGATACATTTGAAAAGATATAGAAATAACCATTTAGATGAGTGCAAAAAGACTATCTATATTTTACCTGTATTGAATGTAAATTTAATCAATGATACAGTTCTATGTAAAAACCAGACTATTTTGATTCAGGCAGATAGCAGCTCAGCGCAGTTTCATTGGCATAACAGTAATGATACTGCAACTGTAACAGGGAATCAGATATTAATCAACGAAGCCGGAAGTTATTGGTTTACAGTTTCAAATCTGGATGATTATTGCAGCAATCTTGATACTATTCATATCGGGTATAATTTAATAAATCCGGAACTTGGAAATAATATTGCCAGCATTTGCACAGGCAATCCTGTACTGTTGAATACCGGTATTACAGATTCTGTTAATTATATTTGGTCAACAGGCGATACCATTCCTGAAATCAGCGTTGTGAATAGTGGAGAATATTATGTAACCGTCAGCAGTGGCTATTGCAACGAAACCGATTCTGTACATGTTCAGTTTGATCAACCTCTGAGTATCAACCTACAGGATACATTCATTGTTTGTAATCAGGACTCTGTATTGGTAGCGGCAGGAGATGCAACTGCAAATTATCACTGGCAACCGGGAGGACAGACTTCATCGTCAATTTATGTATCACAATCCGGAACATATTCAGTCACTGCAACTAATGCCTGTGGCCAGGTTTCTGATTCCATTGAAGTATCTTATTATGGGGCTCCGGACATTGATTTGGGAAATGATACAACAATTTGTGCCGGAACACAATTACTGCTAAATGCCACCTGGCCTGTTTCTGATTACTTATGGTCAGACCTGTCTACCGATTCCACATTGCTTGTTATGACTACAGGTAATTACAGTGTCCGGGTTATTAACCTGTGCGGAATTGATATGGATAGCATATATGTTACTTTTGAATCAGTGCAGGTAGATTTGGGAAACGATACCATTTACATTCAGTCCGGAACATCAACCGACATAAATGTCGGTGCAGGTTTTGAAAGTTACCTTTGGTCAACAGGAAGCGCTTTGCCTCAGATCACAGTTTCAGATCAGGGTTGGTACGCTGTTACGGTTACTGATTCTTATGGTTGCTCAGGAATAGACAGTATTCTGGTAATTGTGACAGGTGGTATTAATGAAACAAGGCCAAATGATGAACTGGATATTTATCCAAATCCGACAACCGGACTGATAACCCTCATGTCAGACTGCAATTATGATATTTCCATCTTTAATGATCAAAGTAAGGAAGTTGATCATTTTATTTTAAATGGGAAACATCAATGTGATCTTTCAGCATGCAAACCTGGTATATATTTCGTCAGGGCAATATCACAACAATCTGTAATCACAAGAAAACTTGTCAAACTTTGATAAAAAACCACTTTGAGTTACGAATTACGATTTACGAATTACGATTATTGACTTTGTTTCTGAACTCTGAACTTTGTACTCTGAACTATCGACTAACGACTATTGACTATCGACTGACCGTCATTTCGCCGAAAACCGGTAAACCGTGAAATGATGGTATTTCTTTCCCGGAAGCAGGATGACCGATGGAAAATCAGGATGATTGGGAGAATCAGGGAAATGCTGGGTTTCGAGGCAGAACCCTGCATGTTTCTGATAGGCTTTTCCGCCTTTACCGATATTACTGCCATTCAGAAAATTTCCCGAATAGAACTGGACACCCGGTTCGGTGGTAAGCACTTCCATCATTCTTCCTGAAACAGGCTCATCCACTATGGCGGCCATATGCAAAGTACCATCCCAGTTGTCCAGCACATAATTGTGGTCGTAACCGCCATCAACCTGTCCGATACGTTCGCCTATCTTATGAGGACTGAGAAAATCCATGGGAGTGTTCTTCACATCCCGGAGTTCACCGGTGGGGATCAGGGTATTGTCCACCACCGTGTAGCGGCCGGCATTGATGGTCAGCTCCTGTCCCAGGATATCGCCGTTTCCTGCTCCGGCCAGGTTGAAATAACCGTGATGAGTGATATTTACCGGTGTGGCCTTGTCAGTCTCCGCTTCATAACTGATGCTGAGTTCATTTTTGTTGGTCAGGTTGTAAATCACCGTGACACGTAGGTTTCCGGGATAGCCTTCTTCCCCGTCCTTACTCAGGTATGTAAGTTTTAAGCCCACGCCCGTTTCATTCTGAAAACTTTCGGCATCCCAGAGCACTTTATCAAAGCCTCTGATACCGCCGTGCAGGTGATTGGGCCCGTTATTCCTGGCAAGCGTATATTCCACTCCGTCAAGACTGAACTTACCACCGGCAATGCGGTTGCCGTACCTGCCTACGATAGCCCCGAAATACGGGCTGTCCTTCAGGTAATCCTCCAGCCTGTCGTACCCGAGCACCACATCAGCCAGTTTCCCATTTTTGTCAGGTGTCATCAGCGAAGTAACAATCCCCCCGTAATTGGTGATCCTGGCGATCATGCCATGATTGTTTACCAGGGTGTAAATGTCGGCACTCCTGCCGTCCGGCAACTTACCGAACAATTCTTTTGTTACCCCGGGTTTGCCGGTACCCGGTTTATTATTTCCGCACGAACAGAGCATCATAAAACTCATTAAAATCATTGAAAAGTAAAACACGTTTTTCATAGAGCATTTCCATTTTTCAGCAATGATAACATTTTTTCAAAACCCGGAAAAACTAAAAATCAGTTTTAATTTCTAATCTCTAATTTTAAAGAATATATTACTTTATATTTTGGTTTCTACTGTCAGTCAGTCACGTAGTGGCGGCATCTTTGTAGAAAAATTCAAATATTGAAATCCAAGCCACGTAGTGGCGATATCTTTGTAGAAATTATGTGCGTATTGAAATCCAAGCTACTTTGTAATGAAATCATGGATATTAATTGTTGTCATTGATATTTAGCCACGTAGTGGCGATATCTTTGTAGAAAAATTCAGATATTGATATTTAAGCCACGTAGTGGCGACATCTTTGTAGAAATTTTGTGTGTATAGAATTCCAAGCCACGTAGTGGCGACCTGAAAAATCACAGGATTAAATTAATTTTATTTTTCAAAATTAAATAAAATAATATCAAAGATTTCGCCACTCCGTGGCTTTGTCATGTATACAAATGAATAGCTACAATGATTCCGTCACTACGTGACTGGATAAATGAAATATCTAAACCTACCGAATTTGTTCGCATTTGTATGCCTTTGTGCAATCCTCCGCCGAGGTGGAGTGTTCCTATGTAGTAAAAGAAAATTTTGATAATTATATCAAACCGATATTAATTTATTACATAAATTTTGTTTAACATACTAAATATCATTTGATTTGATTGTATTCTAAAATCGTTCCGCCTCTGGCGGATCGTAATTCTAAAATTAAAATAGTTACTGACGATCTTAAATAATATCGGCTATTCCCACAGAATAACCTTTATTCGGGAAAAAAACTATTTTTGAACCTGTAAAACCACAAACTGATATTTCTATGCAAAGCACAGGATTCTCAACGGTTGATTACATTGTTTTCATCGGGTATGCACTGATCATTGTCTTCATCGGGTTGTTTGTATCGAGGACCAAGAAAGGCACTGAGAGAACGGCCAAAGATTATTTTCTTGCCAACAGGGCGCTTCCCTGGTGGGTGATCGGTGCGACTCTGATCTGCTCAAATATCTCCGCAGAGCAGTTTATCGGGATGTCAGGCTCAGGATATAAAATTGGTCTCGGTATCGCTTCCTACGAATGGATGGCTGCTCTTACTCTTATCATAGTCGGAAAGTATTTCCTGCCAATTTTTCTGAAGGAAGAGATTTATACTATGCCACAGTTCCTTGAACGCCGGTTCGACAATCGCGTACGCACCAGCCTGGCCGTGTTCTGGCTGCTGGTCTATGTGTTCGTCAATCTTACTTCCATACTGTACCTTGGAGCCCTGAGCATCAAGACTATCCTGGGCTTTCCTCTTCTATACGGAATCCTTTTCCTGGCGTTATTCTCAGCGTTGTATTCAATTTATGGCGGCCTCAAGGCAGTTGCATGGACGGACGTGGTACAGGTGGTTTTCCTGGTCTTCGGAGGCCTGCTGGCAACATACATGGGGGTTTCGGCAGTAAGCGGCGGACATGGTTTCATAGCCGGTTTCCGGACTATGCTGGAACATGCTCCCGAAAAATTCCACATGATACTGAGCAAGGACAATCCCAACTATATCAACCTGCCCGGCATCAGTGTGCTGGTGGGAGGTATGTGGATCATGAACCTGAGTTATTGGGGCTTCAACCAGTATATCACACAAAGGGCTTTTGCAGGCAAGACCCTGGCCGAAGCGCAACGAGGGGTTGTCTTTGCCGGATATCTTAAGCTCCTCATGCCTTTGATCGTGGTCATTCCGGGGATAGCCGCATTCTGTTTGCATGCAAATATTTCCAAGCCCGATGAAGCTTATCCGTGGTTGCTGCATAACTTCATTCCGCCCGGTATCAAAGGACTGGTGTTCGCTGCACTGGTGGCTGCCATTGTCTCGTCCCTCAGTTCCATGATCAACAGCATCTCCACCATTTTTACCATGGACATATACCGGCAACTGGTGAAGACAGAACCAAGCGAACATAAGAAAGTCATGGTTGGCAGGATCACAGCCGGTTTGGCCATACTTGTTGCCATACTGGTAGCTCCCAACCTCAGCAACCTCGACCAGGCTTTCCAGTTTATCCAGGAATTCACGGGGTTTGTGACACCCGGCGTTCTGGTCATTTTCCTGGCCGGATTCTTTTACAAACGAACCACCCCAAATGCTGCATTGTGGGTGGCTATTCTAACCATTCCGCTTGCTCTCGGAATGAAAAAACTGTTCCCGGCTTTTCCTTTCATGGACAGGATGGGCGTTATCTTTATCATCCTAAGCGCAGTGGCTGTTGTCGTCAGCCTGCTTGAATCCAAAACCAATCACCCGAAAGCAATTACCATCGAAAAAGGGCTGTTCCATACCGATGTCCGCTTCAATATAGGTGCCATAGGTATTTGCGCTATTTTAGCGGTGCTGTATGTAGTATTTTGGTAGTCGTTAGTCAATAGTCGTTAGTCAATAGTCGTTAGTCAATAGTCGGTAGTCAATAGTCGGTAGTCAATAGTCAATAGTTGATAGTCTATAGTCGTTAGTTAATAATTTTTATGATTATTTTTTGTTTAATGATTTAGAAACTGTTTTGAATTTTAAAAAAGTTCAAGTTTTTGAAACATTCAATTTTTACCCGCCCCTGACCCCTCCCTGCGAGCAAGGAGGGGAATAGATTTCTGCTAAATTATAACATATTACATAGCGGACAATCCCCTCCCTGCCAGCAGGGAGGG
>JAPLDU010000023.1 GCA_026391255.1 Bacteroidia bacterium | reverse complement strand
GTAAGTCATCATCAATGGTTACCACGTATTTTCCTTTCAGAAACTGCAATCCACAAAAGATAGCATTATGCAGTCCGAAGTTTTTGGTAAGTTTGATGGCAGTAATCAGGCTGGGGTACTGTCTTTTCAATGATTCGAGCACTTTCCAGCTATTATCCTTACCTGCATCTTCCACAAAGATCACTTCAAAAGTCCGGTTCATCTCGGCAAATACTGACCTGATCCTGGTAAACAACTCTTCAAGTGATAGTTCACTGTTATATACAGGAACTACTACTGAGCATTCAACGGATATCTGGGACTTATCATTATCAGGATTAATCATGTCAATGTTTTATAAAACTGTACCTAAAACGAGAGATGAACCTGTAATCCATTTTGAGGCATCCGACAGAAAAAACACGATGGAGTTAGCCACATCCACCGGATCACCAAAGCCAAGATAAGACATTTCTCTGAATCGGTCTAACACCTCCTGAGTGATGGTATTACCAACGCCTTCCACCATTGGAGTATCAACAAACCAGGGAAGTACGCAGTTAGAACGGATTCTTTTCGGAGCCAGCTCAATCGCCAGGTTCTTTGAGTAAGCCTCAAGTGCGGCTTTAGTTCCCGAATATAAAGCGCCTCCGAAATGGTTCAGCCGGGAAGAGGTAGAAGATAATAAAACCAGGGATGAATGATCGGCTATTTTTTTCTTTTTCAACATTCTGCTCACAGCAAGTACTACGGATTCATAATTGGTTTTAAAAATACTTGTGATATCTGATTGCCGGATAAATTTTACAGGAATATGCCTGCCTATTCCGGCAGCAAAAACAGCACCGTTTAAAATGGGAAGCCCGTCAACCATTGAATTTAACTGAGTTTCATCGGTCAGATCGCAGATCATTTTCAGATGTCCTGTCCCCGTAAGTTTTGCAAATGTCTCATCTATTCTTTCAGGGTTTCTGCCTGTAATGATCACTTTAGCGCCCATTTCGCTTATAGTGATGGCAGCCTGGCGCCCGATACCTGAAGAAGCGCCTGTGACAAGTATTGTTTTTTCCTCTAAGCTGAAGGGATTCATAATTATATTTATTATGTAACTACTCAGGTTATTAGGCTGTAGACTATAAGAATACGTATCAGGTATCAAGTTTAAATCGTAATTCGTAAATCATAATTCCCAAAAGCCTGACAGTCTATAGTCTAAACAACCTGAATCGTTATAAAATTTAAAATTATCAACCGCTACATCTCAATGATATCAGAAACCACTAATTTATCAGTCTCCATCCATACTGAGCCCCATGAAAGACCAACACCGAAACCCGACAGAAGCAGATTTGCATGCTTCATTCTGAGCGCGGTCTGTAATTCTGAAGCTATTGTAAGAGGAATAGAAGCACAACTGGTATTTCCAAATTTATGAATGGTGTAAGGAAATTTGTCCTCGGGAACTTTCAGTTTTTTCCGGACCACTTCATTTATCAGTTTATTTGCCTGATGTAAAACCACATAATCAGCTTCCTCCACCGTTTTATTAATCACCTTCAAAAGCTCTTTCACATTCGGGGCGACTTCGCGCAATGAAAAATTAAACACTTTTATCCCGTCAAGATGCAGGTTGAGCTTTGTACGATAAATTCCGGTGCCATATTTTTTATATTCGAATGATTTCTTACGGTCAATCCAGTTTCTCATGCCTGCATCCGGCATTATAATAGCATCGTAACCTGAGCCGTCGGACATCAGGTTAAAGTGCATGGCAGGCGCAGAAGGTTCATATTGAAAAGCACTGGCCGTTCCTGCATCTCCAAATAAGGGATACGCTGATTTATCCCTGTATGAAGTACCCAGTGACGAAATATCCCCCACGAGTAATAATGATTTCCTGATGGTACCTGATTGCATCAGGCCGCAAATAACTGACAAACCGTAAACATAGGCAGAGCATCCTAAACTGATATCCAATGTCATACAACTGTGAGGCAAACCAAGTCTATCCTGCAGAATGGCAGAAGTCTGGGGAATGGAATAATCTCTTGACTGTGAAATAAATATCAACAGATCAATTTCATTCTTATCCCACTTCAAGTCATATAGAAGCTTTTCAGCAGCGGAAAAACAAAGGTCTGAGGTTGTAATGGTTCTGAAACCAGGCACAACGCGCCGCTTCTCTACTCCTGTTGTTTTTATCAGCAGATCCCGCTCTTTGGCAGATATCCACTTATAGTCGGAATTTGATATTTCCTTCAGAGGAATCGCTCCGGAAACGCCACTGAACTTAACATTGTGAAAAGAGAAAATTGCCATCAGTATTTGATTTTATGTAACTGTGAACCATAAAGTTCAATCAGCCTGTTCTTTTTTTGACTTTTTCAAATAAATCGTTTACCGTTATTGATTTCTGGATATCATCGGCATTGATCTGCACATCATACTCAGTATCTATCAATGAAATCATTATCAATGCATTTATCGAATTCCAGTCGAGTAATTTCCTGAATTCACTATCAGGTTTCATTTTACCTGGTTGCAGATCTTCATACTCTTCTTCAATTTTATGGATAAACTCTTCAACATTCATAATCTCATGTATTAATTGTAAATATTAGTATTGTCTATGTATTAAATTTAAATCGGTGGCCTTGGAGACAAAACTGACCAACATGTTGTTCGTTATTAAATCGTAAATCATCATTCGTAAATCGTAAATTCTTTTCCCCGCATGGGTTTTTTCTTTTGTGAAAAATTCAGGTGTTTAAAAAAGCAAACTTACCAATATGTTGTCGCTAATCTTATTCCCGTAAAAACGGATTTAATTTTCAAATTTGCACATTTTCAAATTTTCAAATTATTTCAGTATTTTATTATTGTTCCTACCCAGGAATAGCCTACCCCGAAACTGGCCAGTACCACACGATCGCCATGTTTTATCCTGTTTTCCTGCAACGCCTGATGCAGGGCAATTGGTATTGTTGCCGACCCGTTATTGCCCACTTCTGCGATATTTACATAACATTTTTCTTCTTTAATATGGAGTTTTTTTGCTATGGTTTCAAGGATAAACCCACTGGCCTGGTGAAAAATGAACAGGTCAATATCCTCGATTTTCATATCATTCTTCTCCAGCAGATTATTGATTAAAAGCGGGGCTGTTTTGGTAGAAAACATAAAGACCGAGGTACCATTCATAAACAAATGATCATCATTACAGATATTACCGTACTGGTCAGAAAAATCTGGACTGTTTCCGGTTTCCGGATGGACAGCGCCTCCATTCCTGATGATAATATTTGAATAGCCGCTGCCATCGGTACCATAGACAAACCGGCCAATTTCAGAGGACGATTCTTCAGCCGCCAGTGATACAAGAGTGGCGGAGGCACCATCTCCAAATATTGACCAGGTGCTTTTATCAAGCGGATGAAGAAATTGCGTAACAGAATCAGAGTTAAGTATCAGAACATTTCTGGCTGATCCGCTTTCAACCAGTCCTTTGGCCACCATCAGTCCATACATAAACCCGGTACATCCCAGGTTATAATCCATGGCTCCGCAATTTTTCGAAATACCGAGACGGTACTGTAAAGTACAGGCTGTTGCAGGTGTAATATAATCCGGTGAAAGAGAGCAGAACATAATAAAATCAATTTCCAAAGGACTGATTTGATTATCAGCAAATAACTTCCCGGCACATTTCACGGCAAATCCCGAAGAAACCTCACCGGGAGAAATTACATGCCTTTCCATAACTCCCGTGGCCCTGGCCAATTCATGAATATTCCATTCCGGGTGCATTATGTCCAGGTCATTATTTGTAATCTTTTTTTCCGGCAGATAACTGCTGACCGCTCTGATATAACTTTTCACTGTCCCTGTATTATTCGTTCATGAGCCACTCTTTGCAAATATATTCAAATAAGGTTATTTTTGAATTAATTATTTAGAATCTGTCTTTAAAATCAATGATCCTGATTTAAGAACAAGGATTACTCACAACTATTTTTTTATTTATTATGGTGTTCGTGAGATCGCTTCGCTAAGTTAACGATTTTAGATTTCAGATTATCAGTTACATCTAAAATCATAATTCGTTAATCGATATTCTTAGATCAAAAGTATTGACTTGATGGAAATACACTATTTCCCTGCTTTTCTCAATTGTTTCAGGTTATCGAGTGAGTCTTTAATTGACCTTGCCTTGCTGTTATAAAACAAAGCATCTTCGTAATCACCCTGATTTCGGTATATTTTCGTCAGGTTCACATTTGCCTGCAGATTTCCGGGTTCCAGTTCAATTGACTTCTTATAATACTGAATGGCTTTATCTGTTTCATTGAGTTTATCATAACAATAGGCAATACTGAAATAAGCAGGAATGTACCCGGGTTTTATCTTAATGGATGCTAAAAAGTCAGACAAGCCATTCTGGTAATCCTTAAAAAAACTCAGGTATATCGAACCCCTCATGTTATATGCCTGGTAATAATCAGGGTATACCTTAATAGCATTGTTTAAACAGTTAAACACTGAATCAATCTCAGGTTTAGGGTCGAAATCCACCTTTTTTTTAAGTTTTTTCAGCAACTCACCCTTCATAGTACCGGCATAGATCAGGTTTGCCCTGGCCGATTTGTCAAGCCGGCCTATATCGGCATTGAGTAATGTGATCTGAGTTTTCCAGTCATTATTTCTGATAATTGTTTTTGAAGCATAGAGAACAAAAATCAGAGATACAGCTATAATAATCCTTGAACTTGCAGATGAAGGAATTGAAAATACTTTTGGATGGGTGCCGGAAAAGACAAAAATAAAATATGTAAGCAGGATACTGAATCCGAACGAGGGGAAATACAGAAAACGATCGGCAACAATACCCATTGCCGGCTTCAGGATATTTGAAAATGTACCGACCGAAACCAGGTAAATAATAATCCCGAATGATAAAATATGCTTCTTTTTAATAAAGAAGATCGCTATTACAAATAGTGCAACATGAATAACAACTGATATTAATGCCCAGATATTCGAAAAACCGACAATAGGAATCATGTTGTATCCGTAATAAAACAAGAGAGGATGAGGGAAAATCACTTGTTTCATATAGAACAGCATGACATAAAAACCTGTGGCAATCCGTATTAACGGATTATGCTGAAAGACCAGGGGGTTTTCAATAAACTGAATGGGTCTTTCCGGCCCGGGGAGATACATCCTGGGAACAGTTTTTGCCAGGTATGTAATGACAAAAACAGCCGCTATTATCAGGAATATTTTCCAGAAACGGGCATCAGTAAAGAAGAAGAAAACGAGCGGGTAAATCGCCATAAATATTACCACGGTGGGTTTAGCCAGGTAGCCTACGATATAGATCAGGAAAGCACCGATAAGATATTGCAGTTTATTCTTTTCAATATAATCGATAAAAAGATGCAGACTGCCTATGCAACTGAGAAATGAAATTAGTTCATCCCTGTTTTTCAGACTGCTTACCACCTCGGTATGGGCCGGGTGTCCCATGAATAAAAGTGTGATGATCAGTGGGAACAAATCGTTGTAACCTTTCAGCAGCCGCCTGAGCAATAGATATAGCAGTATCCCGCTGAACGCATAAAGCAGGAGGTTTATCAGGTGACTGATATGCGGATTGGATCCGAAACAACCATATTCAATGGCAAATGTTGCTTTTACTACAGGGCGGTAACCGAATGTTAGAGGCTTGCCGTCCTCGTACATATTAGCATATAATGATGTAAACATTTTCGGGATCGCACTAAAGCCGAGCTTTACCTCCTGGTTATTAGTCACATAAATATCATCAAAGGAATAATCATTTTTGATGGTATTTCCATATAAAATAAAAGCAGCGGCTGCAATAAAAATGACGTACCTGATCTTTTGCCTGCCTTCATGTTCAGCCTGCGAGAGCGTCTTTTTTTCAGCCTTAGTTTTAATCTTTTTCTTCATTTAAGTTAGAATTTACCGGGGTACCGGTGGAACTGAAAACCTGCTAAAGTAGGGCTTATCAGAGAAACATAAAAATAAAATTTCAACTCAAACTGGTTATCAGGCTTTTAGGCTATAGGCTATTATACTGTAAGCTTTTTAGTTAATAGTCCCTCAGTATGGCGGTATATGGCCTCAATATGAATAACTTGAATTGCAGTTATCATGGGAAATGTCGCAACAAAAGGAATATTTTCTTTGTGTGACTTTGTGTTTACCTTAGTGTTCCTTTGTGGTAAAGAAACACTCAGTTTAACCACAAAGGTCACCAAAGATGTCACAAAGGAATTTCATCGAAAAAAATCAAGTTACATAAGATAATATCTGGCTAATAAATTAAGGTATATCAGACTGAAAATTATTATCTATCTTTACAAATCTGATAATATTTAAGCTATGAAAATAATTCATTTACAAATGATTATTCAATGCAGTTAATTATCAAAAATCAATTAGAACGCTGATGACGCAGATTGTTATGATTATTTATGATTTATCGGATGTTTCTGATTATCTGTGTTTATCATATTTATTAGCGTCATCTGTGTGCCATGTTTTAATAAACAACATTATATCATAATCCATTAGTTATGAAGTGTATAATTTTATTTGCATCAGTTCTTCTATTTACTTCCTGCGATGTGATGTTCCATTACCCGTCTTCTCCGAATATCCCCATTCTGGATTCGACCAAGGTCTTTAGTACTGAAGGATGTTTGACATCAATCGGATTAGATGCAAAAGCAAATTTCAGGTTCCCGAAAAATATTGTTCTGCAAGGCACATTACATAAACTTGGCAATGAATTTTATAAAGAAGCGGCAATCGGTTATGCACCTGAAATGACGGATATTAAACTTAGCATTATCGGTGGGTTTGGCGTAGGAAGCACCGATTTTGGCAATGAAAACGAGGGAAGTGATTATGCTTTTTTTGGTCACGGCAGATATACTAAATATTTCGGTCAGGCAACCTTTACTTTTGGCAATAATAAAAATCAGGGAGGCATTGTGGTAAAAGCGTCTTATATGGATTATTTAATTACCAAGCTATATGACGGTTATTATACTTCAGTCAAAACAGGCAAGTATTATAAATGCAGTACCATTGAACCAACCATATATTACCGTCATATGTTCGGTGATGTACTAATATTTACAACATACCTTGGAAAATATGGGTTTAATTCAAATATTCCGACAGGAAAATTTAGTGACATCCCCAGTTTAATTGGTTTTGGATTTGGATTTATTTTAGATAAAAACCTTTTCAAACCTGCTAAGCCTTTAAAATAGATGTTCAGAAATAATAAATGGCTTCTTAGAAACTGTTTTGGATTTTATTAAGTATTTGATTATTAACGTATAATTTTAATTTATGTACCCTCCCCATTGTCCCCTCCCTGCTGGCAGGGAGGGGATTGTCCACTATGTTATATGTACTAAATTAACAGAACTCAGTTCCCCTCCCTGCGAGCAGGGAGGGGTTAGGGGTGGGTAAAAAGCAAAATATGGCAAAATTTTGAGATCTTAATAAATTCAAACAGCTTCTTACAGATCAGTCAAATATACCCCACTTTTTGTGACAGAATAATAAGGCTGATTTACCCGTCTGCATTCCTTCTCCCAATATTTCAGGTTCCAACCGGAATTGGAAGAATCAAAAATCAGCATCTTCGCCAGGTTAGCTGTAGGAATTGAATGAAAGGATGGATTTTTCGAATTTGTAAGAATTATAAAATCAGGCCTGATCCCGGATCTGCTCAGGCTTTTCAATAGCCCGCTTTCACAAATCAGAATCTGCTTATCTGCAAACCGGATCATATTACCTGTTATAAATTGCTGATTATCTTTCTTTTCTAATGAGCATAAATTGCTGACCGGGATTATTTCCGGCGGTTCTGCATGATTTTCAATCCGGAAATTTTTCAGGTGAAAATTCTGCTGGTCTTTGTTACGGGCAAACAGGCTGTCGGTGATCAGGTAGTTCTTTCCGCCTGAAATGATATTAATTACACTGCTTTTGCCAATATCAAAAACCACCAGTTTTTTACGATTCATGCATTTTACCAGGTTCACATCGTGAAAAATAAGGAATACCGAAAGTCCAGATAAAGAGACAATCAAATATTTCAACTTTGGTCTAAAAAAGAAAATAATCAGAGTTATGATAAACAAATATATGAGCAGCATCTCCGGTAATCTTATGTTCAACCCGCCAGTGACTGAATATGGCAAGCCCTCCACAAACCCGACCGTAAAATTCAAAGCAATTACACTGTATTTCAGACTCATTCCTAACAGCAGACCCAGTGGCGTTATGAAGGATAAAAGAAATATTGCTGCCGAAAGATACATGATGATGGTGGATATAGGAACGGCCACCATGTTTGCAAGCAAGAAATAGTTGGGGAACTGGTGAAAATAAAAAATACTCAGCGGCGCGTTGGAAATTTGGGCCGCTAATGAAACTGCAATCAGTGACAATATCCTGTTTCCTAATTTATACCTGCATTCTAAAAGCTTATAAATCGGAAAATAAAGATGTAAAATACCTGCGACCGCCAGGAAAGATAACTGAAACCCAGTTTCGTTGATCATGAAAGGATCTGCCAAAAGCAGAAAAAAAGCAGTAGCCGCCAGGATGTTGGTGCTGTTGGAATCACGTTTCATTGACCTGCCGGCCACAACAAATGAGAACATCACAGTAGCCCTGAGGATGGAAGGCGCCATGCCTGACAGAAAAGCATAAAACCAGATTACGGAAATAATGATCAGTAAGCGGAGAATATTCAGATACCTGTTCTTCCTCATGAATAACAACATTGTGTCGATAATAAAAAAAACGATACCTACGTGCAATCCTGAGACCGTAAGAATATGAATGGTACCGGAATCCGAAAATGCCTGCCTGGTCTCACTGTCGAGTTCATCACGATATCCGAGGGTCAGAGCCGATAATACCGCAAATTCTTTCCCCTGCAAACCGTACGATCTGAAAATGCCGAGCAGGTGTCTCCTCATCCGGGATGATAACAGCAAAATGATGTTGCCTCCTTGATGACCTGTAACATGCCATGTGCCGGATCCTAAAATAGCCTGCAGATAAATCTGCCTGTTGTTCATTGTTTTCCTGAAATCAAATTCACCAGGATTCGGAGGAGGCGGTATCCAGGATAACACACCTGAAATACTGATGACATCTCCCGTAACCAGGGTTGAAGCAAGGCTGTCTTTTTTTATGTACAGCAACACCACGTCATCTGCTGCAATTGCAGTACCTCCATATTTCAATGAATTCAATTTTGCCGATGCCCGGTAAGTTGTCAATTTTTCGCAGGGATCTTCCAGCAAAGTGGCAGTGTAAGATTTTTTTGTTTTATCAGTCAGTAAACCCGATGGTTCTTTTTGTTTGATATCCACGGAGATGACCCCAATGAAAACTATTGTCAACTGAAGAAAAAAACCGAAGACCCACCGGTAACGGAACGATGTCATCCTGAACCTTGTAATCACAAGTGCGCTGATCAACAGGAAGAACAGGTACAGAATCACATCGGGGTTGCAGAATCTGCTTTGCATTCTGAAAACAATACCAACAATCAAAGGCGCGACAAACCGGTAAAAAGGATTGACCCGCCAGGAAACCTTTAATTTCATAAGTAGCCATAATACCAGCAGACGAAATTAAATATTCGGCAGGAAAAAGAAAAGAAAAAAGAAAAAACCGGAAAGGATTACAGAATTATTTTTTAGCTGATTTCTGTGCCTGCATTATGTTTTCATTAGGATTGGTTTCCTTATTTTTTTCCTCGAATTGTTTAACCAATTGGTCCAAAGGAATATCAATATTCTGCACTGATATCCTCGCATCCTTTGCGAGGGCATTATCGGGATATTTTGTAATAAACTGGTTGTATGTTTCTTTCGCTTTTGTTTTGTTATTCATCATTGTTTCATAGATAAAAGCGATAAGAAAAAGTGCATCAGGTGTTTTTTTATAGGTCGGGAATGATGAGATCACATCATTAAGATAAGTAATGGCCTGACCTCCCATCTGGATATTCATGGCCATTTCGCCGGCTTTAAAAAGGTAAACGGGAGCCAGGCTGTCCTGCTTGAATTTTTCCGAATAATCAGCATAAGCTTTCATGAGGTGAAAAGCTTCTTTTTTATCAAGGCTTTTCAGAGAATCGGGAAATACCTTTTTTTCCAATCCCCTGATATTATCTTGTGCAAGTTGAATGGGTGTCTTGCGGTTACAAGCAATGAGGCCGGCAATAATTAATAATAATAGAAAAGAGTTCCGTTTCATTTTATAAAGGTTTTTAGACTGTAGGCTTTTAGGCTTTAGATTGACAGGCATTTAGTAAAATAAAATTCAATTTTTATACCTTTTTTTCTGTTTGTTATGATACTTAATATTTGATTCTTGATACCTGATACTTGATACCTGATACTATTTCAAAGAGTCAGCGGCTCATCATCCTGATTAAAAAATCACAGATTTTTTGACCGGGAAGTTCATCTTGTAATGGATATCCACCTTACCTTTGGCAATATCGGTTAGTTTTCCTTTGATGAGCCTGCGTTTGAAAGGATTTACCCGGTCGGGAAATAATATCCCTTCTATATGGTCATATTCATGCTGGATAATACGGGCCCTCATGCCATCGAAGATATCTTCCATGGCATTGAATTTTTCATCAAAATACTTAATTTTTATTTTTGCAGGTCTCATAATATCCTCACGAATTCCTGGCACACTAAGACATCCTTCGTTATAAGCCCATTCATCCCCGAATCGTTCGATGATCCTGGCATTGATAAAAGTTCTCTTGTACCCTTCAAGAAGAGGATCGGTATCTTTCAGCGGACTTCCATCCACTACAAAGAGCCTGATGGAAAGGTTTACCTGGGGAGCTGCCAGACCAACGCCATCCGCTTTATGCATTGTCTCAAACATATTTTCAATAAGCTCAGCCAATCCCGGGTAATCAGGCGTAATATCGGCTGCGACTTTTCTCAATACCGGGTTTCCGTATGCTGCAATTGGTAATATCATAATATATTCTAAGGCTCAAAAACCTGCAAATTTAGAAATAACAAAATTGAAACCATCTTGTTGAAGGAAGAAAATGAAAAATGGTGAATAGTGAATAGTGAATGGTGGAAAACTATTGCCTACTGCCTAATGCCTAGTGCCTATTTCTTCGTTCGAGATAACTCTGCAGAATGATCGTAGCGCTTACAGCATCAACCATGGCTTTATCCTGCCTGGCTTTCTTTTTCAGCCCTGCATCAATCATGGTTCTGAGTGCCATTTTGGATGTGAACCTTTCGTCGGCCAGTTCTACCGGTACTTCAGGATAATTTGCTTTCAGTTTTTTTATGAAAGGGTTAATATATTTAATCGCTTCAGATGGATTGTTCTGCATATCAACAGGATAACCAACAATAAATACTTCGACTTCTTCTTTCTGAAGATAATCTTTAATAAAATCCAATATTTTATAAGAAGGAACGGTAGTCAATCTGGTTGCAATGATCTGAAGCGGATCGCTGACTGCAATACCACAGCGTTTGCGGCCATAATCAATTGCCATTATTCTTGCCAATGTGTTGATTTTAAATTTTAATATTTTTAAAATTCTTAGAAGCTGTTTTGAATTTTATTAAGTGTTTGATTATTAACGTATAATTTTAATTTATGTACCCACCCTTTCGTCCCCTCCCTGCTGGCAGGGAGGGGATTGTCCGCTATGTTATTTGTATTAATTGGCAGAACTCAGTTCCCCTCCTTGCTCGCAGGGAGGGGTTAGGAGTGGGTAAAATTTAAATATGGCAAAATTTTTAATTATTAATAAATTCAAAACAGCTTCTTCTGAATTGTATCAGAATCAGGAAAATTGTTCAATTCAACGAATGATGTTTCTTCCAGTCATGAAACAGGCTGGTTAGATTGTTTTTCCAACTGCTGTTCAGGCCGGAATATTTCTTATTAAGTCCGGTATATTTTTCTTTTAGAAGATATGTTTCATCTGGATGACTGATGCTATTATTGATCAATTCCGGCAGCGCTCCTTCAAACTTCTTTAATTCATTACTGATTATCTGTTCCGCTTCCCGGGTCAGAACACTTTTGTAATTCAATACTGATCTTGAAAGTTCTTCCACCTCGTCATGGCAATGCAGCTTTTTCATATTCCGGTACAGATTGGCTGAATCATCCCTGTTTGAGATAATCTCAGCAAACCTTTTATCAAGGCGCTCATCAATTTCCCACAATTTCACGCTGCTCTCTTTCATTTTCCGGTAAGTGAACTCCAGTATTTCAAATAATGCCGCCGGAATGTCGATACTTAAAAAGACATGGCACAGTTCAAGTGCACGTTTTTCCAATTCCCCGTTATCAGCAGTATCTCCTGTTATCAACCCTGAATCAATGGCAGGGACCATATTTTCAAGCAATATGGAAAAATCATTGAAGTCAGTATTGAAATTATGATAGCTCAGCTTACTGAAATCCTTTACTACCAGATTTAACAAACGGGTTTTAAATGTCCTGGATTTTTTAATCAAAGAAGTAAGTTCAGTTTCACCATCCGTTTGTTTGAATTTCTGGAAATAATCCTCAATAAGTGTTCCGTATGAAAGAATAAAACGGGAATGACGGTCGAGGCGGGCATACGGGATAATCAGGAACCAGTCTTTCACCAGTTCATTCAACTCTTCGTGTAATGATTTATATTCCTGATTCATAAATTTATCCTAATCTGGACGAGCCAGAACCAAACATGAAATTACAAATCTCAAAATACAAATAACAAATAAATTTCAATCAACGAAATGACAAATTCACGTTAGTTTATTTTGTATTTGAAATTTTGCTATTGTTAATTATTTGTTTTTTGGAATTTGTTTTTTGGAATTTTTTGCCAAAACTCTGTCCGCTTTCGCTAAGGCCATGTTAGCGGTTCGTGCTAAAACTGGTTGCAATTTTTCTATGAATATTTAAAAAAAATTAAATTCTCTGACTTTATTCTTCAAGAAGTAAAACATACCCATTCCCATCAACCAATATTTTTCTCCTTGCTTCCTTGCTTTTACATAGAATGGAATGAACCTTAAAAACATAGTTGACTTCATTTAGTCCAAAAGATAATTCATCGAGTGAGTTGTTATAAGCGAAGCTAGTCTTGAAAATACCTTTTTTCTTTATAATCGTTAAAGTATCAGCCGTAAAAATAATAAAGAACGTATCCATCGTTGCCGTACTCCTGCTAAGAAATTCCCAGTCACATAAGCTACAGTTGCCAACAGTATTCTTGCTTTCAGCTATGCCACCACAAAAGACCTTCCATTTGCCAATTATTGTGTTTTGTGAGAAAGTGAAGAAAGGAAGCATAATGAAAAGGCTTAAAATAATTTTTTTCAAGATACAATAGTTTTGATATTGATTATTATTTGTTTTTTGTGATTTGTTTTTTGGAATTTTTTGCCAAAACGCGCCAGGATTTCAGAAATAAGATAATATGCAAATGTAAAGAAAATTATGATTGCTTCCAAATGTTTTTACGACCTGGGATGAAAACGCAGGATGGCATCCCTGAGATATTCCCTGTCAAGATGAGTATATATTTCAGTTGTGATGATGGATTCGTGCCCGAGCATTTCCTGTACGGCACGCAAATCGGCGCCTCCATCAATCAAATGAGTGGCAAAAGAATGACGGAAGGTATGAGGACTGATCTTTTTTGTAAGATGGATCTTTTCAGCCAGTTTTTCAACCAGGATAAATACCATTTGCCTGCTGAGTTTTTTCCCGTTCCTGTTCAGAAACACATAGTTTTCGAAGCCCTTTCTGATATTTATTGTTTTGCGGCCATTGTCAACATAAAACTCAATCTCTTTTATTGCCTTAGGGCTGACAGGAATAAGCCTCTCCTTGCTTCCTTTGCCAATAACATCAATAAAACCTGCCTGAAAATGCAGGTTGGTCAGTTTCAGGTCGGTCAGTTCAGATACCCGAAGACCACAGCTATACATCGTTTCAAGCATTGCTTTATTCCTATGACCCTCCGGTTTGCTCAGGTCAATAGCAGCAAGTATTTTGTCAATTTCCTCCAGGGAAAGCACTTCAGGAAGTTTACGCCCGATCTTCGGTCCTTCAAGCAATGCCGTAGGATCCTGGTCAATTTTGTTTTCCAGCAACAGGAATTTATAAAAAGCCTTGATTCCTGAGATTAGTCTTGCCTGTGATCTGGCGCTGATCCCAAGTTCATTCACCCATTCGATCAGCTCTTTCAGCAGCGGAAGAGTTATTTGTTCAGGCCCAAAGGAATAATTCCTGAACCCAAGAAACTGAACAATCCTGTTTACATCATTTAAGTAAGCTTCCACCGAATTGGCCGACAAGGACTTTTCCAGTTTCAAAAAATGACGGAAGTCACTAATTGTCTGATCCCATTCCATATTTTACTTATGTTCTTTTGCAGGTTATTCATTCAGCGGTCAAAAATACTTTAAATTAAAGAAATGTATTCAGGTTATTCAGACTGCAGACTGTCAGGCATCAGGAGGAGTTATGAGTGATGAATGATGAGTGATGAATGATGAGTGATGAATGATGAGTGATGAGTTGTAAATGCCCAACCTGGACGAGCCAGGATCAAACAAGAAATCACAAATCTCAAAATACAAATGACAAATAAATATCAATCAACGAAATAACAAATTCAAATTAGTTTGTTTTGTATTTGAAATTTTGATATTGTTTATTATTTGTATTTTGTGATTTGTTTTTTGTAATTTTTGCTAAAACGTATCAAGATTTCAGAAATATTACCAGGAATTCGGATTCCGGAAATAAGCGACTAAATTTGCAGAATCAATATTGATGCATGAAAATCCAGATAATTAATGGTCCAAACCTGAATTTGCTTGGTGTGAGAGAAAAGCATATTTACGGTGAGACAAGGTTTGAAGACTACCTTGAAGTACTCAGGTCAGTTTTTTATGAGGACGAACTAAGTTATTTCCAGTCGAATATTGAAGGTGAAATCATCAATAAATTGCATGAAACAGGATTTTCATCTGATGGTATTATTCTGAATGCAGGTGGTTATTCACACACATCGGTTGCCATTGCTGATGCGGTTTCAGCTATTGATAAACCCGTAATTGAAGTGCATTTATCCAATATTTTTGGACGTGAGGAATACAGGCAACACAGCATTATTGCCTCAAAATGCAAGGGTCTTATTGCCGGATTCGGCCTTGATTCATATCACCTGGCCATTGAAAGTTTTCATTTTTTAAATGTACTTAAGAGTTCATAAAGTTCATAAAGTTTATAAAGTTCATAAAGTTCATAAAGTTCATAAAGTTCATAAAGTTCATAAAGTTAAAAAGTAAATAATAAATAATTGATATCATGATAAATAAAACAGTAAAACTCATGGTTTCTGCTTTTTTAATAATTGCAGTAATTGGCTCATGCAAGAAAGACAGCACCCAGTTAACAGCTTCGATGAGTGCAAAGGTCAACGGGGCAGCATGGTCAACAGTAGTCAGGGTGACGACCTTGCAGTCAGGAAATTTTATCATCACTGGCACTTCACTGGCAGGAGAGATAATGACTATTACCATCTTAGGCAATGTACCCGGCACATATACTTTATCTGCGTTACCTCCGACTTTACAATTCAGCGTGACAGATGAAGATGTCTATACAACTACATCAGTCCAGGTGGTCATTTCCATTGTTGATGCAACAAATATGAAACTTTCTTGAACATTCAATTTTGATGCTACCCGCTCAACGGATTACACATCCATTAGTGTAACAGAAGGCAAATTCACTGATCTAGCTTACAATTAGTATATAAGTATCTTATTTTTGAAATTTTAACGAGTTTTAGTAAAAAATTCCAAAAAACAAATCACAAAAAACAAATAATAAACAATCCGCCGCAGCGGACAAAATTTCAAGTACGAAAAAAACTATTTGAAATTTGTCATTTTGTTGATTGATATTTATTTGTTATTTGTATTTTGAAATTTGTGATTTCTTGTTTGATTCAGGCGGGTTCAAATTCCGATTTACTGACGCCACAAACCGGACAGATCCAGTTTTCAGGCAAGTTCTCGAAAGGAGTACCCGGGGCAATTCCACTGTCAGGATCACCCTGTTCAGGGTCATATTCATAACCACATGATTTACAGATATAAGTTCTCATTAGATTTTGATATTCTGATTTAATATTATTTTCAGTTAATCAGGCTGTAGGCATTTAGGCGCTTTAGACAGCAAATTTACCAACATATAGTCGCAAATCTGATTCCCGTGAAATGGATTTAATTTTCAAATTTGCACATTTTCAAATTTTCAAATTAATTTAGTTGCTTTATCCAAACTAACAGTCTGATAGTCTACAGTCTATCTTCCTATAATTCATGACACATCATCGGAATTAAATTTAAATCCCAGTCTTTTTCCCGTTAATATTTTTGAGTTCTCTATTTTCTGGGTCATTTGTTCAACTGACATGATCTTGACCGAATCGTAGGGTGGAACCAGCAAATCAAAATCAAGTGAATACTGGATGGCGGTATTGATGATCTGACTGACAGATTCCCTGGTGATTTTTTCTTTCCCGAAATTATTGTACAGGAATCCAAGCTGACGCTTTCCTTCCACGAAATAACACATTTCTTTATTCACAAACAGCCTGGCAATCAGGTAACCCTGGTCTTCATTGCGGTTATATTTAAAAGAATCGTTCAGAAAATTATATATATTGATTACCCCGCAATAGGTAGCCATCGGATCATTTTTAACATAGGATGTTTTCCATACCGGGTGGTCCCTGTCGAAATGAAAAACATTGGTGTGCATGCTGAAAACCAGCAGATCACCGGCTACCCTAAGTTGCATGTCATGCATTCCTTTATCAGTATACTCAAGCCTTACCCTGAAATCGGTACTTTCCAGCCGGTTGTTATAACCGGCAGATAATTCATTTACCACCTGTTTGATCATGTTTAACACCGATAAAGTATTATCGTAAATCAACAGCTTGAGGGCCGATTTCTCTTTTAATGAGATGATTATCTTATCACCTGCAGGTATTTCGTTCATAATATGAAATTTTTTATCAATTCAGGTATATTGAAAAGTCATTAGTCGTAATTCGTAATTCGTAACTCGTAATTCGTAACTCGTAATTCGTAATTCGTAATTCATATTAATATGCTCTTGCAAATAAAACCCTGCGTTCTGAGGGTTTGCCCGAATAGACACATTTACCTTTTTCAACAATATCATCCATCGGGATGCAACGGATAGTAGCTTTTGTTTCTTCCTTGATCTTCGATTCTGTTTCAGATGTACCGTCCCAGTGGGCATAAGCAAAGCCGCCCTTTTCTTCCACAATATGTCTGAGTTCACTGTACGTATTTACGAAATGGGTATTATCTTTCCTGAATTTCAATGCTTTCTGGTAAATATTGTTTTGAATATCAGACATTAAAAATTCAATTTTCTTTTCGAGAGAAGTCATTGGGCAGATTTCCTTTGCCAGGGTATCCCGTCTTGCAATTTCCACCGTTCCGTTTTCAAGGTCACGAGGTCCGATGGCTATGCGCACCGGAAATCCTTTTAATTCATAATGGGCAAATTTCCATCCCGGTTTATGGGTATCCCGTTTATCGTATAAAACGGAATATCCTTTCCCACGTAAAGAAGCAACTATCTTATCAGCCTGCTCAGATATGGCTGCCAGTTCTTCTTCCTTTTTATAAATAGGAACAATGACGATCTGGGTCGGGGCCAGTTTCGGGGGCAGTACCAGTCCGTTATCATCCGAATGTGCCATAATGAGAGCGCCCATCAGCCGTGTAGACACACCCCAGGAGGTAGCCCACACATATTCCTGTGCTCCTTCTTTTGTAGTAAATTTAACATCGAATGCTTTGGCAAAATTCTGGCCCAGAAAATGGGAAGTGCCCGACTGCAGAGCTTTTCCGTCCTGCATAAGAGCTTCAATACATAAGGTATCGAGAGCGCCGGCAAACCTTTCATTTTCGGTTTTGCGGCCTGTAATAACAGGCATTGCCATCCAGTTCCGGGCAAAATCGGCATATACATTGATCATTTTGAAAGTCTCTTCTATTGCTTCTTCCTTGGTTGCGTGAGCAGTATGCCCTTCCTGCCAGAGAAATTCAGCCGTACGGAGAAAGAGCCGCGTCCGCATTTCCCATCGCACAACATTTGCCCACTGATTGATCAGTAATGGCAGGTCGCGGTAGGAATGTATCCAGTTTCGGTACGAATCCCATATAATGGTCTCGGAAGTGGGCCTGATAATAAGTTCTTCCTCCAGTTTAGCATCTTCATCAACCACCACTCCTTTGCCATCCAGTGAAGCTTTCAAACGATAATGGGTTACAATGGCACATTCTTTGGCAAAGCCTTCCACATGCGAAGCTTCTTTACTGAAAAAAGATTTTGGTATGAAAATCGGGAAATATGCATTCGAATGACCGGTATCTTTGAACATCTTATCTAATGCCGCTTGTATCTTTTCCCAGATCGCATAACCGTAAGGTTTAATTACCATGCATCCGCGTACGGCTGAATTTTCAGCCAGGTCTGCTTTGATTACGAGATCATTGTACCATTCGGAATAATTTTCACTCCTTGGGGTTAATTCTTTCGCCATGATATTTTGCTTTTGGTATAGTATTTGCTTTTTTGTTCCAAATTGTTTGCAAAGAAAATAAATTTAATAAGACCAATCGGAGGTTTAAACATGAAAACAATAATGAAAATACTGGTGATCGCAGCAATATTTGCTACATCATGCACATCTGGTGCTTTTATGACCGGTTCAGGAGGTTATGATGATATTTATTATAAACCAGGTGATCAGCCAGCCGTAAGCCAGGCCAGTACAAATAATTCCACCCCGGTAAATTCACAAAGCCAGCCATCATACACTAATGAACCATCTAAATATAGTGCTGGTCAATCGCAACGAATTCAGGGCAACCAACAACCTGATAAGCAATATAAGACTGATAATCAGGCTGTAAATCCTGATAAATATACCCAGGCACCTCCGGATTCATCACAATATGATAATAATCAGCCTTATACCGAACAGTACCAGGACAGTAGCGGAAATACCTATATAACCAATAATTATTACGGTGATTACAACCCGGATGATTATTACAATTATGAATACACTGCCAGGCTCAGAAGGTTTCATGACCCTTACATCGGATGTGGTTATTACGATAATTACTATACCAATTTATACTGGTATACTTACGATCCATGGGACTGGGGATGTTCTCTCTATTTAGGCTATTCATGGTGGTACCCGGGATGGTCATTAGGTTTTGGATTCGGGTGGGGTTACCCATACTGGGGATATGGCCCTTATTCCTATTGGAACGGCTATTATGGCGGATATTACAACCCCTATGATTATTATTACAATAGTTATGACGGCACCAATTATTATCACTACGGGCATCGCGGGAACTCTGTTACCAATGGTAACAATGCAATCCTTCATAACAGAGGTGAAAATAACAGAGGCGACCATAAAACGATTGAAGAAAATTATGAAAGAGCAGCTTCAATTTCAAACTCAAAACTGCCCTATCTTGCTTCCGGAGGCAGTTTCTCAAATACCAGAGCTCCAAAGCCATCAATGGATTTGAAACCTTCTGACAGACAACCGGATAAAATTACTAATCAGGTAAAACCAATGCAAATGGCAAAAAATCCGGCAGGTACATCGCAAAAACAAGCTTATAATTCAGTAAAATCGAACAATTCACTTTCCACCAAAAATAATGCAAATGAAAATGTAAGGCAGAACAGAAGCCAGGTTCCGGCTAACAGAACACCCGGTATAAAACCTAACTATTCTAACCCCAATACACAGGAGAAATCCAATAATTTCAATTATTCGAAACCATCACAGAACAAGGTCACAAAACAAGAAAATGACCAACCGGCCAAAACCCAGAACAACAACCCAAATTATAGCAGAAATAACAACCATTACAAACAACCGGGACAGGCTCTGAAAAATGACAAGAATAATTCATCAAGGCAAAATCAGAATATCAACAGCAATACGAACCGCAATATACCGAACCAGAAACAGGGACAAGGCCAAAACCAGAACCAGAGACAGAGCTACCAGAAGCCAGGTAATAGCTCAAGGCCCATGTACAACAGGAGCAACACCCAGCAGAAATACAACAAATCATCTTATTCAAGGCCCAGGAGCAATTATAATTATCAGCCCAGCCGTAATAGTCATAACAGCTACGGCAACCCGCAGAATCAGACGGAAATGAAGGTACCTTCAGGAACACAGTCGGATCATAATGGCAGCAGATCGAATGCAGTACATGAATTCAGAATGCCGGGGTCAAACAGTAGCAGTTCGCAGCATTCCTCAGGTTCATCAGGAAGTTCATCATCAGGTGGAAGCAGGAGCAGCGGGACTTCGGGTTCTTCAGGGTCGGGCGGACACCGCAAATAATTATTAACAGCTAATCAATAAATTTATAATTATGAGAAACACAGTTTTTTCAGCAATGATAATCATACTATTCTCAGGCTGGGCAACAGCCCAAAATGAGGAGGACGCCCTGCGCTATTCACAGGAGTTTTATGGTGGTACTGCCCGTTTCATGGGTATGGGCGGAGCTTTTGGCTCGCTGGGTGGTGATTTTTCGTCATTAAGTATCAATCCTGCCGGACTTGGTATTTACCGTAAAGCAGAATTCACCCTGACACCTGATTTTCAATATAATAAATCAAATTCAAGCTATTACGGAACCAATTTTGAAGATTTTAAATACAATACAGGATTGAGTAACATCGGGATAGTGGGTGTAATCAAATCCGGCAACGAACATGGCTGGATCAGTACAAACGTTGCTTTCGGCTATAACCGGCTGAACAATTTTGATTATAACACTACGATAATACGGGAAAAAGCCACCAGTTCACTGGTTGATGTAATGGTACACAATGCAAATGCTGAAAATCCGGCGCCAAAGTTCGACAGTAATAAAAAGGTGGTTATTGATGATCCAGTTGCACGTATCGCTTACGATAACCAACTAATCTATCTGAACCCCGATTCTACCAGGTTTGTCAGTGATTTTACCGGCTCAAATTACGGGCAATCACAGAGAAGAACCATTGAAAGCAGCGGATATACGGGCGAATACGTAATTTCTGTGGCAAGTAATTTCAACGATAAAATTTATGTCGGAGGTACAATGGGTATTCAAAAGGTTGATTATGAAACACATTTCAATCATACTGAAGATAATATCCCTGCCGACATCAGCTTTCTGAATTCATTCACTTATTCGGAGGATCTCAGAACAACCGGTACAGGTATGAACTTTAAATTAGGAATTATCGGGAAACCTTTAGACTGGTTACGAATCGGCGCTGCCGTTCACTCACCTACTTTTTACGACCTTACGGACAAATATTATTACGAAGTGAATTCTAATCTTTCTTTTGATAATGGAGGACCAGTAAAATATATCGGTGAAAACGATTATAAAATTACCACTCCCTTACGCGCTATAGGCAGCGTGAGTGTTGTACTGGCAAAACTGGCCATTGTCAGCATGGATTATGAGGTGGTTGATTATTCCACAATGCGCCTTCGTGACAGTGGTGATGGTTATGATTTTGAACCTGAAAATACCGGTATTCAGCAACATTTTACCACTGCAACAAATATACATGCCGGAGCCGAGTTCAGGTTTGGCCAGATTTCCCTCCGCGGTGGATATGCACATTATGGAAGCCCGTATGCTTCAGGACAGACTAATGTAAATGCCGATTACTCCCAGGTTTCAGGAGGCATTGGAATCAATAATAATAATTTTTTCCTTGACCTTTCCTTCGTCCAGAACCTAAAAAAAAAAAAAA
>JAPLDU010000010.1 GCA_026391255.1 Bacteroidia bacterium | reverse complement strand
GTGGGTTTTGTTAATGATGATGAATTCGTCGGGATCAAGAGGCAAATTTGGTGATTTTAGCTCAGGATCAGGAAGCTTTGGAGGTGGTTCAGGAGGTGGTTTTGGAGGATTTGGCGGCGGAAGTTTTGGAGGTGGCGGAGCCAGCGGAAGCTGGTAATTACACAATACTTGAGGCAATTTCAGGATCAACGAGGATTCGGCCGCAATATTCACAAACAATGATCTTTTTTCTCTGACTGATGTCCAATTGTCTCTGCGGTGGGATATTATTAAAGCAACCACCACATGCATCACGCTGTATAGAAACTACAGCAAGCCCATTGCGTGCATTGTCACGAATTCGCTTATAAGCATTCAAAAGACGTGGTTCAATAAACTTTTCAATTTCTCCTGATCTTCTTTTCAAAGATTCTTCTTCTTTCTGGGTCTCGGAAGTAATATCATTCAGTTCCGACCGCTTATGTTCCAGATCACCTTTTCTTTCCTCCAGAATAATATTTGATTCATCAATTAATGTTTTCTTTTCACTGGTATGACATGTAATTTTCTTAATCCTTTTTTCACATAGCTCAATTTCGAGCTTCTGAAATTCAATTTCCTTACTCAGTGATTCAAATTCCCTGTTATTCCTGACATTCATTTGCTGTTCTTCGAATCTTTTTATCAGGTTATTGGCTTCCTTGATATCACTCTTTTTCTTATTAACAGCGTGATTCAGGTTTGTTATCTCTTCTTTGTAATTATTAATCCTGGTTTCAAGCCCGACAATCTCATCCTCAAGATCCTGTACCTCTAATGGTAATTCACCTCTGAGAATTTTTATCTTATCAATCTTTGAATCATTTACCTGCAACTGGTATAGTGCACGTAATTTTTCCTCAACTGATATCTCTTTATTTTCAACACTTTCAAACTTTGATTCTGTCATCTTAAAAATAATTTACCGGGTTAGAATTCAATTCCGAAAAACAGACCGCAAAATTAGGTAAATTTTTGACAAGCAAAGCATATATGACTTCTTTTATATATTGTTCACTTTCATAATGACCTATATCGGCGAGTAATATGCGACCATCAGCATCAAAGAACTCATGATATTTAACATCTGCCGTAACAAATACATCAACTCCTGACTGAATTGCTTTTTTCAGCAGGAAAACCCCGCTGCCGCCGCATACTGCTACCTTTTTTATCTTCTTATTCAATAATTTAGTATGTCTGACAATTCCTGTTTTGAAAACATTTTTTAATTGTGCCAGAAAGTCAGTCTCAGTCATTTCCTCATTAAATTCTCCAATCATTCCCAAACCTACCAGATCATACTGATTAGTAAGCGGATAAACATCATAGGCTACTTCCTCATACGGATGGGAATCGATCAGGGCTTTTAACACCTTTTCCACCAGATGAACAGGAATAATGGTCTCCAGCCTTATCTCTTTTTCAAAATGAAGTTCGTCAATATTACCTGTAAACGGATTTGCCAGTTCAGATGCTTTAAAACTTCCTGTTCCTTCGGAGTTAAAACTACAGCTACTGTAATTTCCAATATTACCGGCACCTGCAGCAAAAATTGCATTCCGTACTTCATCGGCATGACTGATTGGGACAAATGTCACCAGCTTAATCAATTCACCTTTTTTAGCGCTAAGAATTCTGCAATTGATCATTCCCAGTTTTTCACACATAGAATGGCTTACGCCCCCGATAACACTATCAATATTAGTATGTGCCGCGTAAACTGCAATATTACTTTTTACAGCTTTGATGACAGATCTTCCGGTATAGTCATCTCCGGTCAGTTTTTTTATTCCATGGAAAATAAGCGGATGGTGACTGATGACAAGGTTACAGTTTTTCCGGATAGCTTCATCAATGATCTCTTCAGTGATATCAATGCTTAGCAAAGCTCCTTTTATTTCATCATTCACATTACCTATGATCAGACCGGAGTTATCATATGATTCCTGAAAACTCAGCGGAGCAAATTCTTCGATAACAGATATTATTTCTGATAATTTCATTTAAAATACAGGTAATTAGTCAATAGTCAATAGTCATAAGTCGTAAGTCGTAAGTCAAATCTGATAACTCATAATTCATAACTATCAAACATATTTGCAATTTAATTATAATTCAATTCTCTTCTTTTCCTCCAGTTGTCTTTCAATTCCATGAATGAATTCCTTAATTGTCTTCAGTTTATTAATGATTTCAGTATTCCTGAGAGTTTCTTCAGGATTTTCTTTTAATTTTTTTCTGGCTCCATCGATGGTCAAGCCCTGTTCCTTGAGTAACCTGTAAATAATATCAAGGTACCTGATATCTTCCCTGGTAAAACTCCTGTTTCCCTTTTTATTCTTATGTGGATTCAATACTTCAAACTGATTAGACCAATGCCTGATAGTTGATATTTGCACATTGTATCTTACAGCTACCTCGCTGATAGAAAAATAAAGCCTGCTTTCATCCGGTTCTGTAAATTCCATAGCTTCCATGAGTTGACAAGGGTCAAAACTAATATTTTTTGTCTGATTTTACATCAATTACAAATTCGAAATAGTAAATTTATCGCGTTTAAACTTATACGATAACTTATATTAATTTTAGAATTACGATTTACGATTTACGAATATAATCAAATGATATTTAGTGGATTTAACAATATTTATATAATAAATAATTTTCGGTTTAATATAATATAACATTCAAAATATGAACCTTAAAGATATTTGTAATGATGTTCGGGACCTTACAAAGGCCTCTGTTGAATTTATTAATAAGGAAAAGAAAAAAATCAGATCTGAAAACATAGAAATTAAAGGGTTAAATGATTTTGTTACCTATGTTGATCGTAGTTCGGAAGAATTGCTGGTAAAAGGATTAACGAGTATTCTACCGGAATCAGGGTTTATCGCGGAAGAGAATACAAGCAAACGTTCGGGTGAAAGATACACATGGATTATAGATCCACTTGACGGCACCACTAACTTCATACATGGAGCACCTCCTTTTGCAGTGAGTATTGGATTAAAATACCATGATAGCATAGTACTTGGTGTTGTACATGAAATCAGCCTGGATGAATGTTTTTATGCATGGGAAGGAGAAGGTGCATTTTTAAATGATAACAGGATTTTTGTTTCAGACAATAAAATAGTAAAGGATTCATTGATCGCAACAGGTTTTCCATATTATGATTACAAACTTATGAGACAGTATCTGTCATTGCTTGAATACCTGATGATGCATTCGCATGGAATACGCAGGCTTGGATCAGCAGCAACAGATTTGTCATATGTTGCGTGTGGAAGGTACGATGCATTTTATGAATACAGTCTAAGCCCCTGGGATGTTGCGGCAGGGGCATTTATTGTTCAACAGGCAGGTGGGAAAATCAGTGATTTTAAAGGAGGAAATGACTGGTTGTTCGGCAGAGAAATTATTTCATCCAATCATCATATTTTTAATGAATTATCTGATATCATTAAAAAATTCCTTTGAAAATACAGACTCCGCCTCCGGCGGACGAACATACAAACAATCGAACATTGAGTCCATTCCGAAAAGTGAACATTTTAGACTAAAGTCCTGTAACAATTAGATTATCAATTACCACAACCTTAAGGTAGTGGCAAGTCAAATCGGTGAAATATTAAGCTTTAGCCAAATATGTTTCAGAAATAAGGACTTTTCGGAATAGGCTCAACATTCGAATTCTCAAATTTGCAAATCCTCAAATTGACCAGTGACTCAAGACATTGATAATGCGTCACTCATGCTATCCGTGACATCATGTCCTGATACTTGATACTTGATACCTGATACCTGCTTATGCTTATGCTTACTTAATGATATTCATAGTCTTGGTACCAGTGAATTCATCAGTGGTAAGACGGTAAAAATATGAACCGGAAATATAATCGTCGCCGCTGAAAGTAATACTATAAGTGCCACTGTCAAGCCTGTAATTATACATGACTTTGGTTAATTCACCCAAAACATTGAATATTTCCAGCTTCACATTACAACTATGAGGCAGGTAGAATTTTATCAGGGTATTCTGGTTGAAAGGGTTTGGAATATTCTGGTAAAGAATGACGTTGTCTGTTGTCAAATCAACAGAAGTAAACTTCCCAACTACAGAAATTGCATTGCTGCCAAACTGTTGGTCACCCTGTAACCAGCTTTCCACTGTTAGTTGTTGTTCCTCGCCAGAGTTATGATTCCATAATCTGAAATTAAAAGATTCACCATTGGTAATTCCTTCAGTCTCATCAGTATAAACATCGTCACCCCAAACAGTAACAGCCATATTATTACCATTATAGACACTGCTTCCCAACAGATCACCATTCATATTGAATATACCTACTTCATCACCGGGCAGAGGCATATTTGTCCAGGCAGAAACAGGAATACCGACGGTCATATTATTTCCGGTATTCAGAACACCAATATAATTCTGACAATAAATAACCGGATCTGATTTTGCCATGGAAGCAGGTCCATTGGCAGGATAGATCAATGTTTGTCCTGAATTCATTTTGATCTGATATCCTTCACCAGGATTCATATAACCAATAGCATTTAACCCATAGAACGGCCAGAAAACATTGCCATTGCCATTTTTAACGATGATAATATTTGATGTGACTGGTGCTAACATGGAAGCAATAAGGCCGGGTACCTGGCGCAAATATCCGAGAATACTCCATCCTACGGGTATATTGAAGGGCGAGGTCTGGGGTACACATGCCAGGCCGACAACGTTAATAGTATGCAATACACTCATCTTTAACTGGTAACCTTCACCAAGTACAAAGTTTCCTATATTATTCAAATTATATTGGGGCCAGAAAACTGCACCTGCACCATTCTTGACAATGATGACATCACTGAGAACAGGATTGAAAATATCGAAACAACCAGGGTTGTTTGGAATGATGTAGGTTGAAATAAAACTCCATCCCTGCAGAAGAGTGATAGTCTGAGACTGATATAATACATAACTCAGTGAAGAAATTCCACTTGTACCATTAGCAGCAAAGTATTGCTGATTGGTAATTCCACCAATACCAACAGGAAGATAAACAGCTGTTGCATTGTATACATTGTTTGAAGAAGTCTGCCATAATTTCCAATGGAATTGTTCGCCGATGGTGAATCCATCCTTAACAGTGGTCTGTGGATTATCACCCCAGGCAGTCACTACTGTAGTCTGACCTGTGTACATGACATAACCACCACAGGTCAGCGTGACACCATTGTCATAGAATACACCGATATAATCTCCCGCTACAACAGGCACACCTTCAATCGTAATATTGCAATTGCTTGGTATCATGATGATGTGGCTTACACCTGTAACAGTGTAATTCCAGTCTGGATGGGGGCCGGGCATATTTACATTATATGAAACAGTATCCATACACCCGGGATATTGAATATTCTGAACAATACAAGTAATAGTATAGGAACCTGCTGAAGCATAAGAATGTGTTAACGTTGAACCGTTACCGTTACTTCCATCTCCCCAGTTCCAGGTAATATTATACTGGGAAGGATCGGCAAAAGCGGTAGTTGTGACTGTAAAAATATTATCGGTGTTATAGATAAAGTCGGCATTGGCATTACAGGGAGGAATAATATTTACATTATATGCATTACATTGAGATGCAAAGCAATCAGGATTATTCAGATCTGAAATATTAACACATACTGTATAAGTTCCGGAAACAGTATATGTATGATAAACCTGATAACCCAATTCCTGGGTACTATCTCCGAATGTCCATATTACCTGATAGTCTGTGCCCGGGTATTCAGTATTTGTATGGAAATCAAATTGCCCGTTACCAATTTCCGTGGCAGTAAAACCAGGATCAATGGAACACTGAGGAACAACAACCTCCACCGTTTCCTGAACTGAATTCCAGCAATCAGGATAATAATTATCATATACTGTGGCAGTTACCTGATATAAACCTGAAGTTGAATAAGAATGGTCAATTAAATCAATACCGGAATCTATAAACCCGTCTCCAAGATCCCAGTTTACCGTGTATTCAGGTGGTATATAAGAATTATATGTATTGAACTCATATAATCCATTACCCATATTAGTCCAGGTGAAAGCCGCATTAACATTACATATAGGAACTACTACATTAATCCATTGCTGAGCAGTATCCCAGCAGGATGGATTATATATATCCTGTACATAGTCAGATACCAGGTATGTTCCTGATTCAGAATATAAATGTCCGACATAATCGCCCCCGGATGAAGTGTCTCCATCTCCGAATGACCATGAAACATTGTAATACTGAGGCGTAAACAGATCATCTGTCATGAATACTACGAAACCACCTCCCTGGTCTGTAGACTGAAAGTCAGCATTAATATTACAAAACCCGGTATCTACGTAGACAGTAGTCGAATATGTGTCGTAACAGAAAGTATTATTAATATCATACAAAGTAAGGCTGACAGTATAGACGCCTGATTCAAGATAACCATGATAAGTACATGGTGTATCGGTTGCTGTGTTTCCATCGCCAAAATCCCAGATTGCTTCAATGTTCCCCGGGTATTGGCTGGAACAGAACTCATATATTAAATTCCCCTGATAATAAGAAGTAAATTCAGCATTCAGGTTACAGCCGGCACTTGTATAGTATATATTTATCCAATTAGAAACAGAATCAAGGCAATCAGGGTTGTTATTACTCTGAACATAAGCTGTAACTAGATAATAACCGGCTGAAGCATAAGTATGAGTAACCGAATCAGAACCAATGTATGAATTGTTATCTCCAAAAGTCCATTGAATAAAGTAATCGGCAGAAGAATAATTAATATTAGTGTGGAATTCATAACTACCGTATCCCTGATCCATCCAGTTATAGCTGGCGTCAACATTACAGGTATTGAACAAACATGAGCCATTGTCTATATTAGCTGTTGAATCGTAATTACTGGCCAAAGGATCCATACATCCAAAGATTGTTGTACAATGTGCAATAAATGAAGTGCTTTGATAATTATTACTATTAATGAAATTGCCATCTCCATCATAAATTTCATAATAGTTCCCTTCGAAATTTAAACCGGGATTATAGAAAATATCAACCTGATTTCCATTTTGAACAGGAAAGCTGATAACTTCCGGGCCATAACCATTGCTAAGTGTTGCACTTATATAATAATTATTATTAATATAAATATCCATTGAACCCCCGTTCCATCCGTTACCTGATGAGTCGAATAATTTAATGGAATAAACACAGGGTGTATAAATACATGAACCATCATCAGCAGTAGCGTTCGGATTATAGTTTGCAGCATAAGAGTCTGTACATCCATAAATCGCAGGAGGACCTGCCTGAATTACATCGAAAGTGATCTGGAAGGTCATCTGTGGATATACATTAGCAGGAAAATAAATTACCCCGGGTCCGGGAATTTCAGCTTTGGTTAAAAATGTCCCTTCATTATCATTACCAAAAAAATCAAAATGACTGAAAGCCGAACAATCTTCAGTGCAGTCACTGTAATATATAATGCCAAGTGCAGTGATACTATCCGAAATACCATTTAAATGTATTGTCAGATTATTCCATGTATAGGGCAATTCAACGGCATACCAGGCGGCATACCAATCCAGATAGCCGGGACAGGTGACATTTACATCTATATTTGAAGCAACTATGGTAACAGGATATGTTGTTCCATATTCACCCGGAATTGCAATTGCATTGGTACAATTATCATTTGGCGGAGGAGGAGAATAAACACAGGAACCATCATCTATTACAGCATCAGGATTATAGTTTAAGGCTTCCGGATCGGTACAACCCGTCAGATATGTACAGGAACTATCCTCAACATTAGCATCCGGGTTATAATTCAAAGCAAGCGGGTCGGTACATCCATATATATCAGGCGGTGCTGCCTGAGTTACATTGAATGTAAGCATAAAATTCATCATTGGAGTGATATATGCAGGAAAATAAATTACTGTCGGCCCGGGAATATCATTAAAGTAAATAGATGGATTTGTTGAGCCATTATCACAGTTCCAGTCAATACTGCTCATGTAATTATATGCATCACATTCACCAGGACAGTTAGTATAATATATTATTCCTGCTGACTCTATAGAACTTGCAGTACCGCAATAACTTGCCATAAAGTTGTTCGAAGCATAAGGTAATTCAACTGCATACCAAACGGCCTGCCAGTCAAGAACACCCGAACAGCTAATATTTGCATTGATGTTTGAATCATTGACAGTAACCGGGTAGGATGTTCCGAAAATACCCGGAATAGGAATTGCATCAGCGCAATTATCATTTGTCGGGGATGCTGGCTGAGAAAAAACGCTAATTGAAAAAGCAACCAGACAATATATCAGAAGAATAAAATTTTTCATAAAAAAGTATTTAAGTTTGATGAATATTATTTAAACAAATAACATAATTAATAAAAATAATCCTCTATCTGACTTTAGAATCTATATCAACACTCCAGTTATTCAATTGTTTATATAGATATTTATATATTCTGATAATCTGATTTTTAAAATATTTGATTAGGAATATTGATCAACAATTTTAGATTTTTGATATTATCATTAAATTAGATGATTACATATCCTTTATAAATCATAAATCGTTGATCCATGTTCTTAAATCAAAAAGAATGACTTTAAAGACAAACCATTATTAACAAGAAATTAACAGGTAAATAAGTTTTCTGATAAACAAGAAACCCTGCCGGTCAATTGGCAGGGTTTCTTCAATAAATTAAAACATCAATTAATTACTTAATGATATTCATAGTTTTGGTAGAAGTAAACTGATCAGTGGTTATCCTGTAAAGATATGCACCGGAGCTATAATTATCTGAATTGAATGATACTGAATAATCACCACTATTGTAATGGCTTGAAATCAATACATCAATCAATTCTCCAAAAATATTAAACACTTCAAGCTTTACATTGGTACTTTCAGGCAGGTAGAATCGTATCTCGGTTTTCTGGCTGAACGGGTTTGGTATATTCTGTAATAATTCAGAAACTCGTGAAGCTGATGTCAGCGGAGCAAATTTACCTATCACAGAAATTCCGTTTTCTTCAAATGTTCCTGAACCTTCAGTCCATTGATTGACAATCAGAGCCTGTTCTGCATCATCAGTGCGGTTCCACAATCTGATGATAAATGGATCTCCGTTACTGAATCCTTCTTTAATATCAGTAGTGCTAAAATCATCACCCCATACACTGATTGCCATATTATTGCCGGAACAGACCGCGCTACCAAGCAACTTTCCATCCAGACTGAAAACACCGATCTCATCACCAGCCTCCGGAATTTTTGTCCAAACCGATACAGGTACACCAATTGTCATATTGTTTCCTGTATTGAGGGTACACACATAATGCTGAGGATAAATCACTGATCCCATTTTTTCAGAGGCAGCAGGACCGTTGACAGGATAATAAAATGTAACTGCTGAATTCATTTTGATCATGTAACCCTGTCCGGGTACCATATTGCCAATTGTATTCACGCCATAGAGCGGCCAGTAAACATCTCCGAGATAATTTTTCATTATATTAATATTACCTGCGATACTGGCAAGCATAACACTGGGATCTCCTGCTGACTGGCGAAGATAACCGAGTATACTCCAGTTGGCAGGCAAACTAATTGGTGTGGTTTCAGGAACAACTGCAAATCCTACAATCTGAAGCTGGTTTGCGGTCGACATATCTACCTGGTATCCTTTACCAATTGTCATGTTACCGATCAGATTGATATTATAAAATGGCCAATAAACATTTCCGCCACCATCTTTAACAAGAATCAGGTTTGAAATCACGGGTGCAAATACCTGGTCAACTGCATTACTGATTGGAGCAATATAAGTAGACATCAGGTTCCATCCCTGTGCCAGCATAATTGTCTGTTCGTCATAGCCGGGATAATTCAATGATAGCAGTCCGCTTACACCATCGATGGCAAAATTTCCCTGCTGGGTAATGCCATTAACACCGACGGGCATGTATATTGCAGATGAAGTATATTCGTGTAGGTCGGCAATATTCCATATCTTCCAAATAAAGGTTTCTCCGGTGGCAAAACCATCTTTATTCAATGTTTCAGGATCATCAGCCCAGGCAGATAATACAGTGTTAGTTCCATTCCAAACAACATATCCGCCGCATGCCAGGTTATTGCTGCTGTCATGATAGAATACACCTAAATAATCACCGTGAGCTGCCGGATTATTGTTAATGTTCATTATTACGTTTGCCGGGATAATAATAGTATGGTTCTGGCCTGTATTTATATATGTCCAGTCAGGTGCAACCGGTATCTGGATTGAATGTACCGCTGTTGCATTGCAACCTTGTAAATCAGTTCTGTATACGTAAACGCTTACTGTATAAGCTGTAGGTGCACCGAAATGGTGGCTTGCTGTTTGTCCTCCAATTTGGATATTACCGTCACCAAAGTTCCATTGTATAGCCCACATTGCTGTATTGGGTACACCAAGTAAAGTAAAGTTCACATTGCCACTTCCCATGAACGTCCAGGTAAAATCAGGATTAATGGAACATCCCTGAATCTGGGCATATGCATCAATTATGTAAACGCAATTCAAATGAACCAGATCCTGAACCGTAGCTACGACATGGTATGTACCGCTTGTAAGATATGTGTGCATCATACTGTTGGTTCCCGGGCCCGAATTTCCATCACCAAAGTTCCAGTCAATTGAATAATTGGTAAGATTAAATGCAGGATTCAGTGCAAACTGGTAATCTCCATATCCATTGTTAGTATAAGTCATATCGGAAGACATGGTACACACGTATGTATTTACTGTAATACTTGACCAGTCATAACAATCCCAGTTTACCTTGTGCGTAACCAGTACCGAAACAACGAAACTACCGGTCATTGTATATGTATGCGTTATTACCGGGGTCGAATTATTAGCAGTGGATCCATCGCCGAATGTCCAGTCAATATAATAGTCAGAACTTGGATATGCGTTATTCAGCGAGAACTGATATTCAGAATAGCCAATAAGCGTAGCTGTAAATTCAGAATTGACATTGCAAACCGGAACAACATGCTCGGTATTACGCCAGCAATCCTGGTGCAGATTATCCTGAACGTACAAAGAAACTACCGGGTAACTGGTTGCTGCATAGGTGTGGTAAACAATATCGTTTCCGGTTGCAGTTCCGCCGTCACCAAAGTCCCAGTGAATATAATATCCGGAGGCATAAGATCCATTGGTTTGGAATTTATACTGGCCGCTTCCCATGTTAGTCCAGGTAAAATCAACATTTATAGTACAGGCAAACACGGTTACCTGGTAGGTTTTTGTATAAACACATGAACTGTTTGCCAGGTAGGTGGCAGAGCAAGTAACCGTATAAGTACCGCTGGTTGCATAAGTATGGCTTACAGACTGGTTTGGTGCTGAACCACCATCGCCAAATGTCCAGACAACATTGTATAATGCAGGTGGGAATGGTGTGGTTGTTGAAAAGTCATACAATCCACTGGAAGGAGATGACCAGGTGAAGTCAACAGGTGTGACCGGGCAACCGGATACTGTCAGATAGTAATTTCCATAACCGGTGGTATTTCCGTAAATTTTAACATAATAGGTACCTGCTGTCAATGATGCTAATGTAATTTTTGACTGAAGGTTACAGCCTGATACACTATTATTATCATTATATGCAATATAAGCAGGAGCCCCACAGGCATCCCACACTTCCAACTTTGTATCAAAGCTGGTATAACCACTCGGAGGACAGGTTGAAAAGACCACATTGTTATAAGTCTGGTCGAGAGTTACCATATACCACCTGGTATCACCTGCAGATGACATTGTACCGCTTACCGTGGGTGAATTGATCAGTCCATAATTGGTTGCAGTAGCGCAGGTGGATGGTTTAGGTTCACAAATAACATTGGCAGCCCAACCAAGCCCAACTCCGGAACTATTTGAAGTAAATACCACTGTCAGACTACCATCGGCAGCGCTGGATGCAATGTCCGCCGGTGTGGGCAACGATAATCCTGACCAATGGTTCAATATTACCGGGGCAGATGTGTTGATCCCATTGTAAATCCACATTTGATCTGCACCACCTTCAGTACTGAAACTGGTAAATGTCAACCTGATACGATTACCTGCCACTGAAGGATAGAATGTTTTCGTAAAATTCTCATTATTTGAGTAATAACCATTAAAATCTGGTCCTCCTGAATCATAGAAATAACCCTGGCAGGTGGTGACCGGTGTGTTACTCATATTATAGTTATAAACACAGGATCCATCACTAGTATTGGCATTAGAATTATAGTTGCTTGCAGTAGGATCCATACAACCATAGACTTTTTGTATACATGTTCCCGGAGTGTTAGCAAGTGGATTATAATTGTATGCATTCGGATTCATACAACCTACAACCGCGGGAATACAACTGTCTTGAGGTAATACGTGAGTATTGGCCTGTGGGTTATAGTTAAATGCGGCAGGATCCATACATCCATGGATCACAGCAATACAGGAATTATTATCAGTGTTGGCCAATGGATTATAATTAAATGCAGCAGGATTGGTACAACCAAAAACCTTTGGTATACAAGTGTCTTGAGGTAACACGTGAGTATTGGCCGATGGGTTATAGTTAAATGCGGCAGGATCCATACATCCATGGATCACAGCAATACAGGAATTATTATCAGTGTTGGCCAATGGATTATAATTGAATGCAGAAGGATTGGTACAACCAAAAACCTTTGATATACAGGTGTCCTGAGGTAATACATGAGTATTGGCCAGTGGATTATAGTTATATGCTGCTGGATCCATACAACCGTGGATCACAGGAATACAGGAATTATTATCAGTGTTGGCCAATGGATTATAATTGAATGCAGCAGGATCAGTACAGCCGAATACCTTTGCTATGCAATTGCCTTCGTTTCCGTTTGCAGCCTGGTTATAATTAAATGAGGAAGGATCCATACAACCATATATAATGTTGTATGTGGCATAACTATTACACTGAGCCATCCAGAGGTTCTCAACATAACAGTATACAATATAGTTACCAAAACTTGTATAAGTATGACTTACACTTTGGCCATATGCAGTATTGCCATCGCCGAAATCCCATGCAATAAAATACTGAGCATCCAAATAAGGAATAATTGTAGCGAAATTCCATGTTTTCAGGTTCGTGGTGCTTTGAATATGTGTGAAAGCAGCATTGGCATCGCATGGGGCATTAACGCTCACTTGTACAAGATTTGTCTGAATATCATAACATATACTTGCAGCCGTACTGACTATAGTAAGTTGTACATTAAAAACTCCCGGCTCATAAAATGTGTGATAAACATCATCTGAACCTGTAACAGAACTACCGTCTCCGAAATTCCAGGTAATATTATATCCCGGAGGTGCATAATAAAGATCAGAGACAAAGTGATAGTAATAACCATTGGTGGTTGAATAAGTGAATGTGGCAACAACATGGTCCAGAATAAGCCAGCTTCCTGTTATCTGGAATCCGTGAGCATCGGTAACGGTTACCGTATATGTATTATCCGTTAACGCTGATATATTCTGGGTTGTATGACCATTACTCCACAAATATGTATATGGTGTTGCTCCGCCATATGGAGTAATATTAATTGAACCATTGTTTAGTGTATCACAAGTGGCATCGGTCTTTACTCCATTTAACATCAGGATTGACCAGGAACCTGATGTGTTACACTGATGAGCATCAGTAACAGTAACGGAATAAACACCGTAACCAAGATTAATAATATTAGCCGTGGTAGCTCCGGTTGACCATAAATATGTATATGGTGATGTGCCTCCGGTTGCAGCTAAATTAATATATCCGTCACCGCTGCCACCAAAAGTGACATTATGAACAGACGGAATGAGAGTAATAACAGCCGGCTGACCAACAGTATGAGATACGGACATTGTACAACTGTTTGAATCAGTAATAGTAACCGAATAACTGCCTGCAGGGATACCTGAAATATCTTTGGTTGTCGGACCATTTGACCAGTGATATGAATATTGGTATGTTCCACCAATGACCGTTAAAACGATTGAACCATTACTACCACCATTACATAAAGGCTGTGTAATAACAGGTGTCTCACTTACAGGAGCACGGTATACATTAAAGGAGGTAACATTCGTGCACCCAAGAAAATCTGTGACAGTAACTGTATATGTTCCATTTGATAAACCGGATAAATACCATGCAGTCGCTCCTGTCGACCAATTATAAATATATGGTGTGGTTCCGCCTGATGTTGCCAAAACCAAACTTCCATCACTTGATCCACTGCAGGTCGGAAGTTTTGTGGCAGAAATCAGACTTATTCCGGCAATTCTCCTTTTGCCAATAGGATCAGATGGAAAAACATTATACGAGGTAGAACCGATAACTGTTGAATTGCATTGGGCATCAAGATATTGGTTATTTGTTGCATTGCAGGGTATATTATAGGTCAGCCAGAAATAATTGGTCCCGGCTGATAAAACCTGGGGACTTGTCACTGTAAATGAACCGTTAGGATTAATCACTGTGCTGCCATACTGGGTGGTTGTTGTAAAAGTACCGGTTGTTCCGGTATACCATACCTTTGCAGAGCTGATATTTGCAGCGCTTGTACTTCCTGCAGTACTGAACGTGATGGAATTCAATGTAGGCGTACCAGGGACATTAACCTGCAGGCCAATGATCTGGTTGTTGGAAGTTCCAACATTCACATCTGAAGTCACTGTCTGTGTAGCAAGTATTGTATATGCTCCGGCAAAGATTTTCACATCATCTACAAATATATCTTGTCCATATCCGGATATTCCGTAAATTTTAATTAATGTTGAGGAAGTTGAATAACTTGATAAATCTACGGTTTCTGCCACGAATGCTCCCGGAGTAGTATTGCCAGCTCCGTCGTTAGAACTAAGTGCAGCACCAGCTTTATCCCATACAACTGTCCAACTGCCGCCACTATTGGTTGAAACCTGTACTTGCAGTTCATCTAATGGATAAGATGAACTATACAGATGTGACCATTTAAATGTAAGGGTTGGCGAAGTTAAACCTGTGAGATCAAATGCAGGAGAGATCATAGTTGCATTCGAGCCTGATGGTGCATTATAAACATTATAACGTGCAGAATAAGGTGATGAATTGGTTGGAGTGCTGTAACCAGTAGTACCCTGAATCCAGGGATAAGAAGAGTTAGAAGTGCTTAATGTCCAACATGCAGGTGGCCAGGTAGTAAATTGTTGCAGATATGGATAATTAACAATGGCAGAACCACAGGTAACGGTATATGCGTTTGTAGTTGCATTTGCAGCCAGTCCTGCTGAGTAATAAGGGTTGCCGTCATAGGAATAAGCCATGAAATAATAAGTTGTTGATGCAATTAATCCGCTAAGTGTCTGGGGAGATAATGACGATGCTGATCCGGCACAGGCGACCAGGCCACCGGCAAACGGGGTATTAACGGCAGGTGGAGCGGTAAGCATTGTGGGAGGTGTAAATACCCCGGTGGTATTATACACAATCAGCACATTATTGCTGTTGGCATTCGCAGTAAAAGTAAGGGTAATACTTGAGGCGCTTGCAGCAGCAGCAGTAAATGTAGCCGGATTTGCTATTGCAGAGGTGGCTATTGAAACAGACTTTGGTTTTGAATAATTATTCAGAATATCGTACGACCAGGCCATGTAAAAATAAGTTGTACCGGGAATAAGACCGCTATGGGATATCGGCGAAGTCAGGCTGGTGGTATTTAAAACTGTTCCTCCTGCGAATGAAGAGCCAACCGATGGCGGAGTTCCTGCTGGTATGCTAAATGTACCCGTTGTATTCCAGACGATCAAAACATTGTTATTGCTGGCATTTGGAGTAAAAGTAACATTGTTGCTTGAGGAATTAACGTTTGAACCACCTAAAGCTATGGGAGAAGCAAGTGTTGAATAAGGATTAACGAAATTGCCTTCATCAGCACCAACATCAGGTGTGGTTCCTGACCTGGTGTCACCATCATAATCTGTGGTAATGGCAGGTGTTGAGATAGGAGTCCCGCCGCTTTCACATTGTGAAATTGATGGGGCTAGCAGATGCAGGTTATAAGGTAATGTTGAAACATTTACAAATGGTGGTAGTTCCGTAAATGAATTAGCATCACGTGCTGAAACAAATGTCTGATAATCAGAAATTGTTTGTTTATTATTGGTTCCATCAGTAAAAATCAGGCGGTTAGTTCCGGGTGCACCGGCATAGAAACAGTTATAATTAGAAGTAGATGTATAATTTGTCAGTCCTGTTGCTGATCTTCTGTAAGCCACGTTCTGGCCGGTCCCCATGGGTGTCGAATTATTTACAATAATGTTATTTATCATGTCAATAGAAGTGGGCGAAGTGCTGGCATATATGGCATTACTTCCGAAATTGGCACCCGTACTGCTTGCATTCAGGTAAATGGTATTATAATAAAACCTGATAGTTGAACCCGAACTTAAGTAAATAGCATTAATTGCACTGCTATTTGCACTTGCAGGGGTATAAAGTCCGGAAATATAATTGTTATAAATGTTGTAAGGATAGGAGCTGAGTGTATATATACCATATACATAACCAGTAGCGCCATTTTCTGTAATATTAAAAATATTGTTTTTGTAAAAATTCAAACCAGGAGTACTGGCGCCCAGATAACAAGCATATATAGTTCCGGAAGCGCCATTTGAAGTAAAGTTGCTGACTGTATTACCATATATAGACGGAGCATAGGTTGGTGAAGTAGTTGTACCTGGATATAATACATAGAATGTACCTGCTGAAGTGGTAATATTGTTTATGGTATTATTGTAAATGGCAGATGCGGCAGAAGCACTTCCTTGTCCTAAATATGACACGTAGATACCATAGCAAGTTCCGGTGGTGTTGTAATTAATATTTGAAAAGGTATTCCCATAAACCTGTTTATAGGGGTACGGACTTGACCCACCATCACCATTATATAGGAGATATAAAGATCCAGACCCTGCTGTAGTGGCTGTAATATTGGAAAAATTATTTCCGTTAAAAGTCTGCGAACTGGTACCTAAGGAGGAACTATTGCAATAGTAAATGTACATTGCACCAGCAGCGGCTGTACGGGTATAAGCGGTAACAATACTGTTGTTATTAACAGTCAATGCAGTCTGGGTGCTTGAGCTATTGTATATCAGGTACTCAGCGCCACTGTGGTAAAGCGTAAGATTTGTCCATGTATTTGTATTGATGGTTAAATTAGCGCTGCTGTTGGTATTATATATAAAATAAATAGTGCCGCTTCCAATCAGTGAAGAAAATACATAGTTTGAAAAGTTGTTATTACTTATGCTTACGCTGGCGGCAGTAGTTCCTGAACCATTATATATGCTGTACAAAGTTCCTGAATATGCGGTAACAGTTCCAATATGATTGAAAGCAAGGTTATTGTTATTAATATTAATCGTAGTAGGCACAGCACCGCTGTTATAAATCAGATAGTATGTGGCACTTGTCGCTTTTGTAGTATTCCCTGTAAACGTATTGAAGTTCATATTAAGGGTGGTGCATGATGCGGCATTGTTATAGATACCATACCAGGCACCGCTTGTAGCAAGATCATTGGTACACCCGGTGATGTTATTATTGTTGATATTGATGGTATTTGAAGCGGAAGTGGCTCCGGATAGATTTTCGATCACAGTGACCACAGCGGTAGTCCCGCCGTTTTTAATTGAAATGGTATTATTGCTTATGGTAGCATTGGCACTGGTGGCAGCGCCAAGTGTAATTCCCTTTATTGGGATAGCAAGGGTATTGTTCACCCCGCCGCCATCATTATTGATAATGGTATTATAAGAAACGTTTATACCATATTGAGCGAGGGTACGTACTGCTGCAGTAACTGCAGTTGTACTAGCATTACCTCCACCATAGTTTTTTATGGTATTCCCTGTAGTGGATGAAGCGCCTCCGATATCGTTGCCTGTGTCGGCAAGAGTAAAGGGTGAAGCAGCAGCAAACCCTATTAAACCAATACCATAATTACAGTTTTGTATAATATTGGAATAAAACACATTATTTGAATTGGTCCCTGTAGCAGCGGTAATTGTAAGATTTGTTGTGGCTGCTGCACGAGTTGAGTTTATTGCGAGTATACCCACAGATCCTTCGATCATAGGTCCGGAACCGGCAACGTTGTTTACACGGCTCAGGGTAATTGTACAGTTAATAATAGTATCGTGCTGACAACCATCTGTTACACTGGCTTTGAATAAACCATATCCAAATTCCATAGCAGCAGGATTTGTTGTATTTGGATCCAACAGGTCGATCCCGTTAAACATCACATAGTCTGACCCTGATAAGGCGATGATTCCGTCAGGTGCCGCACTGGCCGGTGTATTTGTACCAACATAAGCGGTAATTTTGGGATTGTTTCCAGTTCCGCTCTTCTGAAAAATAATCCGATTGGCTGAAGTTCCTGTGGCAGTGATTACAATGGTTGCAGTAATCGTTTCGGTATATCCTGCTGCTATATTAAAAGTCACAGGTCCGGATACTGTTCCACCTCCACCATTAAGTGCAGTCACTGCTGCAGTAATTGATGCATATGATCCCGGGATAGAGTATGTTCCTCCTGGAAACTGAGCAAATGAAATACTGTACAATGTAATCCCCATTACGAAAAGTAAAACTTTTTTCATAACCTTACTATTTTAATTATTAAATTGTTATACTCCTAATTTTCAATAAATAAACGATACTTTAAAGACTAAATCACGACAGGATATTTCTTCCCGTCCAAGTTAACAAATATAGAAAATTATTTAATACAGTGAAAAATTTCATCTTTTTTTTAAAATAATTTTAATTCAGGCATCTTCAATATGTTTACGGAGCCGTAATATTTTAAAAAACAGAATTATTCATATATGTCCAATGGCAGGCTATTCATATTAATCAATGAAATTTAATTTAAAATTAATGCTAAAATGCAGCATTAAAAACAGAAAATATTTTTAACTGCCTGATATTTTGTTATTTATAAAAACAGAATTATTATAGCACTATCAATATAACGTTATCTGCTTGTTAATCTTGATATTATAATATTCGGTGCTGACTTCTTTCATAAATCTTAGTTAGATAGCTGTCCGAAAATTAATTTTAACCTCCCAAACCCTCCTAAAACAGGAGGGCATTTAAATCCTGCTGTTATTAGCCTCCCCTGTTTTGAATTTTAAATTTAAAGTAATTGATACGTTCAATTTTTACCCGCCCCTAACCCCTCCCTGCGAGCAAGGAGGGGAATCGATCCACGCGTATTTCAGACATATAACACAGCGGTTAATCCCCTCCCTGCCAGCAGGGAGGGGAAAAAGGGGAGGGTACCAAAAACATTATAATATAATAATAATCAAGCTTATAAGAAAATTCACTTGACTTTGTGAAAAATTCAAAACAGTTATTAAATCATAACAGTCTTTGATCTAAAAATTAATAATTTTGTGCCGATAAATGAATCAATAATTTAAAACAGAGCACAAATGAAAAATTTCAGGAATGTATCTTTTATGCTGTTTATATGCATATTACTTAGTTCAGTTAATGCTTTTTCACAATTGGAAGCAAGACCAAAAAGCGCTGCGACTGGCCGTCCAGACAAGAGCAGTCAGCAGGGAAAAGACCAACCACAGGTGGCAGACAGCAAAAATCCACAGCAACCACAGGGGGGGATGAACAGTGGTTACTGCCTGATCACAGCTGCCGAACAGTCTGGTAGCAAATTCGCTATTCAGGCTGACTTTGGAAATGATAAAGAAGGAAAGCCCAGGGCCATATTCCAGACCGATAAAGAAAAGGATATGTGGGATCAGGCCATAAAAAGAGGTTCTGTAATTGATGTTATTAACATACTATCATTCAAGGGTTTTGATGTAGTTAACTCCTATGCTGTGTTTGACGCTAAACTCATAACTCATTATTTTCTTTTACAGCAGTCAAGAAAAGGTGGTGGTCAGCGGTCTGGAATGTCCCCTGAAGAACTTGAAAAACTCAGGAAAGAAAGAGAACAGCAAAAAGAAATGCAAAAAGATCAGAAGAAAGAATAATTAAGATTTATTTGTTTCAAAAAAAAAGGCCGTTTTGGCCTTTTTTTTTGAAGAAAAATCAGGTAATCTGTTGTTAATCAAATTATCTTTTCTTCTTTTGCTTGTCGAAAAGCAAAAAGACACCACGAACGAGACGTTTCGACAAGCTCAACGCCCACTTCTTTTGGTAACCGGCCATTGAGCCTGTCGAAATGGCATGTTGTATTCCGCACCGAAAGTTACTCACCCCGACACGTCGGGGTTCGTGAGATCGCTTCGCTAAGTGAGTGTAACGAAATAACTTGGTTATTTCAAAAAAATATATTTCCTTTGCAAAATGGGAAATATAAATTTAATAAGCAAGCG
>JAPLDU010000161.1 GCA_026391255.1 Bacteroidia bacterium | reverse complement strand
TCAAGGAGCGTATCCCCGCTTTCATCAACTTCATTCAAGTCTGCACCTCTTTGGGCAAGTTCCTTCAGTAAGTCCAGATTGCCATCATAGGCTGCATCTATTATTTCTTTTCGGGTAGGTTTCATATATATCACGAGGCAAAATATATTCCTAATTCAGCATATTTATTCGGCTTTATTTTCTTTCCCCTTTGGATCTTCAAAAGGACGGTTATAGAAAACTTCCACCCCCGTATGTTTAATGGCATTATATAACCGTTCAGACAGAACCCTCCCTTAGGCACGGAACTTGTCCCAGGGAAAATCAGGGTCGTTGGCCTCTGCCTGTCCAAACCAAGTTGCCCAATCTTCCCGTTCTTTCTCAATTTCCTGAACTTCCGCAATATCGGGAAAATTATAACCAAGACCTATGCACACGTCTTCCTGATCCCAGGCGTATGCGTCCTCGTAATCAGCCATAATTATGATTTTGGATGGTCTTAGTTCTTTCATTTTATCCTCGTCAAATGATTAATTTCCTAAATCATACAGCCATCCCATCATAAAACATAGTCTAAAATCAACCAGGAGTAATCATTTCAGCTCTCCCCTTGCCGTATCGGTGGGTAAAATTGAATATCAGTCTATCCTTGACATTTTGCTATTTTATGATATTTTTCATGTGTCGGCAGATGAGAGTTTCAATAACTACCAGGAGTTATGCTCTCAGAGATTCAAACGCTATTCCGAAGCTTCCTGATTCAGATCTCATTTTGACAAAATATTTTATTGAGAACCTCCTCTATTTCCTGGCTTATTATGAGGACAGATTGCCCACCGCTTTGGTCTGGAGAAGAATATATTATGGACTAAAAAAGTCATTTGATGATCTTATTTGTGAGCGAAAACTTAAAAACTACATGAATAGGATCACCACTTTATCCTCCTGCGTCCAAGTTATTGAAGAAATGCAGAAATACGAAAAGAGCCATGGATCGGTAAGGCATAGGATAAAGACAGAGGAGGAATTAAGAAGTGAAAACATCAAAAGACTATTCCGCGACAAACAATACCGGGCACGTGTCAAAAGATGGTATAAAATATTTATTAACCAGTCAAAATGTCAGAACCATGAGGAGTGTACGGTGGTAAAGGTTTGTCCGTCAGGGGCGTTTACTCGCAGTACAGGAAAATCAATTCCTGTCAGAAATCCCAGAAAATGCATCTGCTGCAGGGAATGTGAGCGAAACTGCCCAAATTATGCGATTTTTTTTCATGTGAAATAATCTTCAAGATAAACATCGCCATCGAAGACAGTCCGTTATCTATGCCACGCTGGAACTCTTGCAGTGGCAGCACCTTGACTCAAAAACTCCTTTAATTCATATAGCTCTCCCATATTTGGTCTAATGGGGTATACTTTCAATGGCTCTTTTATGGCACGATCAAACAACTTGTTAAGAGCCCCCGCAATTCCCTTGGATTCATCATCGGATAGCTCAAAATCGTTGCGAAGGTAATTCATTCGCAGTATAGGAGGTTTCCATCCATAATCCTCTGCCAGAACAAGAGCATCAGCCCATAGTTTGCAATCTATTATAAGGCCATCATTGCCCCGTTTAAGATGAAGATTGTTCATTGACCATCACCTTCCGATTATTTTCTGATCGTTAAATATTCGGGATCACAATTCATTCCACCCTGACCTTCATTTCCGTCCCCACAAAATAATCCTTAAAATCCAAGTGAACCCTGATGACCTCTTTTGACAGGCAAATCTCTCCCTCATCCTCATCCATTCCCGCACGACAGAAAACCAGCATGGCCTTTTCTTCCCGCTCATAGATGTAATAGCCGGTCTGAATGCCATCAATCGGTTTGACTAATTGATAAACCTGCCCCGAAACTAGTTTGCCATGCAGTGCTTTGTAAGCATCAAGTGGTGTACATCCCAATTTATTTGCCGTCAGTTGCAGGCATATTGTCTGACCCTTGGCGTCTGTAATTACTAATATCACTTCCTT
>JAPLDU010000149.1 GCA_026391255.1 Bacteroidia bacterium | reverse complement strand
TCCTCACAGAACCCAATGAACGCAAAGCAACACAGCAGGAGATTTATGACAGGCTTGTCAAAATGTATAAGAAATTTCCCGAAGCAAGGATTATCCCCGTTCAGGAGCAGACTATTTCTACATCACTCTCGTCAGGGTCACAATTGCCAGTACAGTTTGTATTGCAGAACCTGGATTTTGAAAAATTACAGGATGTCATTCCGAAATTCCTTGACGAAGCAAGGAAAGATCCTGTTTTCGGAAATGTAGATGTAAACCTGAAATTCAATAAACCCGAAATAAATATTACGGTTGACCGGCTAAAGGCCACAAATCTTGGTGTGAATGAAATTGATGTTTCAAATACCCTGCAATATGCGCTGAGTGGAGGCAGGGACGGGTATTTTTTGAGAAACGACAAACAATATTCAGTCATAGGACAGGTCGAACGCGAAAACCGCAGTGAACCTGCAGATATATCAAGGTTATACGTACGCAGTAAAACCGGGGCGCTCATTCAATTAGACAATCTTGTAAAGATGGAAGAGAACAGTGAGCCCCCTACCCTGTATCATTACAACCGTTTTAAATCAGCCACTATCTCCGCTTCATTGGCACAGGGACATACACTGGGAGAAGGAATAAGCGAGATGAAACTGATCTCAAAAAAATTGTTGGATAATTCTTTTCAAACAACTTTACTGGGACCTTCAAGAGATTTTGCCGAGAGCAGTTCAAATACTTCGTTTGCCCTGATTTTTGCACTTTTTCTTATTTATCTTATTCTTGCGGCATTGTTTGAGAGTTTTGCCGACCCGTTTATCATCATGCTGACCGTTCCTTTGGCAGTAGCAGGCGCCCTGCTTTCACTATGGATATGCGGACAAACTTTGAATATTTTTTCCGAAATCGGCATGATCATGCTTATTGGACTTGTTACAAAAAACGGAATTTTAATAGTTGAATTTGCCAACCAGAAACGTAAAGCCGGTCTCAGTAAAGCCAATGCTGCCTTTGAGGCTGCCGCTGCAAGATTACGGCCTATACTGATGACATCCCTTGCAACCGTTTTTGGCGCTATGCCGATTGCACTGGCATTGGGAGCCGGGGCACACAGCCGTGTTCCTCTTGGCATTGTGGTCGTGGGAGGACTTCTTTTTGCTTTAATACTGACTCTGGTGGTCATCCCTATCATGTATATTTATATTGCAAGTAAAAAGGTTCAGCAAACGGTTGAAAACGTTTGACCTGAATCTAAATATTAAATTCTATATTAATGAAAAAGCTGGCTTTTTGCTTTTTAATGTTACTTTTTATTACTGCACATGCACAGAATTATCTTACTGTTGAAGAAGCTGTAAGCATTGCGCTAAAAAATAATTATGGCATCTGGGTAGCCCGCAATGAATCCGATATTGCAAGAATAAATAACACATTGGGAAATGCCGGAATGTTGCCTGATTTATAAATTGTCGGCTCTGAAAATTATTCGCAAAACAACATACATCAAAAACTCAATGATAATTCTGAAATAAATTCCCCTGATGCCCATTCAAATTCATTCAGCGCAGGAGTAGTATTGAACTGGACTTTATTTGACGGAGGTAAAATGTTTATTACTAAATCTAAACTCAAAGAAATTGAGGCTTTAGGGGAAATTCAGTTCAGGGATAAGGTGGAGCAGACGACTTATGATGTCATTGTTGCTTATTATGATGTGGTCAGGCAAAAACAAGAGTTGACCTCGTTAAACGAAGTGATCACTTACAACCTGGAACGTGTTAAACTTAATCAGATAAGCTTTGATGCGGGGCTTTCACCAAAAACAAATTTACTTCAGGCTCAAATTGATTTAAATGTTTATAAAGAAAAT
>JAPLDU010000114.1 GCA_026391255.1 Bacteroidia bacterium | reverse complement strand
AGAATCCACTCTCTCCCCGTTTAAAAGGGTTCACAGCGTGGGATGCCGGTGATAAAATAACGATTGCATCCGCTCATTCCTTTAAGTTTCAACCTTGCGGCCGTACTCCCCAGGTGGATTACTTAATGCTTTCGCTTAGACGCTGACAGTGTATCGCCAACATCGAGTAATCATCGTTTACGGCGTGGACTACCAGGGTATCTAATCCTGTTTGATCCCCACGCTTTCGTGCCTCAGCGTCAGTTATAGTTTAGTGAGCTGCCTACGCAATTGGTGTTCTGTGTCATATCTAAGCATTTCACCGCTACATGACACATTCCGCCCACCTCAACTATACTCAAGAACAACAGTATCAATGGCAGTTCTACAGTTAAGCTATAGTATTTCACCACTGACTTATTATTCCGCCTACACACCCTTTAAACCCAATAAATCCGGATAACGCCTGCATCCTCCGTATTACCGCGGCTGCTGGCACGGAGTTAGCCGATGCTTATTCGTAAAGTACAGTCAGTCCCGAACACGTTCGGGAGGTTCTTCCCTTACAAAAGAAGTTTACAACCCGTAGGGCTGTCATCCTTCACGCGGCATGGCTGGGTCAGGCTTGCGCCCATTGCCCAATATTCCTCACTGCTGCCTCCCGTAGGAGTCTGGTCCGTGTCTCAGTACCAGTGTGGGGGATCATCCTCTCAGACCCCCTAAACATCGTAGCCTTGGTGAGCCGTTACCTCACCAACAAGCTAATGTTACGCATGCCCATCTTTAACCACCGGAGCTTTAATTCCAGAATGATGCCATCCCGGAATATTATGGGGTATTAATTCCGATTTCTCGGAGCTATTCCCCGGTTAAAGGTAGGTTGCATACGCGTTACTCACCCGTGCGCCGGTCCAGTATTGCTACTGTCCCTCGACTTGCATGTGTTAGGCCTGCCGCTAGCGTTCATCCTGAGCCAGGATCAAACTCTTCGTTGTAAAGAAGAAATTTATTATTTTCGACTCAGATTATCCTCTCATCAGAATTTCCGTTGTATTCTTACAAACCTTTACCTTCTTCAATATTTCAAAGAACGTTTCCCTTTTTTAATTTTGGGACTGCAAAGATAAGACCTTCCTTATTACCCACCAAATCTTTTTTCATTATTTTTGAAAATATTAAATAAACCGTTGATTATTACCTTAATATTTTACAATATCTGCTCAATTACAGTAAAATCCTCCTAAAATATCTCAAAAATTAACTTTGCATTTCTTCAAAGAACAATCCCTAAAAACAGGGCTGCAAAGTTAAGCTTTTCTATATTAAGTTTATTAAATAGTTAATAATTTAATATTTATCTTACATTATATTAAATATCAAATCAATACATGTTACTCTAATTGGCAAATCAAAAAATTCATTTGCAATTACTTTTGTTATAATACTATTTGATTGATTGTTATAATAACCAATAAATTCAAATATGCTATATAACTGATCGTTATTTATTCTCAAATCTCTTGTAAATAGTATATTTGCGCAACTTTTAATTTCCAATTTTTATTCGACTTAAATATATGAAACACCTCAGTATTTCATTTTTAATGATATTATCTCTTTTATCCTCTGCATACTGCCAGGAAAATACAAATGATCAAAATCAACATAAAAAAGATAAAAACCTGCCTGAAATAACTTTTCAGGAGACTGAACATGATTTTGGCCTCATCCCATATGGAAAAGATGCCACATTCAGGTTTTTATTCAAAAATACAGGTATTGAACCTTTGGTTCTTACAAGTGTAAGAGCTTCATGTGGATGTACAACGCCTACATGGACAAAAGAACCGATAGCAAAGAAAGATACTTCAGCAATAAAAGTTCACTATGACACCAAACGAGTAGGACCGTTCCAGAAAACAGTAATGGTATATTCCAATTCCAGAAACTCACCCGTAACCCTGACTATTAAAGGTGAGGTTGACAAACCGGTACCAAAAAAACGAGAACTGAAAAATGGAACTGATAAGGAGAATTCCCCTGAAAACCCCCGTAGAGTACCGGAAAAATAATCATAAATCAAAGAATTAATAATTTTTACTATGTTACAAATTTCTGAAAGAGGTAAATTAATGCCGGCCTCACCAATCAGGAAACTGGTTCCGTTTGCCGAAGAAGCCAAACGAAAAGGTATTAAAGTTTATCACCTGAACATCGGGCAGCCTGATATTGAAACTCCGGAAACAGCTCTGAATGCAATTAAAAACATCCATCTTAAAGTCATTGAGTACTCTCATTCAGCCGGTATCGAAAGTTACAGAAAAAAGTTGTCTGAGTATTACAAATCTATCAACATAGATATTGATTATCAGAATATTATAGTCACTACCGGAGGCTCAGAAGCCATTATTTTTGCGATGATGACCTGTCTGGATCGCGATGATGAGATAATTATTCCGGAACCTTTTTACACAAATTATAATGGGTTTGCAATGATTGCCGGAATAAAAATCGTACCGGTACTTTCGTCAATCGATAATGATTTTGCTTTGCCACCAATCGAAGAATTTGAAAAGTTAATTACTAAAAAAACTAAGGCAATTATGATTTGTAATCCAAACAATCCTACTGGATATTTGTATTCAGAATCAGAACTGCTTCATCTGAGAGATATTATCAAAAAACATAATCTTTACTTATTTTCTGATGAGGTTTACCGTGAATTTTGTTATGACGGACATTTGCACTTTTCTGCCATGAGGTTGACAAATGTTGAACAGCAAGTGATTCTCCTTGATTCAGTATCCAAGCGGTATAGTGAATGCGGTGTAAGAATCGGGGCACTGATCACAAAAAATAAGGAAATCCTGAGTACGGTATTAAAATATGCCCAGGCCAGGTTGAGCCCTCCGACTTTTGGACAAATAGCGGCAGAAGCATCCCTGGATACTCCGAAAGAATATTTCGATAACGTTTACAAGGAATATATTGAAAGGAGAAACTTTTTAGTTGATGAATTAAATAAAATTCCGGGAGTATATTCTCCGTTGCCAAAGGGGGCATTTTACACTATTGCACGTCTCCCGATTGATAACTGTGATGTTTTTTGTCAATGGCTTCTTGAAAAATTCGAATATAAGAAGCAAACGGTCATGATGGCGCCTGCTTCAGGATTTTATGCTACTCCAAATATGGGGAATAATGAGGTTAGAATTGCTTATGTACTTAATATACAAGATCTTAAAAATGCTATCGAAGTACTTAAAGAAGCATTGAAGGTTTATCCTGGCAGACTGGGCGACTGAGAAACTGGGAGACGAAGAGACTAAGCGACTGGGTGACTAATCTGAGGTTCAGACAATATGTTTTCTTATTCTGTAAAATAACAGAAATATCAGAATTATACAGGATGATGCCGCTGTAATTATTCCTAAATAGTCTCCATAGCAGGAATAAAATGTCATTTTATCATTTGCATTAATACTGGATTTAATGGCAGTACGTGTCCACCAGAAAGTTGGTTTAATGATGTCTCCCCTCTGGTTAATAAAACAGGAAATACCGGTATTGGCCGACCTTGCAACAGATCTTCTGTTTTCTACGGCCCTTAACTGAGAAAAATGCAGGTGCTGCTTATACCCGGGTGAATCACCCCACCAGCCATCATTGGTAATCACAAATAACAGGTTGGCGCCATTCTTGATATATTTACCGGTAAATTCACCAAATATTGATTCATAGCATATTAATACCCCGACCTTGGATATATCCGTCTTAGATATAAAAACAGTTCTTTCTTCCTGAGTGCCAAGGCTGCCCGTTGTCCCTCCCAGGTTTACAGAAAATTTATCCAGAAACGAGAGAATACTTCTGAAAGGCATCTTCTCAACACCCAAAACCAGTTTGGATTTATGGTAAAATTGAATATTGCCGGATGATTCCGTCTGCAGGGCAGTATTGTATAATTCATAAAACAGATTTTCGTTTGTGAACTTCCTGGCTGCAGGTGTCAGTTTTTCATTTTTCTTAAATACCTTCCCGGATGATAATCCCATCACAAACCTTGCTCTTGGATAAAATTTAAACGATTGCTGAATGACCCGGAAACTATTGGAATAAGGTATCTCAGGTTCCCATAACACTGATGGAAGAGCTGTTTCGGGAGCAACAATAAAATCAGTTGTTGAATCGGCATTATCTTTTGCAAGCTTTAACAAGATGTCCAACTGTTCATTATCAGACAGTCCGTTGAATTTTTCATTATACGGATCAATATTGGGTTGCAACACAACAATATTTCGTGGATCCTTCTTCTCAGAATAAGAATAATATGTGAAAAGAGAAAAAACAACCGGAATAACAATTAATAATCCGAGACTGATTAGCTTATAGCGAAAGGATATTAGCGACTTTTCTTTCACATATCCAATAATAATACTGGTTGCCAAAATATTGGTACAAATAATCCAGAATGAGCCACCCAGGATTCCGGTAAATTCGTACCATTGAATCAACGAATTATTTTTTGCGAAGCCATTCCCGAGATTTAACCAGGTCCAAGACAAATCCCAATTCAGGTGAAGGTACTCAAATGCAATCCAGAAGGTCACCAGTGCAATATATCCGATTGTTTTGCCGAAACTTCTCTTTACCAGATGAAACATCCAGAAAACAACGGCCATAAACAATGAATTAAAGACAAAGGCTGCGCTTGCACCAACCCATGTGGCTTTTACAATCCACCAGGTAGAAATAATATTCCAGGTAAAGAAAGTGAGATATGCAAATAAAAATGAATAGACTGACCGGATATTATTACGGTTTTCCCAGATATAATCTTCAACAAGTAACAAAGGTACCATTGCAAACAGGAGAACAATGCCCGGACACCATTCAGTCCATGCAAGGCTGAGCAATGCTCCGCTGAATAATGAGAGTACAATAAGCCTGAATCTGTTCATAACACGATTACGAATTTATTTTTTAAAGAACTCCAAAAGTAGCAATTGAAATTTGCTTGGCGAAAATGAATATTTTTGAAAAAAATACTTATGAAAAACTATAATATTTATTCGGCAGGTAATTTCACCACCACAAAGGTTTCGTTAAATATTTGCAATTCATATAATAATGAAGTTTTTGCCACAACCTATCTGGCAGGAAAAAATGAGCTTGAAGATTCAATAAAAGCAGCTCTTTCGGTAAAAGAAGAACTAAAACAGATGCCTCTTTACCAGAGATATAATATTCTATTTCAGATTGCTGAAGAAATAAAAGGGAAAAGAGCAACATTGGCAACAGTTCTTTCACAGGAAGCTTGTAAGCCGGTAAAATATGCAACTGCCGAAATTGATCGGGCTGCCCAGGTATTTCAGGTTGCTGCTGAGGAATCAAAAAGGAATCGGGGTGAATACATTCCAATTGACTGGACTCCTGCCGGAAACAGGAAAGAAGGATGGCTAAAATATTTTCCTGTCGGTTTGATTGCAGGCATTACTCCATTTAATTTCCCGTTGAATCTTGCTGTTCATAAGATTGCACCGGCTCTTGCAGCAGGTAATCCTATTATTTTGAAACCAGCCAGGTCGACCCCGTTATCTACCTTGGAGCTTGCTGAAATAATTAATAAAACATCACTTCCAAAAGGAGCAGTATCAATACTACCAATGGACAGAGAATCAGGTAATCAACTGGTTACAGACGAAAGATTCAGATTGCTGAGTTTTACAGGCTCTCCGCAGGTCGGATGGAAAATGAAAAATGATGCAGGCACAAAAAAAGTGATTTTGGAACTTGGAGGTAATGCAGCTGTAATTATAACAGAATCAGGATTTTCTGATCTTACAATCAAAAAGTGCCTCACAGGAAGTTTTGCATATTCCGGCCAGGTGTGCATTCATTTGCAAAGAATTTATGTACATGATAGTTATTTTGATCCATTTGTTGAAAAGTTCATTGATCAGGTAAAAGCAGTTAAATATGGTCATCCTCTGGATGAATCAACTGATATTTCGGCAATGATAGATGAAGAAAATGCAATAAGGGTGGAAGAATGGGTAAGCGAAGCTGTAAGCCAGGGTGCAAAAATCCTTCATGGCGGCAACAGGACAAATAACTATTATGAACCAACCATATTGACGAATACACATCATCAAATGAAAGTCAATTGCCGGGAAATCTTCGGACCGGTTGTTATAATTGAGAAATATACTGATTTCTGCTCTGCTGTTGAAATGGTCAATCATTCCAAATATGGTTTGCAGGCAGGGGTTTTTACAAATAACCTGACTGAAATGAATTATGCTTTTGATCATATTGAGGCAGGAGGTGTGATGATTAACGAAAGTCCATCATTCAGGATTGACCACATGCCTTATGGAGGAATAAAAAGCTCAGGTCTTGGAAGAGAAGGAATAAAATATGCCATGTTAGAAATGATGGAACCTAAATTATTAATCAAGGATTTCTAATCAGGGTATTAAAAAAATAAAGCCCGGAATTTCACAATTGCGGGCTTCAAAAAACAATCCTTTAACTAAATTAAACTACTTATGGACACAAATCATTTCAAATTTCAATATTAAAAATATTGCATATATTCCTCTATGCAAGTTCAATTAATTAACTAAATATTTACAAATATATTATACTATTAAATAAATTTTTCAAAGTAAAGCCCGGAATTTCACAATTGCGGGCTTCTATCCTTTCTAAATTAACTACTTATGGACACAAATCATTTCCAATTACTGCGTAATCTTTTTTGGCATGCTTATATTTCAAACATGTTAAAATCAAATTATTAAATAAAAAAATAAATCAATTCCCAATATATAAAAACTGCAATTATTATACCACAATTCACCATCGCCTGATTTTTAGTATTTTATTAATAATGAATAAAATTCATTATTAAATTAAATGTCCGAAATCGGTCATTTTTCACAATTAAAATAGTAATGAATTACTATTGCTCAAAGATACAGATAATTGTATTAATTATCAAATTTCGTACACAACTGTCCGAAAACGGGCATATTTTAAAGGATCAAAGAATCTTATTATTCAGATATTCTATTCAATTTATCTTTAATCTTATATTTATTAAGTCTCCTATCGAGGGATTGTCTGGTGATATTCATTAATTTTGCAGCAGCTGACTTGTTGTAATTGACTTTTTTCAAAGCCTTCAATATTGTGTTTGTCTTAATTATTTCAAGGTTATAATTCATGATTGTTGATTCAGAATCAATCATTTTATCGCTCTGAACATTTCCGATAATAAAATTTGCCGGGGTTAACATTTTACTATCACTTAAGATCACTGCTCTTTCTATCATATTTTTTAATTCCCTCACGTTACCAGGAAAAGAATAGTTGCATAATTTTTCAATTATCTGGTTATCTACTCCTTTAATATTTTTCCCTAATTTTTGAGAAAAGAATTCAATATAATATTCAGTCAGCAGCGGAATATCCTCCACGCGTTCCCTCAAAGATGGGATATGAATTGTAAAGGAATTGAGCCTGTGAAGAATATCAATCCTGAATTTTTTATTCTCACTTAAGGCATTTAAATCCTGATTAGTGGCTGCAATAATGCGGACATTCACATCAATTTCTTTGTGGGAGCCCACCCGGGTGATTTTTTTTTCTTCAAGCACCCTTAAAAGTTTTGCCTGCATTATGGTCGGAAAATCACCTATTTCATCCAAAAATAATATTCCATGGTTAGCTGCTTCAAACCAGCCTTCCTTATTTTCAGTTGCACCCGTAAAAGCCCCTTTTGTATGTCCAAAAAACTCACTTTCAAACAAGCTTTCAGAGATAGCTGAACAATTAACCGAATAAAAATAATTGTTTTTTCTGTCACTTAACAAATGTATACCCCTGGCTACTAACTCCTTTCCTGTTCCGCTTTCTCCGGTAATCAGTACCGTTGTATCAGATTTTGCCACTCTTGACATCAGCTCGATCACTTCAGCCATAGCTTTGCTACGGTAAATAATATTCTTCCCTATATTTTCCTGTAATTCCTTTGATAGAAGCGAATAATTAAACTGGACATGTTTAAGTTTACTATTCAATTGAACAAATTTCTGGGTTCTTTCAATTGCGTTTTGTACATCGGTCAGTCTAAAAGGTTTTTGAAAGAAATCAATGGAACCGTAACGCACAGACTGAATTACTGAATCCATATCACCATGACCAGAAATCATTATTACCTCTATATCAGGATATAATGATTTTATTCTTTTCAAAACATCCAGTCCATCCATTTCGGGTAACCTGATATCAAGAATAATAAGATCAATTTCATTATCCTTCAGAATTTCAAATGCCTGTGATGGTAAGCCGGCCTTATAAGTGATAAAAGATTTCTGGTTAAAGTATTCTTCCAGTTCGTCTCTGTAAACTTTTTCGTCATCGATGACCAGAATCCTGAGCTGCATGTTTTTATTTTATTATACTATTAATTAAATTAGTAACAGATATTTATCAGTGTTTGTCTTTATGGTCATTCTTTTTTGATTTAAGAACAAGGATTACTCACAGACATTTTTTATTTTCTAATGTGTTCGTGAGATCGCTTCGCTAAGTTAACGATTTTTGATTTATGAAGTAAGTGCAATCATCTGATTTAATAATAACATCAAAAATCTAAAATCGTTAATCGATATTCGTTAATCAATATATTGAATATTAATGACATATAATAATTATTTATGAAGGCAGGATGATAGTCATGACTGTTGATTCATTGGGTTTGCTTTGAATGGTAATTTCGCCACCCATTTCCTTAATAATTCCATAGCTGATTGAAAGACCAAGCCCTGTACCTGCTTCGGCTGATTTAGTAGTAAAAAACGGATCAAAAACCAGGTTAATATTTTCCTGAGGGATTCCTATCCCATTATCTTCAATTCTTATTATCTGTTTATCACCTTCACTTTCAGTGGTTATTTTAATTCTTTTATCATTGAAGCCGGCATCCGTTTGTTTGTTTTTTTCTTCAATAGCATCTTTAGCATTTGATAAAAGGTTCAGTATCACCTGTTCTAACTTATACTTATTTCCACGCACAAAACCGGTTGATTCAGACATATTTAAGACGACACTAACATTATGATTTTGATAATGAGCCTGTACCATTGATAGTGCATTTAAAATTACGCTTTTAATTTCAACATTCTCTGATATTTCTGTTTTTTGGTCACGTGAAAAAATACGAACATGATTTATGAATTGTCTTATTCTGTCAATATGATCAAAAACTGATTTGAGTTTCGACTTGAGGTAATCTTCAGAAATTTCTCCTTTTGCAAATTTCAGTAAAATATTATCAAGTGCTATTGTAATACCTCCCAGAGGTTGATTAATTTCGTGTGCCATACCTGCAGCAAGTTTTCCAATCGATTCAAGTTTTGACTTTTGAACGATATACTGTTGCTGCATTTCATGTTTTACTATTTCTTCCTTAACACGTTGTTCAAGAGTTTTATTAAGGTCTATTAATTCTTTCTGTACTTTTCTTTTATCAGTAAAATTTTCAACGATACTCAGAATATCGCCACTGGCACTCTTATTATATGAGGCTATGACCAGACAAGATATTATTTTGCCATCGGGGTTGACAAAATCAATTTCATTCTCAAAATTAAGATGACTGAACATTGAATCACGGACGATACAATTTTCTTTTTTGCAGATAGTTCCATTAAGAACACTGTAACATTTTCTGCCAATAACCTCATCTTTATCTATGCCAAAGAATCTGCTGAATGAATCATTTACTCTGATAATCCTGCATCCAGGGTCAATTTCACATAAGGGTGATGCAATATTGAAAATTTGTTTAATTTCATGATGGGCCTTTTCGAGTTCAGCTCTGGCACGTTGTTGTTCTGAAATATCCCTGACAATTGAAATAAAGTAATTCCTGTCTTTTGATTCCAGTGGACTGATAGACATCTCCACTGTAAGAATTGATCCGTTCTTATGCTGTGCAAGAGTCACCCAGGTTGAATCATAACGGATGACAGGATTGGAATAAATAGGATGAATTGATGTTCCTTCAGGTTGAATGTCAATAGTTTTCATTGACAACAATTCCTTGTGAGTGTAACCAAATAGTTTCTCTGCAGCAGGGTTTGCATCAATAATATTCATTTGATCATCCTCAATAATAATCACATCCTGGGCATAATTAAAAAGAGTCCGGTACTTTTCTTCACTTTCACGAAGAATGGTTTCCACCGATTTCCTTCCAAGAACGTTGGCGATAATATCACTCATAATCTTTAATAAAGAAAGTGTATCATCATTCCTGTGCATTGTTCTTGTGACAGTATCATAGCCAACAAAACCAATAAGTTTCCTGGAATAAAAAAGAGGAACTGCAACAAATGATTTGATTTTCTGACCAATAAATACTTCCCTGATTTCTTTACTTTCATCAGGAATATCCTTAACATCAGAATAATAAAGATCTCCATTTTCTATCAGGGTATTGTTCCACCATTCAAAAAAGTGCAATGGAGCTTTAGTAAACTGAGGATTAAGCTTTTCAATATTATTTTCCTGCCAGAGATATGCCAGTTTTACGATATCAGACTGATAATCCAGCAGATATACAACACAACGGTCAGCATTTGAAAATTTACAACTATTTTCGAGCGCTGAATTAATTGCTTTATCTATCTCATCAATAGAAATATTGATAAATTCTGATGACATTTTTGTAATCAGGTCCCTGAATTCAAGTCTGTATTGTAGTTCGTCTTCAGTTCTTTTTCTTGAAGTAATATCATTTAAAGTTCCAAAAAACAAGATATCAGAATTATCATCCGGAATTACAGGTTTAAAACGGACTTCTGTCCAAAGGGCAATATTTAAATCCATCCGGAAACATAAATCAAAACGTATTTCATTTAATTCACCAACTGCCAGTAGTTTTAAATTCTCAGCGAATTCTTCGGTTTTATCTTTTCCTAATAAGTCAAGGAGACAGGTATTTTTCAGTTCATCTTGTCCGACACCTAAATATGATGCCGCAGCACGGTTGACTTCAATAATAACGGAATCTGAATTAATGACCAATATGCCTATCATGGAATTTTCAAGGAATTTATTTATCTGAGGTTCATAGCTGATGAAAGGAATGCTATTCTTTTTATATAAAATAAGAACAATGACAAAGGCCAATATTATGAATATGCAAATACAGCCGTAAATAAGCAGTTTAACAAGGCTGTAAGAAGCTGATGAAATAATCATATCAATCAAACCTGTTATCACAGCCACAATGCAAAATACCGGGAAATAAGTAGGAATAAAATTACTTCCTCCATTCCTTTTAAAATACCTGATAAGAAAATATACAGAACCAGATACCAGGCATACTGATAAGAACAAAAAAGACATATACAGAATTCTGTTATCTTGCATTATTTATGGTTAAAAATCTTTCTACTTACAAAATAATCAAATGGATAACATTATGAAGACATCATGCTTTTTCCTGATGATTCCTTTAAAAATACAAAAATAGCTTTATTTGCAATGTAATAAATTTAATAAAATGAATATGAATATTTGTGTTTTCTGCTCTTCAAGTGATGCTGTTGATAATAAGTACTTTAATTTAGCAAGATCTCTCGGGATTTTACTTGGAATGAATCATCATACCCTGGTTTACGGAGGAGCCAATGTCGGATTAATGAATATGCTTGCAAAATCAGTTCAGGAGAATGGTGGAAAAGTCATAGCTGTAATGCCTGAATTTATTGAAATTAAAGGATTGCTATACACAAATGCTGATGAAATCATTATTACTAAGGATTTGCGGGAAAGAAAGAAAACAATGGAGCATCTGGCTGATGCTTTTGTAGCCTTACCGGGAGGGTTCGGTACCTTAGAAGAGATTATGGAAATCATTACTTTAAAACAACTGCAACTTCATAATAAACCTGTCATTTTCATTAATTATGACCATTATTATGATAAGTTATACGAATTGTTCGAACAATTCATTACCGAACATTTTGCAAAAGCGGAAAACAGAAAATATTACCAGTTTATTGATAATCCGGAAAATGCCGTAACTTCTTGTGAATCTTACCAACCAGTAAATTTTATTGATAAATGGTTTAAAGTTTAAAAGGAGGAACTCGGCGGATAAATTCTTTACACATTCTGTGTGACAAAACGTTCAAGTACCTTTTTATTACTATTTTATCTAAAAAAAAACCTGCAGAGGTAACTGCAGGTTTTTTTTATCAGTTTAAGAGTAATCTCTTATCGGTTTCCGGCAATAACAACCGGTTTAGTAATCAGACCGTGAGTATCAGTAAGAATTCTTACGAAGTAAGTACCCGTACGAACATTGCTGAGATCAATATAGAACGATGAGTTAAAGTTGTCTGGAACAAGTTTATTATAAATAACCCTTCCGGTAATATCGACTACATCAATTTGAACAGTCTTATAATCATTATTGCTTAATTCTATCCAGAACTTACCATCAATATTTGGATTCGGATAAAGTTTAGCATCAAATGATGTTGTACTGAGTTCAGTAATATCATTAACTACTGATCCACGGTCAGTAATAGCAGAATTCTGAGCGTCATTGTTATTTGCAATTGGTGGAGGAGCAGAAACATAGGTCACACAACTTACTGCAAAACAACCATGAGCATCAGTTACTGTCACACAATAAGTCACTCCAAAAGTCAGGTGACGTATTCCCTGGAAGGGCTGTCCATTTGACCAATGATAGGTAAACGGAGCGACACCGCCCTGGACAACCTGTACAACTGCACCAAGCGGAACAGTGCCTCCGGTATAAGTTTCAAATGCATTAACAATTAATTGTACTGGATTAACAATGGTTGTGTTATCAACTATCATGCAACCGGTTGCGTCAATAATGGTTACTGAATATGTTCCGGCAGAAAGACCTGTGATAGATTCAGTGGTTCCTCCATTTGACCAGAGATAAGTATATGGTAAAGCGCCTCCACTCACGGCAATATTAGCTTCAGCTGTGGCATCACCATAGCAGTTGAGTGTAGTATGAGTTATTACCTCTGTCATAATATCCTGATCAACAAATATCCCATCCACGATCATTGAGCAACCATAAGAATCTGTAACCGTAACTGAATAATTATCAGAGATCACATTCATCAGATTATCAGTAGTTGCTCCATTTGACCATAGATATGAATAAGGAGCAACACCTCCGGAAATATAGAGTGTAACTGAACCATTCGGAAGACAGGTCGATGCAGTGGTTTCATAGAATGCATCCAAAGGATCTGCAGCACCATTAACCGTTACACTATTAACAGCTGTACATCCATGTGCGTCGATAATTGTCACATGATACACGCCAGCGGTCAGATTTGATAAATTTTGTGAAGTTGCCTGGTTACTCCAGTGATAAGTATAAGGAGTAGTACCTCCTGTAACACTCAAATATGCAGCCCCGTCGTTTCCACCATAACATGTAACATTTGCAGAGTTAACAGTACTAATAATCTGAGCTGGCTGTGTAATTACTACGCTCACCCCGGCAGTTGAACCTAAGAAATCAGTAACAACTATTGAGTAAGTACCGCTTGACAGACCATTAATATTTTCTGTTGTTGCAGAATTTGACCATGCAAACGAATAAGGTGATACTCCTCCGCTGACATTCACATTAATAAATCCATTGTTACCTCCGTAACATGAAACATCTGATAAAGTATATGTCAGAACTGGAGGATTTGGAGATGGCTGGGTAATCTGTATTGTGGATGACACAAAGCAATTATGTACATCATATACGGAAATTGTATAATACCCTGCGATCAATCCGCTGATATTCTGAGTTGTAGCGCCATTTGACCAAATATAAGTATAAGGTAAAGTACCACCGGATACTGTCACATTAATACTGCCATTTGCACAACCATAGCATGTAGCATTATTTGCCGAATAAGTAGCAACCAGGGCAGCAGGTTCACCTACTGTGATCATCGTGATTGCCTGGCATCCGTTGACATCAATAACCGTATAGGTATATGTACCGGCAGTTACATTAAATGTTCCTGTTCCGGTATATGGAGCAGTACCACCTGTTGCATCCACTGTAATTCCGGTAGAGCCACCATGGCAAAGAATTGTGCCGGCTGTTGATGTTGCAGCAAGCATTGCTGGTTCACCAACTGTAATTGTCGTAATAGCCTGGCATCCGTTAACATCAATAACCGTATAGGTATATGTACCGGCAGTCACATTAAATGTTCCTGTTCCGGTAAACGGAGCAGTACCACCTGTTGCATCTACAGTTACATCTGAAGTACCACCATTGCAGAGAATGTCAGTTGACGATGAAGTTGCGACCAGTGCATCGGGTTCGCTTATTGTTATTGCCGCGTTGGCCTGGCATCCGTTAGAATCAAATACACTGTAATAATAAGTACCGGCATAAACTGTATAAGTTCCTGTACCAAAATAAGGAGGTGTACCACCGTATGCACCTACGGTTTTATCAGATGTGCCACCATTGCAGAGAATATCAGTAGCATATGTAGTCACAACCAGAATATCAGGTTCACCAATAGAAATGGTGGTGCTGGCCTGGCAACCGTTGGAATCATATACTGTGTATGTGTAGGTACCGGCTGTTTCGGTATAAACTCCGGTTAAATAATATGGAGCTGTACCACCGGTTGCATCCACTGTTACATCTGATGTTCCGCCATTGCAGAGAATGTCAGTTGCAGTCGATGTTGCAACCAATACATCGGGTTCAGACAGGGTAACCGTGTAAGTGACTGTACAGTTATTGTCATCGGTCATAGTGTAGGTGTGAGTTCCTGCACTCTCATTGTAGTATCCACTAACAGCGCCGCCATTCGGGAAGGCGCCGCCATTTGCATATACCATAACCCAGGTCACTCCACCATTACAGGCAATCGTTCCATGATCCCCATATATTGTTATGGCTGATGGTTCGCTTACCGTTATCGTCGTGATTGCCTGGCATCCGTTTGAATCACTTACTGTGTACGTATAAGTACCGGCAGTTTCATTGAATACGCCAGTGTTATAGTAAAGAGGTGTACCACCAGTTGCATCCACTGTCACATCGGAGGTTCCTCCATTGCAGAGAATGTCAGTGGCAGTTGAAGTTGCAACCAATGCATCGGGTTCACCAAAGTTAATGCTAGTGCTGGTCTGGCATCCGTGAGAATCAATTACTGTGTATGGATGAGAACCGGCAAATTCAGTGAATATGCCTGTGTTATAGTATGGAGCTGTTCCACCAGTTGCATTCACTGTCACATCTGAGGTTCCGCCATTGCAGAGAATTGGGGTAGCTGATAATGTAACAACCAGTGCATCAGGTTCACCAACGGTGATCGTTGTGCTGGCCTGGCATCCGTTGTAATCATATACTGTGTAAGTATTCGTACCCGCATACTGATAGAAATATCCGGTACCAGAATATGGATAAGTTCCACCATAAGCATAGATATCAGCCCAACCAGTACCACCATTACATTCACTATTTCCCGAATATCCGTAAACATTCAGTGGAGCAGGTTCACTAACGGTGATAGTCACATCTACCGAACAATTGTTTGCATCAGTTACTGTTATTATTGTTGTTCCAGCATATACTGCATACATACCTTCACCAGTATAAGTACCTGTTCCTCCGCTTGCTAACACATAGTATTCTGCTGCACCGCCATTGCAAAGCACCGGCATTAATTCGTATGCCTGAGCCATCAGTGCTGAAGATTCATTGATCGTCATTCCTGATCCAATTGTGCAACCATTAGCATCGACAACAACTACTACATAGTTACCGGCTGTAACACCAGACAAATCCTGGGTTGTGTCGCCATTTGACCAGTAATAGGTATATGGAGTAGCACCGCCATTAACAGTCAGGCTGATTGCTCCGTTGCTGCCACCATTGCAGGTAACATCCGAAGTACTATAAAATAATTCGAGTGCAGGAGGTTCATTCAGAGTTGCGTAAGCAAAGCTAATACAACCATTTGCATCGGTAACTGTCAGATAATAAGTTCCTGCAGGTAAATTACTGAGATGGGAATTAGTCTGACCTGTTGACCATAGGTACGAATATGGACTTACTCCTCCGTTAACTACTGCAACAATCTTACCATCGCTGTGTCCCGGGCATGATATCTGGTAACCACTATAGTTCTGAACATCAAGAGAAATAGTTAGAGACAATGGTTCGGTAAGATTGACACCGTATAGAATATTTGATGATGAACCATTGGTAATTCCATCCAATGAAATTAATCCGCTGATTCCATTGTCGGCATAATTGCCAGCGTTCGGGAAACTAAGATCATATACAGGAGTAGCATCAGCAATTGCGAGATCAGAAGCTCTCATGATCTTCCAGGTAAATGCTTCACCTGAAGCAAAACCATTATTCATTCCCGGATCAGAACCTTGTGCAACGAGGACCTGAGTGTTACCATTCCAAGTAATATAGCCACCGCATGCGAGAGAACTACCTTGTTGATAGAATACACCAATTAAGTCACCATTTTCAACCGGTAATCCGTCAATAGTCACCACTCCGGTATCAATCAGGATTAAATGGGTTGAAGTTGTATTGTTAACATCCCAATTGATAGAAGTGTTACCTCCAATGGAAACCAGTGACTGGCCAATAACGCTACATCCGTTGCTATCAGTAACCGTCACATAATAAGTTCCAGCGTATACATCAGAAATCATATCAGTGGTTGAACCGTTACTCCAGCTATAAGAATAAGGTGAAACTCCACCATCTGTTTCCACTATGGCCGAACCGTTTGTCATTCCATTACAACTGACGCTATATCCATTATAAGAAGACAGAGTCTGGATAAATGCATCAAACTGACCGATCACGGCAACATTAAATGAAGCTGAAGAAGAACAACCATTGGCATCAGTAACAACAACTGAGTAATCTCCAACACCAAGTCCAGTGATATTTTCAGTTGTTTCACCGTTTGACCATGAATAAGTAAATGGTGCTGTTCCGTTTGTAACGATAATATTAATTGCTCCGGAAGGTGTGGTATTGCAATATGAATTTACAACTGACCCGGAAATCATTATTGGTAATGGGTCAATAACATCGAAGCTTGCATATTGGGTATTCCCGTAATAATCAGTGACAATTACCGAATAATTACCAGCATATAAGCCATAAATATTTTCAGATGTAGCACCAAATGAAGAGTTCCACCAGTAAAACTGATAAGGAGATGTGCCACCATTGATACTTAGGCTGATTGATCCGTCATTTCCACCTGAACATGAAGGAGAAACAACTATCCCGCTGATTAATATCTGAGAAGGTTGACTAACATTAAAGCTACCGGTAACTACACAACCATTAGCATCAATCACAGTAACATAATAGTCACCAGCAATCAGGCTGTTAATATCTTCAGTCATCGCACCATTTGACCAATAGAACTGATATGGAGACATTCCACCATAAACATTCAGAACGATTGATCCGTCATTTGCACCGGGAGCACTCACATCTGTGACAATTCCGGTCAATCCAAGCTGATCAGGTTCAGTGATAGTGAAGGTTAAATCAGTAATACATCCGTTACTATCTGTTACAGTATAAGAATAATCTCCTGCCTGTAATGTGAGTACTATCTGGCCTCCATTAGGTAAGATATAATTACCGATTCCATAAATATTGCCTGTTCCACCGGAAGTAGTCACAAATACGGAGGTTGTACCGCCGTTGCAGAGCACCGGTAAGACGTATGCCTGTGCAGTCAGTACTGAAGGTTCGGACACATCAATTGTTACATCCACTGAACAATTGTTTGCATCTGTTACAGTAATTACGGTTGTTCCGGCTGATAGTATGTACAGTCCGTCTCCGCTATATGGCCCTGCTCCGCCAGTGGCTACAACCATGTATTCGGCTGTTCCGCCATTGCAGAGTATAGGCATGTATTCGTATGCCTGTGCTGTCAGTACTGAAGGTTCGGACACATCAATTGTTACATCCTCTGAACAATTGTTTGCATCTGTTACTGTAATTACGGTTGTTCCGGCTGATAATATGTACAGTCCGTCTCCGCTATATGGCCCCGCTCCGCCAGTGGCTACAACCATGTATTTGGCTGTTCCGCCATTGCAGAGTATAGGCATGTATTCATACGCC
>JAPLDU010000079.1 GCA_026391255.1 Bacteroidia bacterium | reverse complement strand
TGAAGACAAATTTTCTGTAGAATTCAGCAAATTCATCTGCAGCGGTGACTTTTCTTTGATTACTTTCTTTTGGTAGTTGCAAAAGAAAGTAATAATCAATATCTTAGAGTAATACTGAAAAGATGTGTATAAAGAGTAGCCTAAAACAGGAGGGGTGTATTTGTACCAATAGTTTTACCTCCCCTGTTTTACCTTAGGTTGGAGGGGTTTAAAAAAAGTGGTTAAGGACATGTATTTCAATTTGTAACTCACCAGATTTTATCAATCAATAATAAATCTGGAGAAAGCGATTTTTCTCTCTTTCATTTCAACCTGTTTCCACGAGATTTTCTGATATTTGCATAAAACTCCACTCACATGCGAAAGCCAGGATATTATTATAAATTTTTCGGATCGAAATCGATCTTTTTGATTATCTCTTTTTTTATCATCACATGTAATAATCCTGCCTGGTCCCAGAAACAAGCCCAGACTTTTCGGATCGCCGATGGTGAGTTTCAATTAAACGGGAAGAATTTCCGGATCATCAGCGGAGAAATGCACTGCTACCGCATCCCGCCCGAATACTGGCGTGACAGGATGCGGGCAGCCAAAGCCATGGGACTGAATTGTATTTCTACCTATATTTTCTGGAATGCCCACGAAGAAATAAAAGGTAAGTTCAATTTCAGCGGCAATGCCGATATTGCCCGATTCATAAGTATTGCAAAAGAAGAAGGACTGTGGGTGATCCTCAGACCCAGTCCGTATGCCTGTGCCGAATGGGAATTCGGTGGGTATCCTTCCTGGTTACTCAATGATAGCCTCATAAAAATAAGAAAGAATAATCCCGGGTTTCTGTCAGCATATAAAAACTATATTCAACAGCTAGCCAAACAGCTTGTCCCGCTTCAGATCACGCACGGCGGGCCTGTCATCATGCTGCAGATCGAAAACGAATATGGCTCCTTTGGGAAGGATAAGGCTTACATGGCTCAAAACAGGGATATTTTCAAAGAGGCAGGATTTGATGTCCCGTTTTTCACTACCGACGGCCCGTCCCAGTTGCCAGATGGTTACCTGCCCGGAACTTATGCGGCAGTTGATGGTCTGGATGAACCGGCAGAGGTAAAAAAACTGCTTGACAAATACAACGGCGGTTCAGGGCCTTACTTCATTTCAGAGTGGTACCCCGGCTGGTTCGACAGTTGGGGAACACCTCATCATAAAGAATCCTTAAAACAAACTTCCCAGGTTTTAGAAAATGTACTGGCCGCCGGATATTCCATTAATCTTTATATGTTTCATGGCGGAACAACCCGTGGGTTCATGAACGGAGCCAACAATCCACCTTTCTCACCCCAGACATCCAGCTACGATTACGACGCACCCCTTGATGAATCCGGAAATGTAACCGAAAAATATCTGAAATTCAGAGATATCATCAGCAAATACCTGCCAGTTGGAACCCATCTGCCTCCTGTCCCTGAAAAAAAGAAAACTATTTCCATTCCAGAAGTCAGACTTGATGAAACAGCCTCTTTATATGACAATTTACCAGAGCCGGTCATCAGTTCTAAACCCTTGTCATTTGAGGAACTCGGACAGGCATATGGATATGTTCTGTATCGCAAAGAATTAAAATTACCATTTTCCGGTTATCTGAAAACCGGGGCAATACGCGATTTTGCACAGATTCAGGTAAATGGCGGAAGTACAGGAATCTTTGACAGACGCATGGCTGCTGATTCCATGTACATATATTGCTTCCTGAAAAATATCAGCGCCACCCTTGAAATTTTTACCGAAAACCTTGGCAGGATCAATTATGGACCTTACTTAGCCGATAATTATAAAGGAATTTCAGGGCCATTGATATTTAAGGGACAACCATTGACTGACTGGAAAATTTATTGTTTCCCGTTTGATGACCCGGATCATTTCCATTTTGTTAAAAACAACGACTCACCTAAAGGGCCGGTGGTCAGACGCGGGTACTTCAACCTGAAAGAAACAGCGGACACTTACCTCGATATGAGTAAATTCGGAAAGGGCATCGTTTTCCTGAATGGTCATAACCTTGGCAGGTACTGGTATATCGGGCCGTCACAGACCATTTATGTTCCGGGGCCATGGCTGAAAAAAGGGAAGAATGAAATTGAAGTGTTTGAAATGCTCAAACCCTCACAGGATAAGATTACCTTTGTGGATAAACCCATCCTGAATGTGGTGAGAAATCCGTCCATAACAATGAGTTCTCAAAAAGACCCGGAAGGAAAAGGCGTTTATGTAGTTCTTGCCTGCCAGGACACCGGCGCAGTTATTAAATATTCGGTCAATCCTCCAAAAGGATTTGACATCATGCATCTTTCAAAAACTGTTTATGATAAGCCATTTCTGGTTGATAAATATTCAGACATAGCCGCCGGTACTGAAATCAGCGGAATATCTACTGGATTTTCTGCTTCTTTCCCCGTTTATCCATCTCTGTCTACATACAAACCGATTAATCTTAAAAATCATTATTCTTCCAAATATCCCGGCGGAGGCGAGTTTGCCCTGAATGACGGGCTGCTGGGAACAACCAATTTCCAGGATGGTCACTGGCAGGCATTTGAAAAGGATGATCTTGAAGCGGTGATCGACCTGGGCCGCGATACCCTGGTGAATGAGATAAAGCTGAACTTCCTGCAAAATCCCGATTCCTGGATATTCCTGCCTTTAAAGGTCATTTTCAGTATTTCGTCTGATGGCAAGAAATACACTGAACTGAAGTCTGTTGATGTACCACCGGGCCCGCTGACCGGCATTACCGGCATAAAGACAGTTTCTGCGGCTTCCCTGCAATCAAAAGGCCGGTACGTAAAAGTGCATGCGGTGAATACCGGTATCTGCCCCGAAGGTCACAATGCAGCAGGATACAAGGCCTGGTTGTTTGCCGATGAGATTAGTGTTAATTGAAGGAATTTTTGCCATAACTAAGAAGTCATATTTATCATTCATATTAAAGAATCAATTGTATTTTTGTGATTATTAAATAATAGGTTATTGAATATAAGTTTAACTTTATTCGTGGAGATAAAATAGAATGAATATTAAAATAATTTTGGAACCCAGTAATGAAGGCGGATTTACGGTATTTGTTCCCGCCCTGCCCGGTTGCATCAGTGAAGGTGATACACGTGAAGATGCCTTGAAAAATATACGTGAAGCTATCAGTCTTTACCTGGAAACTGTTGAAGATGATCAAAATTTTTCTTTAAGTTCTGAACTTCTTGAAATTGCTTTATGAGTAAAAAAGGTCCAAGTCTTAATTTCCAACAGGTTATTATTGCATTTTATGATAAAAGATTAAAAAATAATATTCAGACTTGCCCTTGTATTAAGTGTCGCAGCTTATATCATTTCCCTTTTCAATATCGGCTATTATGATGATCATAACGGTCATGACGACAACCTTGGGATATTCCTTGTTATTTTCGGTGGATTAGCAGCATTTTCGGGAGGAGCCTCACTTACCTGGCTGGCTAACCCTGCTTTGTGGTTTTCATGGTTGACAATCAGAAAACCAAAATTATCAATAATTGGAAGTATGATTTCTACTGCAATTTCTTTATCCTTTTTTTTCCTGTTTGACATGGTGAAAGATGGCGGTACTGGTTGGGGAACAGACTGGCAGGCAGAAAGTATTGATGTTAAGATAACTGGTTACGGACCTGGTTATTTTTACTGGGTTTTAAGTTCCGTAATAATATTAACCGGCAATCTCATCAGAATTATTCCTCCAATAACAGATAAATCTAAATGACGAATTATTCTTCACCATGGACTTTGATTAAACAATATGAAATCGGTTGACCCATATTGGGTTTGCAATAATAACAAATGATATTATAAAAAGGGTTTAAAACAAATTATTTATCTTTGTGCAAAATGTAATAAAATGGAAATTACAAGTTTCATAGCTGATTTTGAGAATTTACCTAAACATATTCAAAGACAATTAATTGAATATGCTGAATTTTTGAAGTTCAGGTACATGAAAGATAAGAAAAACAATGATTCAGAGCATTCATTTTCCTTTTCCTGGGAAAATGGGTTAAAGAAATTGAAGAAAGAATATTCATCAGTAGAATTACAGCATAGAATTAATGATTTGCGTTGATGGCATTTCTGTTTGATACAAACATTTTTCTTGAAATCCTCCTTGATCAGGGAAAAAAGGAAATTTGCAAAAGTACCTTAAATAATAATTTTGGAAATATCTTTCTTTCAGACTTTTCACTTCATTCAATAGGAATAATATTACTAAAGCTGAAGAAAATAAAAGTGTTAGATCAGTTTCTTAAAGATATTTTAACTCATTCATCAATTCTTTCTCTTCCTAAAGAAAAATATTCGGAAATCATCACCTTCGCTTTAAAAAATAAATTAGATTTTGATGATACTTACCAGGCATTGATTGCAATCGAATTCCAAATAGGTATAATTACAATGGATAAAGATTTTGCCAAAATATCTAAGGTGGTCCCGATTAATTTTATTTAATAATTTTTATCTTCAAGTCGGGCATTTTATTAGCAAAATGACAATTGCTTGAATTATAAAACATCAAAAATGAAGTATTTTGAATCAAAATATGTCCATATTCTCTTTTTCTTTATCTTAAACATTACCGGCATTTATTCCCCAGCCTCCGCGCAGGATGACCCGGTGGCCAACCCTGCAGCTATTGTAATACGTGGAAATGCAAGGTTTACCATTCTCACACCTCAATTGGTACGCTTGGAATGGAGTAAAGACGGTAAGTTCGAGGATAAAGCCAGCCTGGTTTTTATTAACCGACGGCTTCCTGTTCCGCACTTTACGGTTGATGATAAAAACGGGTGGACGACAATCATCACAGATAGTCTGAACATCAGGTACAAACCCGGTAAAAACGGCTTCACCGGTGAGAACCTGGCCATCTCCTTTCAAATGAATGGAAAAACCATTGAATGGCATCCGGGACTGAAAGACAGCCTCAACCTGAAAGGCACCACCAGGACGCTTGACGGGACTAACGGAGCAAAAGATGTGACTCTCGAAGATGGTCTCCTGTCGCGCAGCGGATGGGCGCTGGTGGATGACTCACAAAGCCAGCTCTTCGATGGCAGCGACTGGAACTGGGTGACTCCCCGCAAAACCACGGAACACCAGGATTGGTACTTCTTCGGATATAAACATAACTACAAACAGGCATTATATGATTTTACACAGGTGGCCGGCAAAATCCCAATGCCTCCAAAGTTTGCCTTCGGTTACTGGTGGTCGCGTTACTGGACTTACTCCGACAAAGAACTGAGGGATCTTGTGAACGATACTAAAAAAAACAATATTCCCCTTGACGTTCTTATCATTGACATGGACTGGCATAACACCTACGGCCTGAGCAGCATCAACACCCGGCATGATCCCTTTGGCCAGGCAGTGGGCTGGACAGGATATACCTGGAACAGGAAGCTTTTTCCCGAACCGCAGAAATTCCTCGCATGGACAAATATGCAACATCTCAGGACAGCGCTAAACCTTCACCCTGCTTCAGGTATTTCTCCGATGGAAGAAAAATACCCGGAGTTCGCAAAAAAAATAAATTTCGATACAACAGGCCATAAATACATTCCTTTCAGGATAGAAGATAAGAAATGGACCAGCGCCTGGTTTAATGTGGTCTTACATCCTTTACAAAACCAGAGGGTTGATTTCTGGTGGCTCGACTGGCAGGCATGGCTTGAGAATACTTCGGTCAAAGGACTGAGCAATACCTGGTGGCTCAATTATGTTTTCTTTACCGATATGGAAAGAAGCGGCAATACAAGGCCACTCTTGTTTCACCGCTGGGGCGGACTGGGGAACCACCGTTACCAGATAGGGTTTTCGGGGGATACCTATATTACCTGGGAATCTCTTGCATATCAGCCTTACTTCACCTCAACCGCATCTAATGTCTGCTATGGCTACTGGAGCCATGACATCGGCGGTCATATGGGCGGCGAACCCTCACAGGAAATGTACCTGCGGTGGTTGCAATGGGGCATCTTCAGCCCTGTAGTCAGAACCCATTCTACCAAAAATGCTGATCTCGACCGCCGTATCTGGAAACAGGGTGATTATTCCGATGCCATGCGCGAAGCTCTCCACCTCCGGTATTCATTCGTTCCTTATATCTATGCGGCCGCAAGACAGGCATATGAGAAAGGCCTGTCCATCTGCCGGCCGATGTATTATGATTATCCCGAAACAAAGGAGGCTTATAGCTTCAAAGGCCAGTTCATGTTCGGGGACGAAATGCTGGTAGCTCCTGTTACTGAAAAGGTAAACGAAAATACCGGGCTTGCCGTTAAAAAGATCTGGCTTCCCCGGGGCGACTGGTACGAATGGTTCAGTGGTACATTGCTGAATGGAAACCAGATAATCAGTCGTAATTTCAGCTTCAACGAAATACCGGTTTATGTTAAAGTCGGATCTATCATTCCCATGCTTCCGCCTGTAAATAATCTGCAAAGCCCCGTCGATACGCTGGTTCTGGCATTTATCCCCGGCGGGAACGGTGAAAATTACGTTTATGATGATGATGCAAGCACATCTGCATATAAAAACGATGAATTTACAAGGACAAGAGTGAAATATACGGTAACAAATGCCAGATCAGTTAAAATAGAGATATTCCCTCTGACAGGTCATTACAGGGATATGAAGCAGGAGCGTGCATACGAATTGCATTTACCCTGCATGCTTCCACCTGTGAGTGTGCAGACAAGCGCGACCACAAAATCAGGCGCTGCAGGCATGAATTCCACCGTATATAACTATGGTTTTGCAGAAGTAACCAGGCCCGGCTCCTGGAGCTACGATGCCTCCGGGCTGTGCATCATCATCCTGACCCCCAGATTTGCCATTGATGAGAAAATCGATTTTATCATCAAATGGAAAGAGGATTTTAATGAAATGATTAACCTGACAAACGGCATTCCCGGGTTCTTCAGCCGCCTGCCCCAAATCGTCAAACTGATGAAAGAAGAAGTGAATCGCAGGGACGGCATTGCCAATGCCCCTGACCTGCTACTGAAAGCTGCCTCACTTTCAACTCAGATTCAGTACCATGTTGAGAATACTGCAAGTCTGCTAAAGGATTTTTCCGGCTGGCAAATGAATCTGTTGAATACAATCATAAATTATCCATATGGAGATAAAGAGATTCTTGAAAGGGCTTATCTGCAATTTCCTTTTAATATCCCGCTTTGCAAAGCTCCTGAGATCATCCTGGATAAAACGATGTCAGATCAACCGGTGACCGTAAGTATCAAATCTACCGGGAACCCCCGGGAAACAATTCATTACACACTTGACGGTACCATTCCTGAAGAGAGCTCGCAACTGTATACATCTCCTTTCATCATTGTGAATTCGGCAACCATTACTGCACGGACATTCAGAGAAGGATATACTGGCAGTATTCCGGCAAAAACTGATTTTACACGCAACCTGGCAAAGTCAGTGACTTACAGGTTTCCATGCAGTCCCAAGTACACGGGTGGCGGCGATTTTACGCTGGTTGACGGCCGTACCGGTTCTGCAGATAATTTTCATAATTACTGGGTGGGCTTCCAGGAAAACGATATGATCGCTACCATTGAACTGCTGAAGCCAACAGACCTGCATTCCATCACAGCCAGTTTCCTGAAAAACCAGGGAAGCTGGATATTCCTCCCTGCCTCCGTAGAATATGAGGTTTCATCGGATGGAGAACATTTCACAGAGGTCTATAAAAAGGAAATCACGGCTGACCAACCATCAGATGAGACAGAAGTTCTCTCTTTTCCTGCAAAATTCAAATCAAATAACATCACACACATCAGGGTTACAGCAAAAAACATCAGGCAATGCCCGGCCTGGCACCCCGGTGCAGGAGGCAAATGCTGGATTTTCTGCGATGAGGTCAGCTTCAATTAATGATAACAGGATTTCTTCTGATAATCCCGAAGGGATTTAATGTTAATAGCCCTGTACGGAGTGCAGGGTAAGATGAAGGCATGTTTGCAGAAACCCTGAAAGGGTTTAATGTTAACGGTAATGTTTGCACCAGCTTCGCTGAAAGCTTGTTGTTTCAAAACAAGATTTATCATGCGAAGCCGGACAACAAATAGGGGCGGGTTCGTTTACCCCGGGTTTCGCCCGGGGCTATTAAGATTAAAGTCCTCCGGACTTATTCAAAGCCCAAACTTGACCCTTTCTTGTAAAATGCAATAAATTTTTTATTCTGCAAGCGTCAGCCCTTCCTGTTTCATTGTCCATTTCTTACCCAACATATCATAATCTGCGGTATGAGAAACATTGTCAATATCGTAAATGATGCCGTCCATATCCTTTCCTATCAGAATAGTGGCGCCGACGGGCATTTTAAGTGTAATTAACATTTTCTGTCCCCTCCAGCCATTGTTTTCTTTTAAAGTGAAATAGGGATTCAAAATTAATGTTGAATCTTTCAGCGACCAGTAATAATCTATGTTTGTAGCATTTTCACCGGCAATTTTCCTGCTGCGTCCCTTGGCTTCGCGCATCATTTCCACCTGGAACCTGTCGTTATCGCTTTTCACAATTTCAAAAGATGGCTGGCAGAGAAAACGTAATTTACCATCCACATTCATCAGATTTACCCCTTTAAACTGAAGTATTTTTTCATTGTGTCCTGTCCTGGGAGCCAGGGTATCAGGGGCAACCGAAAGGTAAAGTACATGTTGTTTATTCATATTCAAATCCTTCATCTCCGTTATTCTCCCGTTCTCCCTGTAATTCTGCATTTCAATGAAACCAGCGCCAACGGTAAGGAATAAGCCAAACAGGAAAAATATTCCGGCAGTGATCCAGATCACCCGATTGTTACTTTTAAACCGGAAGATCATTTTAATACCGCCAAAAATCATGGCCAGTACCGGAACACCGATCAGGAGAACCAGTCCGGTGAGCAATGCAGCAGTAGCGTGGGTGCTGGCAATGAAAAATGTGAAAGGTGAATGTTCAAAGGGATAAAAATTGAATCCAAAGACTACCGGACCCAGTATTCCTGCCAGCAAAACAATCCCAATGATGATGAAAATTGCACCAAACAGGCCAATGAGTATTTTTGCCAGTGCAGCAATAACAAGACCGACCATTTTGAGCAATTTGTAAAAAAAGTCGTAACCCTTTTTGTAGCTGTCTGATTTTCTGAAATTCTTAAAACTGTTTTTGACTTCGTGAAATTCGTCTTTAATGGATTGTTCGATATTTGAAACATTGATCCTTTTGCCGCGCATTTCAAGCTTTTGAGCCGTTGAACGGGCCGACGGGATTGCGATCCATAAAACGAGGTAGATGAGAAAACTTGTTCCGAAAGCAAAAAAGAGGATGACAAACAAAACCCTGAGGATCACCGGGTCGATGTTAAAATAATGCCCAAGGCCACCGCATACACCGCCAAACACCCTGTTGTCCGGGTCACGGTACAATCTTTTGTCACCATAGTACTCCTGGCTTTGCTCCTGGCCGGCGCTATGATTATTATCGCCTGTATCGAACTCTTCCGGGCTTCCTAGAATGCTTATCACCTCACGGGTATCGTCAATAGTGATCACTTCTTTGCTACCTGTGGTTTTTTCACGGAACAATTCGGCAATTCTTGATTCGATATCCGAAATGATCTCATTCCCGCTTTCAGATCCTGAATAACGTTGACTCAGGCTGTGCAGATAGGTCTGCAACATTTCATAAGCATCTTCGTCAATATGAAAAACAATGCCGCTGATATTGATATTTACCGTTTTTTTCATTGCTGTATATTTTTATCAATTTTGTTTTTTATTAATAAGACTCACTGCATCTACCAGTTCAATCCATGACTGGTCAAGGTCCGCAAGGAATTCCTTTCCTTTTTCGGTAAGATTATAATACTTGCGGGGAGGGCCCTGAAGTGATTCCTCCCAGCGATAACTAAGATAAAGATCGTTTTTCAACCGTGTAAGCAAGGGGTAAAGAGTTCCCTCAACCACGATCAGCTTAGCATCCTTCAGCTTGTTAATGATGTCGGATGCATAGGCATCACCGCCAGACAGAATGGAAAGTATGCAATATTCCAATACTCCCTTCCTCATCTGCGCTTTGTTATTATCTATACTCATCTGATTAAATATTAATAACTTATAAATATATTTTCAATTATCTTTGTACTGTTTGTCACCATGAACCTGACAATGCAAAGAAACAAATATAATATGATACTATGCAATACATGGTAGTAAAAATACAAATGTTTTACAACATTATTTTTATAACTGCCTGATTGAATTTTATTTAATCATTGGTACCGTAGGAATTTAATATTGATAGAAACCAAGGACCGTCCCATAAAAATAAGTTCCGTCAGGAAAGAAATATTGAAAATATAATATTTACAAAATCAATTCAAATTAATTCTATTTCCCTATTCAGTGATAATATATCGTACCTACGGCACTGGTTCCTTTGAATGGATATCTTTCTACCGATATCCGGTCCCTGACGGGACCAATCATTTAATGTTTGTAATCCAAAGATGCTTAATTTATGGTATCCAATGATGAAAACAAGAGAAGTCCGAAGGACTTAAAGCTGAATAGCCCCGGGCGAAACCCGGGGTAGACAAATCCCCTCCCTCATGGATTCCGGCTTCGCATGTCAGATCTTATTTTGAAACAACCAGCTTTCAGCGAAGCCGGTGCAACCAGATTCATTATTATTCATCCAAAGTGCCGTGTTTATAAAGGAATTCAGGATCCAGATCAGCATCATTTTCCCATTGAATTGTATCAAAAATCACACGTAACTGTTTGATTTTCTCAGGATCTTTCAACTCAGTAAATATACCAAAGTCAAGATATGGACGCATATCTATCCTGCGTTTTTCCCCATTTTCAAAATGTAACAATAAAAAATCGCTGGTAAATCTGCCCGTAGTTGCAAGATAATCTGAGAATATACATCCCGTCCGGCAGGGTATTCAAACTGAATTTGAGTAAATTCTCACCTCTTTGAAGAACATGGTTTTCCGGGGAAATGATCATTTGCCCGCTGAGTCCATAAATACTGACAGCAGCGTCAGTCTGCTGTTCAACGATTATATGAAGATTAAAGTCACCGTTGTTCGGATTGGGTTCGATGGATGAAAAATCAATCAGTTTTCCCGAAAATAAATGATCAACAGTTATGCTGTCAGTAAACAGTGATATACCGCAGTCGTTTGCCACGGTAAGTTTAACAAGGTAGCGCCCGGGTTGTGTGTATACATGTTCAGGCTGAAACTCTGTTGAAGTAATTCCGTCACCGAACTCCCAGAAATAACTTCCTGAGATGGAAGATGAATTATCAAATTTTATCTCATTGACGGTTTGAATAAATGTAAAATCTGCTACCGGAAGATCATAAAAATAAACCATCACGCTGTCTGAGCCGGAACAATTGTTGCTTGTAACCGTCACAGAATAAATTCCAGTGCTGAAAACCGGCAATGTTGAATTTACAGAACCAGTGCTCCACAGGTATGAATCGGCTTTGCCCGGATTCAATATGATGGTATCTCCACTACAAAGCCCAGTAAATTGAGGAAAAACAACCACCGGTGATTCAAAAAAACTGACCTGGATTGAATCATATCCGAAGCATCCGTTTTCATCAGAAACCGAAACGGAATAAATACCTGAATGTGTGACCTGAATCGAAGAAGTCATCCCCACGGAATTATTCCAGAAATAGAACGGGTATCCTTCGGTAGCTTGCAGCTTAAGCTTTTTTCCCGTGCATCCCGAATCAGGTCCCTGGATTTCAACCAACGGAGCAGGGAAAAATGTAACAAATAAACTGTCAGTAGCTGTACAATTGTTTAGAAATACTTTAACAAAATAATTGCCGGTCTCAGTAACCTTTAAAGTTTGCAGCAGCAGGGATGAAGAATCGTTCCAGATATAAATGTCATAACCCGGACCTGCATCGAGAGTTATTGTATCACCCTGGCACGCAAAGGTATTCCCTGTGATATGAACCGTTGGAACCGGGTTAAAAGTAAGGTGAACCACATCAGTATGCTTACATCCGTTGGATGCCGTGACCGTAACTGAATAATAACCGGAAGCAGTGGCGTACATTTGGTCAGAGGTTTCTCCCGACGACCAGTTGTACGACTCGAAGCCGGCAGGTACTTCCAGTAAAATGCTTTCACCAAAACAATGTAACTGGTCAGGGCCAAGATCAAATACAGGTGATTGTATGACGGTTACCGACTGTGTAGCTGATCCTGAACAACCTGTCAGCAGGTCGGTGTACGAATAATTTATAATATTTATTCCCGGAAGACTTGGGAAAAACTGGTTGCCCGTCACTCCTGCTCCATAAAAAACACCGCCGGCCGGAGAACCGTGCAGGGCAATAGCCGACAATCCCGAACAGTACTGGTTGTTTAATCCGTTTATCGTCACCACAGGAGCCGGGTAATTAATCACCTGTTTGACAAATACATTATTTGCCGGATTAATATCACCCGGAAGGATAATTTCAACCTGGCACAGAAAGGTGTCAATATTTGAAAAATCAACCGTGCCTGAAAAAGAAAAATCAACCGTACTCCCGTAATTTACTGTTAGTGTAACGTTCTGGGAAAGCAATTGGGTTCCATTAACTGTCAATTTAATATCAAAACCATCGATATTCACATTTCCCGGGTTATAAATTTTTACGGTTACCTGTTCATTACTTGTGAGCGCCTGGCATGCTGAATTTGGGGTAATCCAACCTGTAATTGCCAGATCGGGTCCTGAAATGCCCACCAGTGAAACAAGTCCGCTAACACCACCGGTCTTATAATTGCCGGAGTCAGAGTAATTTATCAAATCGTAAACAGGATGGGCGCTTAATTCATTACCATCGGAAATGCGCCAGATTTTCCATGTAACAAGCTCTCCCGGACTAAAACCATTGTCATAAGGTAACGATTGTCCGTATGCATATAAATACTGGAAGTTTCCATTCCAGACGATATAGCCTCCGCAGGCCGGCGTTCCCAGGGAATCATAAAATACCCCGATATAATCGCCATTTGAAATTGGCTGGTTATTCATCGTGATAAGAATGGTATCCGGTATTACGAACAAGTGAAAGTTCCCGGTATTGGTAAAATGCCAGGAAGGTAAATACACCTGGCTTTGGGCGGTAAGTGATGATAATCCGCTCATACCGTTGGTCACATATCTTCCTGAGTCAATAAAAGCCGTTGTATTATATACCGCAATAGCCGTAAATTCAATGCTATCAGATGCTCTCCATATTTTCCATTTGAATTCTTCACCTGAAGCAAAACCATTAAACTGGCCGGGGTCTGAGCCCCAGGCAGCAATGGTCATAGTATTTCCAGTCCATTGCATGTATCCGCCGCAGGATAATCCTGAGGTTGTACTGTAAAACACCCCGATATAATCACCTGCCGACACGGTGTTTCCATTAATGGTGATGGGAATTGAATTTAATATAAGAATGGTATGATTGATGCCAGTATTGTTATAAGTCCATGCCGGCTGGGCACAGATGGCAACAGGTAGTCCGAATAATCCTGTTAAAAGAAGAGTTTTCCAAATTTTCATGCAGGCATACATCACAAGGAAGAAATAATGCTCAAATGTAATACAAACCCGATTATTATTGAAATGTTCGGGTAGACAAACGGAGGCTTTTAGTCTTTAGACTTTTAGACTTAAGGTTTTCAGGAAAATGATTGTTAGTCCTAATCCTAGTCCTAGTCTTAGTCTTGATTTTCAACCAGGACAAGGTCTAGGTCCAGGACAAAGACTAAGACATTGCCTGCAGCCTGATCAAATTAGCTGAAGTTTTATGCAGGAATGTGTGAGGAAACCCTAAAAAGATCGAATAATTTTGGTAATGATTGCACCGGCTTCGCCGGATGCTTTTAGTTTCAAAACAAAATTTATCATGCAATGCCGGGAAACAAAAGGGAGCTGGTTCGTTTACTTTAGGCTTTAAGCTTGTAGGTTTTCTAATTTTTAAAATCATTAAAATATTACACTATTGTCAGACAAATTTTAATATTTCGTTCCTACGGAACTTGATTTTCAAGTTACCAGTTTTCTACCAATATATTATCCCTAACGGGATAGTCACGTAGTGACTTAATATCGGTAGAAATAATGAACCCTTTAAAACTAAGCCCCGTAGGTGGCGAAATATTCATAGTACCCAGTAATTATACGGGATTAATACATTTCTATGAAAGTTTCTCATGAACCTTGTGAAAATATTACTTGCTTTTCTGACAGCCTAGTCAAATAAGCTGAAGTATTTCATTAATCTCTAATGTTTTGAATGGATTGTTCTGATTGATATACTGCATGAAAAGATCTGATTTCCGGGCTTTCAGTTTTTCAATTTTTTCTTCAATAGTACCGGCGGTGATAAACCTGTAAGCGAACACCTTTTTGTCCTGTCCGATGCGATGTGCCCTGCTCACTGCCTGGTTCTCCGAGGCCGGGTTCCACCAGGGATCAAGAATGAGAACATAACCTGCCGCCGTCAGGTTCAGTCCGTAACCACCGGCTTTCAGCGATACAAGGAAAACCTGTTTTTCCCTGTTTTCCTGGAAATCACGTATTACTTCTTCACGGTTTTTAGTTGATCCGGTCAGCATGCAGAAGGGTATCCCGTTTTGCACGAAATAATTCGAAAAAAGTTTCAGATGTTTCACAAACGATGAAATGACAAGTGCTTTATTCTTTTCTGCAATAATACTTTCAAGCATGCCGACCACCTCCTCAAATTTCCCCGAATCGTGAACGTAATCCCTGTTAATAAGGACAGGATGATTGGCTATCTGCCTGAGTTTTGTAATTGCATTTATGATCAGCAGGTACTGGTTCTTTTTATTATTTTCATCAAAATTTTCCAGGATATAATTGCGTATCCTGCTTTTTTCAGATTCATAAAACTTCCTGTGTTCATCAGTCATTTCACAATAAATGGTTTGCTCGGTCAGCGGGGGCAGGTCAGGAGCCACCTCTTCCTTGGTGCGCCTCAGAATAAAAGGCTGAATGATTGACCTTAACCTGTTCTTTGCCTTATGGTCTTTTTTCTTTTCGGCAGGAAAAACAAATTGTTCGTTAAAGAATGAAAGGCTGCCAAGGAGCCCGGGATTAAGAAAATTAAGCTGAGCCCAAAGATCGGTCAGTGAATTTTCAACCGGGGTTCCGGTAAGTACCAGCTTATGACGTGATTTTATTTCAGTAATCGCCTGGTAGGTCTTTGATACAGGATTTTTTATGTTTTGACTCTCATCGAGTATCAGGTAATAAAATGATATCATTTTCATCTTTTCCAGATCATTCCGTACAATTCCATAAGTGGTAATGATGATATCATATTTTTTGGCAAGATAATCCAGTTGCATGTTTTTCAATCTCTCAGTACCGGTATAAATTGTGTAACTGAGTTCAGGCGTGAATTTCCTGATCTCATTTGCCCAGTTATGCACCAGTGAAGACGGCACCACTATCAATGATATCAAAGGTTCTGAACGAATAACCACCGGAGCCTCGAAAAGACTGAGCTGTACAGCATCAGATGACAATTGCAGCCCTGTTTCATAGTTCTTATTTTCCTGTTTACATTTCAGAAGAAGGGCCAGTGTCTGTACTGTTTTTCCAAGGCCCATGTCATCGGCCAGGCAGGCATTCAGATTCTTTTCACGCATGAAATCTAGCCATCTGAATCCAGTAAGCTGGTAATTCCTCAGACTGGTTCCAAAATTATCAGGTAAGCTTGTTGCATGATGCGAGGATCCCTCCAAAGAATGCTTAAAATCAAAATCCCTGAATTTTTTCCCGGATACTTTCAGGTTTTCCAGCACGGTAAAATGATGCCTGTTCATGATAAACCCGCCAGAGGATTGTTTTCCGAAAAGATACAATTCACGGTATTTTTCAAACCATTCTCCGGGAAGTACAAATATATCACCGTTGGGAAGCGTAAATTCAGGAATATTTGAAAGAATATGTTCTTTAAACCGGACAAACGGAAACTCAAACTCTCCTATCTTCACTATCATCCTGATGTCAAACCAGTCCTGGCGTTCAGCAAATTCAGCCCTTATATCTGCTTTCCCCGTAAAGTAATGAATATCTAGTCTATCCTGAACTATTTTACATTTAAAATCATCCAGGAACTTCCTGTTTTCCGGTATCCAATTTATTATGGATATTAGCTTTTCCTTTGGTAGTTTGTCGTTAGTGCCACTTACAAAGTAATAAGAACCGTAATTTTTTTCAAGCCCTGCTTTATTCAATGATGATGCAAATGCCGCTTCCCTGGCCTGATCTCGTAAAAGCTTTATGAACCGGTACTTATCATCTTCATGTTTTAATCTTACATGCACGGTTTTTTCATTGGATGCATCAAAAATTTCCCCGTTCTGATAATCAAACTTAAGCATCAGCGCAGGGGATCCGCTAAGGTCATTTTCCAGGGACAACAATGGTTGCGGTACAGGACTTATTTCAATAATATCGAAGCCTTCTGCATTAATTTTGAATTTTTCTACAGCATGTAAAATAAAGCTTTTGAAGTATTTATTTTCGGCAGATGCAGGAACCGGGATATATTCCTTTTTGAAAAATGGCAGTAGTTTTTTCCCGTCAATCCCTTCTGCATCGTTCTGAAAGCAGTAAAGACGTTTCTGAAGAACCAGCCTGCAAGGGGAATTGGTGACTAAAATGCCATCTGCCCCGGTCAGTTTAAGATCTATCTGTCCGCATCTTACTGTAAGAAAATAACGCAGGCCGTTTTCATCCCTGATAAAATTAAAAACCGTCTCCGCTTTATTATTTTCAATAAATATCTCATTCTCCGGGTGAATATTTTTGTTATCCTTTTCTTTTAAATATAACCGGTACTTGTTATCCGACAATAAGCTGATGATCTTTACCAGGCGTTTTTCAATATATGGCCTGATATGTTCAAGGATATAACGCTCATCTACCGTTCTCAGAAATTGCTGCAGATCTTTGCCGTCCTTTGAGAATGCTTTAAAAATGGCTTTGTCGCTGTATTCCTGGCTGAGCGCAATGATTTTTTCCCCGGCAGGGCTATATTTTTCATGATCTGCGGAAATTACCTGCCTGCCAAGGGTGATAAAAGATTTTACGGAGTCGCCTGTTTTGTGATAAGGCAGGATAATCAATCCGAATTTTCTGTGTACGGTCAGTACAAAAATCATGGATTACCAGACCGGAGGGTCATCTTTTATGATACTGGTTATGGTAGTATTTTTCATAATCTCCTGATAAAACATGATCCATCCATTCCTGGTTTGACAAATACCAGTCAACAGTTTTTTCAATGCCTTCCTCAAATTGCAGGGAAGGCATCCAGCCCAGTTCGTTTTGCAGTTTTGAAGAATCAATGGCATAGCGCAGATCATGGCCGGCTCTGTCTTTTACAAATGTAATGAGCTTTGCCGAAGTTCCCCGCACCCGGTTCAGCCGGTTATCCATCACTTCGCAAAGTTTGTGAATAAGGTCAATATTTTTTAATTCGTTATGCCCGCCGATATTATATGTTTCACCGGTTCTTCCCTTGTGAAAGATGAGGTCGATGGTCCTTGCATGATCCAGTACAAACATCCAGTCGCGTATGTTTTCCCCTTTCCCGTAAACAGGAATTGGTTTGCTGTTTTTTATATTATTGATTGCAAGAGGGATCAGTTTTTCGGGGAACTGATTTGGCCCGTAATTATTGGAACAGTTAGAAATGACAACCGGTAATCCATAAGTGTGATAATATGCCATTACCAAATGATCTGAACTGGCTTTGGATGCGGAATACGGACTTCGCGGGTCATAAGCAGTGGTTTCATAAAAAAAACCTTCTTTTCCCAATGAACCATATACTTCATCGGTTGAGATATGATAAAACCGTTTCCCGTTCATTTTGTCTTTCCATGAATCCCTGGCAACATTAAGCAGGTTCACAGTTCCGAGGATGTTGGTATTGATAAATGCCAGCGGATCGGTAATCGACCTGTCAACATGTGATTCGGCGGCAAGATGTATGATGCCGTCAATTTCATTTTCGCTGAATATTTTGCTTAGCTGGTCTGTATCCCTGATATCGGCACGGACAAAACGGTAATTTGGCCTGGTGTCAATATCTCCCAGGTTTTCAAGATTTCCTGCATAGGTAAGTAAATCAAGGTTGAGAATGGTATAATCAGGGTACTTGTTAACAAACAGCCTGACGACATGTGAACCAATAAAGCCGGCGCCACCGGTGATAAGAATGGTTTTTTTCATTTAACATCAGGATTTAAAGATAACCAATGCTTTTGTGTTGCCCGCACTAATTGTTGCAATTCCTCCAAAAATTTCTCATCCGATTTCCGGGCTTTCCTTTTCACTTCAGCAGCAACCTCCTGCATTAATAAATGTAATTGCTCGTCAGTGGGCTCATAGTCTGATAAAAACTTATACTGGATTTGCATATCTTAATAACTCTAAAATATTGTGATCTGATATAAAAATTACCTGCTTTTTTCAAGGTATTTTCTGTAATAAACTTCCCAGTTCCAGGCAGACCGGAGAGTTTCAGACAAAGATGTAGTAGCTTTCCAACCTAATTCACTATTGGCTAAGCGGGTATCGGCCCAAACCTGTTCGACATCCCCTGCACGCCGTCCGGTAACGGTATAATTGACTTTTACACCTGTGGCTTTTTCAAACGTACTGATCACCTCAAACACCGAAACTCCTTTTCCCGTACCAAGGTTAAAGAATTCAAGAGCCTGCCTGTTTTTCTGCTCAAGCAATCGTTTCACGGCAATAACATGAGCTTTTGCCAGGTCAACCACATCAATGTAATCTCGTATGCAGGATCCGTCAGGTGTATTATAATCGGAACCAAAAACCTTGAGTTGTTCACGTATTCCAATGGCTGTCTGGGTTATCACAGGAACGAGATTATTGGGGACGCCGATGGGCAGTTCGCCGATAAGTGATGACGGATGTGCGCCAACCGGGTTAAAATAGCGGAGGGATATAGCACGTAATTTGCCGGAAACAAAAAGCGTATCCCTGATGATCTCTTCCGAAACCTGTTTGGTATTGCCATAGGGCGAAATTGCCGGTTGCACCGGTGCATTCTCATTCACAGGAAGAATTTCTGGTTGTCCGTATACCGTACATGATGAAGAGAAAACCAAGCAGGCTGTTGAATACCGGGTCATACACTCCAGAAGATTGATCAGTGAAAACAAGTTGTTCCTGTAATATTTCAGGGGGTTTTCCACTGATTCGCCAACGGCTTTAAAGGCAGCAAAATGAATAATCGCTGAAATATCAGTCTGTTTTTTAAAAAACAAATCTGTCATATCCTGATCAGCCAGATCAAACTGTTCAAATTCAGGCCGGATACCTGTAATTTTTTCAATGCCGTCAAGAACATCGATGCGTGAATTTGACAGGTTATCAACAATGACCACGTCATAACCACTGTTCTGTAGCTCAACGGTGGTATGAGATCCAATGTACCCGGTACCTCCGGTCACTAAAATCTTTTGCTTCATTTTCAAATCTTCAAATTCCCAAATTTTCAAATTATTGTTCCAGGCTTTCAATAAGTATCTCGAGTATCCTGATGGCTGCGGTGGCGATATTAGTACCCGGACCGAATATTCCCATTACACCGTGGTCGTAAAGGTACTGGTAATCCTGCGGAGGGATCACACCACCCACGATTACCATAATGTCTTCCCTTCCCAGTTTTTTCAATTCTTCAATTACCTGGGGTACCAGCGTTTTATGACCGGCGGCCAGGCTTGAAATTCCGAGAATATGCACATCGTTTTCAACGGCTTGTTTAGCAGCTTCAGCGGGAGTCTGGAAAAGCGGTCCGATATCCACGTCAAATCCGATATCAGCGTAGCCTGTTGAAACCACTTTTGCGCCCCGGTCGTGGCCATCCTGGCCCATTTTGGCTATCATGATCCTGGGGCGTCTGCCTGCTTTCAATGCAAACTGATCGGCCAGTTCCCTTGCCTTTTTAAATTCCATACTATTGCCTGATTCTGATGAATAAATACCCGTGATTGACCGTATAACAGCCTTGTACCGGCCGGCTACCTGTTCACAGGCATAGGAAATCTCGCCCAGCGAGGCTCTTTTCTTTGCCGCATCAATCGCCAGTTCCAGAAGATTGCCTTCACCGGTACGGGCACACCGGGTGATGGCTTCAAGTGACAACACTACTTCTTTTTCATTTCTTTCAGCCTTCAGCTTATTCAGCCTGACTATCTGGGATTCACGAACAGCAGTATTATCCACATCAAGGATATCGATTGGTTCTTCCTTTTCGAGGCGGTATTTATTTACTCCCACAATAATATCTTTCCCTGAATCAATCCTGGCCTGTTTCCTTGCTGAAGCTTCTTCAATCCTCATCTTGGGAATCCCGGTTTCGATTGCTTTTGCCATACCGCCCAGTTCTTCTACCTCTTCAATAAGTTTCCAGGCGCTTTTAGCCAACTGATCAGTAAGATATTCGACATAATATGACCCGGCCCATGGGTCAACTGACCGGCAAACATTTGTTTCTTCCTGGATATAAATCTGAGTATTACGTGCAATTCTGGCAGAAAAATCTGTGGGCAAGGCTATGGCTTCGTCGAGGGCATTGGTGTGCAGCGACTGTGTATGGCCAAGAACGGCAGCCATGGCTTCAATACAGGTACGAGCCACATTATTGAAAGGATCCTGTTCTGTAAGGCTCCAGCCTGATGTCTGGCAATGAGTGCGTAACGCCAGTGATCTGGGATTTTCAGGATTGAACTTATTTACGATTTTTGCCCATAACAACCGGGCAGCCCTTAGTTTGGCAATTTCCATGAAGTGGTTCATCCCAACGGCCCAGAAGAAGGAAATCCGGGGAGCAAAATCATCAATATTCAGTCCGGAATTTACACCGGTGCGAAGGTATTCGAGCCCATCCGCCAGGGTGTAGGCCAGTTCAAGGTCACAGGTAGCGCCTGCTTCCTGCATATGATAACCCGATACGCTTATACAATTGAACTTCGGCATATTCCGGGAAGTGTATTTGAATATATCGGCAATAATGCGCATCGAAAACTCAGGAGGATAAATATAGGTATTACGAACCATGAATTCCTTCAGGATATCATTCTGGATGGTACCGCTCAGTTGCTCAGGTTTTACCCCCTGTTCCATCCCGGCAACAATATAAAATGCCATGATTGGCAGAACCGCACCGTTCATGGTCATTGAAACAGACATCTTGTCCAGCGGTATCTGGTCGAACAGGATATTCATGTCGAGGATGGAATCAATGGCTACGCCAGCCTTTCCAACATCACCCAGCACCCGTTCATGATCAGAATCATAGCCACGGTGAGTTGCCAGGTCGAATGCCACGGACAATCCCATCTGACCGGCCGCCAGGTTACGACGATAAAAGGCATTTGATTCCTCCGCGGTCGAAAATCCGGCATATTGCCTGATAGTCCAGGGATGCATCACATACATGGTTGAGTATGGACCGCGCAGGTAAGGCGGAACTCCGGCAGCATATCCAAGGTGTTCCATTGCATAAAGATCTTCTTTTGAATATACGGATTTTACGGGAATTTGCTCCGGTGTCATCCAGATATTTTTGTTCTTCTGCGCGTTATTGCCTGAATCTGTTTTTTTTGTTTTTTTCTGGTTACTATTTTTAAAATCAGGTTTCATTATTATTATTTCACTTTGTAAGAATGAAAGTTACAAAATCCCAAGTTCCTGCTGGAAACGAGTGAGTGTTTCAAGTATATTTGAACGTATGTGTATGTAATGATTCAGCCCAAGCTGACCGAACTTTTCAAGCAGGTTCTGCGGGTAGCCGGCAACTACAACAATGCTTTTCTTTTTCAGCTTTTCAAAAATTACCGGAACGGCATCAGCATATTCCTCATCAGAGCTGCAGGCAACCACGATAGCGGCGTTGCTTTTCAAAGCAGCATCAATCCCTTCGTCAATGCTGGTAAAACTGTCGTTTTCAATGATGGTAAAGCCTGCACAAGCAAAGAAATTTGCAGAAAAATTCGCCCTGGCTCTCTGAAGAGCAAGATTACCGAAGGTCAGCAGGAATACGGAAGTATTTTTCCCTGACAATTCAGTTTTCATCCTTAACTCCTCGAATGACTGCGCTCCACGGTACATATGCAGCGGTTCAACAATACGCTCATTATCGGCATTTATTTCCTTAAATGGTAAGCCTGGCCTGGTGCCTGCTTTTTCATCCCGGGCCGGGTACTGGTTTGTTCCAAGCAATATTTCTTTTCGCATGGCGATATTCATATCCCTTTGCATTGACATCTCCCTGATGGAATGCTGAATAAAACCCGTTTTTAATGATTCTGTATATCCGCCCATTTCAATGACCTGCAGAAACAATTTCCAGCTTTCGTTGATAATAGATTCCGTAAGGGTTTCAATATAATATGATCCGGCAGCCGGATCAAGAACTTTGTCGAGGTAAGCCTCTTCCTTGCATATCAATGAAATATTCCTGGCTATACGATCAGAAAAATCATCCTGTTTATTTTCTGCGCCAATAAAGGCTTCAATGGTCAGGGAATCAGCGCCGCCTATGATGGCAGACATTGCGCCGGTTGTATCACGAAGCATATTTACATAAGGATCATACACGGTTTTGTTCCAGCGTGAAGTGACCGAATGAATATTCATTTCAATACCTATATCCTGGTCAGGCAGGTATGCGTTTGTGATCCTTTTCCAGAGCAGGCGGGCAGCACGCAGCTTGGCTATTTCCATAAAATAATCAGATCCCGCGGCAAAGTTGAACCTGATCCGGGGCAAAATATCTGTTTCCGGTAACCATGGTTCAGAAAGAGAAGTGATATATTCATCAGCTATTGCCAGGCTGAAGGCCAGTTCCTGAACAATACCTGAGCCACAATTGTGAAAGTGCTGGCCATTCACCGTCAGTACCCGGAATGCGGGGACAAACATCCGTGCATATTCAATTTGTGTCCGGGCAATCTGGTAAGAAATTACGTCAGATTTACAGGAATAGTTACCATGGAGACTCAGGTATCCAAGCGGATCAAAATCAACAGAACCCCGGATCCTCTTTGCATCAAGGCCGCGATCCTTAAACTCCTCAACGAGCATGGATAACAAATTTGATACACAGGTACACAGAACAAAATTCAATTCTATTGCTGAAATATCAATCCCCTCAAGAAGGTCAGAAAACATCTGCCGGTCGAGGTTGCAGTCATGATTAAAAGCAAAACCGATTGAAGTGACTCCTCCGTTAATGGCGTTCCGGGCTTCAAGATTCGCCGTTTTAATATCAATTGCTTCAATATCATGCCTGATCAGAAAACGTTTATTTTCCTGCAATACGAGAAAGTCACTGTTCTGATCATCGAGATGTGAAATATTTACAAGATCTTCTGCCCTGTAATATGGCCGGAGTTGGAATCCTTCCATAGTTTTCCAGATCAATTTCTTTTCATAATCTGCACCTTTCAGGTCTTTATTAATCTGTGCTTCCCATTCTGTAGCCGAAACCGGGGGAAACTCAGTGAACAACCTTGCCGACAAGCCTTTCTCTCTCATGAAACTGGTGTTTTAGTGCAACAAAGGTAGACATTTAGGAGTAAGAAAAGTATCAAATGATTAATCAGGTTGTTTAGACTGTAGACTGTCAGGTATTTAGTATTATTTTTCTAAAATCTTGACGCGTTTTTGCAAAAAATTCCAAAAAACAAATCACAAAAAACAAATAATAAACAATATCAAAATTTCAAATCGAAACAAACTACTTTGTCATTTTTTTGATTGAAATTTATTTGTTATTTGTATTTTGAGATTTGTGATTTATTGTTTTGATATCTGTTATTTTTCAATCATAAAGACTAAAATCCACCTGCCTGGTTTTTCAGGAAATCGGCAAGTTTAGCTATTGCCCGTCCTCTGTGACTGATACGGTTTTTTTCTTCCAGTGGTAATTCTGCAAATGTTTTATTGTAACCGTCAGGTTTAAAAACGGGATCATAACCAAAACCTGAGGATCCTCTTTTTTCCGTCAGGATTTCTCCTTTGATCTCTCCTTGAAATAAATACTCTTTCCCACCGATAATCAAAGAAATCGCCGTACGGAACCTTGACCTGCGGTTGGTCATTGTTTTCATTTCTTCGAGCACTCTGTTCATGTTGTCCTCATAGCTGACATTTTCCCCTGCATACCGCGATGAATAAACACCTGGCCGGCCATCGAGAGATTCAATTTCAAGCCCGGTATCATCCGCAAAACAATCCATATGATAACGATTGTAAATATAAATAGCCTTTTCCCTGGCATTTTCTTCTATTGTTTCATGCGTTTCAGGAATTTCACCCGTAAATCCGATATCTGTCAGGCTGCACAATTCAATTTGTTCACCAATCAGTTGCCTGATTTCATGCAATTTATGTTGGTTATTGGTTACAAAAACTAATTTCATATATTAGTGATAATGTTGTACTTTTGTTTTTGTAAATCCCTTCTTTAATTTGTTCAATATTGACTGATCAAATTAAGATGTTGTTAAACTATTTAATTGATATGGTTGTTGATAGTAATTAAAAGACTAATTAATGATTTTTAAAAATTTCAGATTTTCTCTATTTATCATCCTGTTTATTTTAATATTAAGTATTTTGCCCTATAATCGGAATAGTGAAAAAACCACGACGATTTTATTTATAGCAGCTGATAAACTGGAACATTTCATAGCCTATTTTGTACTATCTGTTGTAATATTGCTGGAAAATAAAAGAATATCATCCCGATCACAAAAAATTAAACATGATATACTTATTACTGTTTTAGTAACCCTGTTCTTTGGAATACTTGTTGAAATACTTCAGAAAATCATTACTGTAATTCACCGTTCGGGCAATATTAGAGATGTAATAGCAAATAGTACAGGGATAATAACAGGGGTGATTTTTTTCAGCATTTTCGGTAATTCTCTGAATACCATAATAGAAAAAGTTTTTACAAAATATTCGGGTAACAAACTCAGAAAAGAGTAGGATGCCCGGCAGGTCTGTTTTTTCCAAGATGCCTGTAAGCGAGTTCAGTAACTTCCCGTCCACGCGGGGTTCTTTTGATAAATCCTTCCTGGATGAGAAAGGGTTCGTACACCTCTTCAATGGTACCAGGTTCTTCGCTTACTGCTGTTGCAATGGTAGATATTCCAACAGGACCACCGTTAAATTTATCAATTATGACAAGGAGTATCCTGTTATCCATTTCATCAAGGCCATATTTGTCAATATTCAGCGACTCGAGGGCATGTTTGGTGATTGATATTTCAATGGAACCATCACCTTTTACCTGGGCAAAATCCCTGACACGCCTGAGCAAAGCATTGGCAATACGCGGAGTTCCCCTGCTCCGTCCGGCTATTTCAATCGCAGCTTCTTCGCTGATACTGATATTCAGTATCTTTGCCGAACGTTTCACAATTTCAGTCAGTACCGGGGAATCATAATATTCCAGGTGTGCTTTAATTCCAAAACGAGCCCTGAGGGGACTGGTGAGTAATCCTGATCTCGTGGTAGCGCCAATCAGCGTGAATGGATTCAGCTGAAGTTGTATTGAACGTGCACCGGGGCCTTTATCAATCATAATATCAATACGGAAATCTTCCATGGCGGAATAAAGGTATTCCTCAACTACAGGGCTCAGACGATGGATCTCGTCAATAAATAAAACATCATATTTATCGAGGTTGGTAAGCAATCCGGCCAGGTCGCCGGCTTTTTCCAGAACCGGCCCGGAAGTTAGTTTCAGATTAACACCAAGCTCATTGGCAATGATGTGTGCCAGTGTGGTCTTTCCCAAACCGGGCGGTCCATGCAACAAAACATGATCCAGTGACTCCGAACGCATCCTGGCTGCCTGTACAAAGATTTTCAGGTTATCAACAATCTTCTGCTGCCCGCTGAAATCACAAAACTCAAGCGGCCGGAGCTTTTTCTCGATTTCCTGGTCAATATCCGTTAGTTTTTCTTTTCTAATGTCAAATTCAACATCCATTTAGTCAGGGATCATTAATTTATTGATTAAGTCTGATAATGCGTTATAATCTATTGGTTTAACCAGAAAAGCATTTATGTCATTTTTTTTACAAATCTCATCATTAATTTCATATGCATCGGCAGTTATGACAATAATTGGCAAATCCTTTCCCTTATCAAGAGCCCTGATCAGACGGGTTACCTCAAATCCATCCACTTCCGGCATCATGATGTCCATCAGGATAAGATCATAGTCATTATCAACGAACATATCAATGCCATCAGGACTATTACCGGCAATATCAATATCGAAACCCGAATTTCTCAGTTTCTTAATAACAACCATCTGATTGAGTAAATTATCTTCAAAATAAAGTATTCGTTTTTTCCTAATCATTTTCTGATAGATTGATCAATCTTTCTTTTTAACTTCCTTCTCTTCATTTTCTAAAGGCAAACCATTGATTTTTATTTCTTTATTGTTTTTATAAGTGATGGCAATAATCAGGTTCCCAAATTCGTCATTGGATTTCCATGTCTTTTCTCTGCTTCCCATTACCCAAAACTGATCTTCCTGAATAATGCCATTATCATAGTACCAGTGGTGTTTGCCATCTTCATTACCCTGTATGAAGTTTCCTTCAAATTTAAGTTTTCCGTCAGGAAAATAAAACTTCCAGATACCTTCTTTCAGTCCGTCCTTATATTCGCCTTTCTGAATATGATCACCCAGGTTATAATACCAGGGCCCGTCTTTTTCTCCATCCAGGTAATTACCTTTTGCAATTATTTTTCCACTTTCATCGTATTCAACAAAGGGACCTTCTTCTTTTCCATTATAAAACTCCTCCACCCGTTTCAGGCTATCATTTTCATAATACCAGCGCCAGGTTCCTTCAAGTTTACCTTTTTCGTATCTGCCTTTTTGTTCTGTTTTTCCGCTCTTAAAATAATATACCCATTCACCCGTCTTTTTACTGTTTGTAAATGATCCTTCTGCTTTTATTTCCCCTTCCGGATAATACTCCCGCCACTGACCAATATAATTTCCCTGGTTGTCAACAATTCCATTTCCCGTTAATATTCCAAAATCATCATAAACCTTTGCAGTTGTTACTTTCCCATTTTCATCATATTCCCTGTGAATACCTACCGGTATAGTGTCGCGGTAACTACCTGATGTTTTTGTTTTACCTGACGGATAATACTTTTTCTTTACAACGGCTTTATCAATATCGTGCACATTGTCTTCTGCCAAAACACCATTCTCATAACGGGCATTTTTTATGATCTTTCCTTTTTCATCATACGCTTTATATTGCCCATGAAGATTATCATTCAAATAATTTGCCTCTATTTTGATCTTTCCGTTAGGATAAAAATCTTTCCAGCTACCCTGTTTGAAGCCCCGTTCATCCTTCCTGTTGATCTTTTCCATGGAAACAACGTAATCATTTCTGTATTCCAGTAAGGTAATCAACATTCCATTCTCATCATATTCCCATGCACTTCCATGTTTTTTATTGTCCCTGAACATAACCTCCATATGTAGTTTACCATTGTCATAATAATAATAAGAATGACTTTGTCTTAAATCATTGACATATAATTCTTTATATATTACATTACATCGCCTGATACCGGCTTTTTGTTTACATTCGTAACCATATGAATATCCATTTTTTACACCATACAGATAATTGATTTTTTCTGTTGTATCTCCTTTATCATTATAAAATATCCAAATACTGTCGAGGAGATAATTTTTACGGTTTCCTTCTGATTTCAGTTGTCCGTTTTCATAATAACTTTTCCAATAACCATCAGGCTTTCCTTTTTTCATGAACCCTTCGCTTGATAACCGGCCCGGAAAGTAATAAAATTTCGTATACCCGTTTCTGGTAGTATCAGATTGCTGCGAATAACACAGATTTGCAGATAAAATCGAAATTATTACTAAACTTTTTATTTTATTCATTTTAAATTTCAAGTCGTTGGGAAATTTCCAGCATTCTGCGTATTGGTAATTCGGCCCTTATTCTTATTTTTTCTTCAATTATTATTTCAGGATATTCATTCCTGAGGCAAAGATAAAGTTTTTCCAGGGTATTCATTTTCATAAACTGACAATCATTACAGGCACAGGTAGAATCATTAGGCGGGGCAGGAATAAATTTCTTATGAGGACAGGCTTTTTGCATCTGGTGAATAATACCGGATTCAGTTGCAACAATAAATATTTGAAATTCAGATTTTACCACATAATTCAATAATGAAGAAGTTGATCCGATAAAATCAGATACCAGTAACACCGGCCTTTCACATTCGGGATGTGAAATAATTTTTGAATCAGGATATTGTTTTTTCAGATCAAGTATTTTTTCCAGGGAAAATTTTTCATGAACATGGCAGGCTCCGTTCCATAATATCATATTCCTTCCTGTAATACTGTTTATGTAATTTCCCAGGTTTTTATCAGGCGCAAATATTATTTTTTCATCAGCAGGCAGACTTTCAACTATTTGTTTTGCATTCGAAGAAGTGCATACAATATCGCTTAAAGCCTTGATTGCAGCAGAAGTATTAACATAAGAAACCACTGTATAACCAGGATAATTTTTTTTGAACTCCTCAAATTTATCAGCGGGTATAGAATCCGCCAGGGAGCAGCCGGCATTCATATCAGGAAGCAGTACTTTTTTATGCGGATTAAGTATTTTTGCCGTCTCGGCCATAAAATGAACACCTGCAAAAACAATAATGTCTGCCGGGGTAGTAGCAGCCTTTTGCGCTAAAGCAAGACTGTCTCCAACAAAATCAGAGACATCCTGTATTTCAGGTATCTGGTAGTAATGCCCAAGGATTACCGCATTTTTTTCTGACTTCAGTTCCCTGATCTTTTGAGCATAATCAGTAAATTTATCCGTTTTTATTTCCATATCTACCTTTTTCAAAAGGATATTATTATTATTATTTATTAAATTTTATATAAAACAAATGCTAATGTATATATCCTGTGAATTGAGTTAATAAATTTTAAAGATTATACTTGCATTTGTTACTGTTAAAATATAGTTAAACGGTTTTTAACATGTTTGATTGCAGGATTAGTTTGAAATTTAAAGGGTTGGTAAGGAAATTAACACTGTGTTAATATAGTTATGATTTATTAGAAATTTTTAAAATTGGGAAATTTATTGTTTGGAACAGGTGTATTACTTTGCAATTATTACTGATAAGTTTTACTTGGAAATTTCAATGGAAATGAGTATACAATCTGTTTCATTTAAATTCAATAAGTTAATAATCCCGAGTAATCAGATTTTATCATATAGTTATTCACATGGATCAGGTGAATAATATCCATGGAAAACTTATTAACATCAGCAAATTTGGCATTAAAAATTTTAAAATTTGCAAATATTTTTATCTGCTTATAAATAAATATAATTGATAACACATATTTAATCAATGGAATATAATAGAATATTATTAAAATTGAGTGGTGAATCATTATCAGGATCAGAAAATTATGGTATTGATGAGAAGCGACTCAATGAATATTGTCAGCAGATAGCAGAGATTTTAATGATGGGAATTGAGGTGGGTATTGTGATTGGAGGTGGTAATATATTCAGGGGAGTACAGGGAACTGATAAGGGATTTGACAGGGCTACCGGAGATTACATGGGCATGCTTTCCACTGTAATTAATGGATTGGCTTTTCATTCCGGCTTTAATAATATATCAGTCAGATCAAAAATTTTTACAGCGTTTAAGATTGAACACATCGGAGAAATATTTACCATTGAAAAAGCAATAGCCTCATTATCGGAAAAAACAATAGGAATTTATACCTGTGGTACGGGAAATCCTTATTTTACTACTGATACAGCCGCCGCCCTAAGATCTGTTGAAATTAAAGCTGATATTCTGCTAAAAGGGACAAGAGTAGATGGTATATATTCCGCTGATCCGGAAGAATTTTCTGATGCAATCAGATACGATGAGATTAGCTTTAATGAAGCTTACGAAAAAAAACTGAAAATCATGGATATGACCGCTTTTACTCTCTGCCGTGATAATAATATGCCTGTTCTTGTTTTTGACATGAACAGAAAAAATAACCTGAAAGCAATTGTGTCAGGTGAAAAAATTGGTACTTTGGTAAGAAATTTTTAATGATTGAATTCTCTATTAAAATATTGATAATATGGATGATATTGTAAAAATGTATTTGGCGGAATCCCAGGAAAAGATGAATGGTGCAATTAATCATTTTATGACTGAACTTGGCAGTATTCGTGCCGGAAAAGCCAATGCACACATTTTGAGTGGAATATATATTGACTATTATGGAACAAAAACAGCACTCAACCAGATGGCAAACATCAGTATACCAGATGCACGCAGTATTATCATTCAACCATGGGATAAAACTGCCATTGATTCAATAGAACGTGAAATTCAGAAAGCCAATCTCGGCATCAACCCACAAAACGACGGGCAGATAATAAGGCTCAATATCCCTCCTCTTACGGAAGAAAGAAGAAAAACGCTTGTCAAACAGGTGAACGGAGAAGGAGAGATGGCTAAAGTGGCCATCAGGAATATTCGCCGTGATATCAACGAAGATCTGAAAAAATTAAAAAAAGAAGGAATTTCTGAAGACGACATCAAAGAGGCTGAAAATCAAGTGCAGAAGATGACCGACCATTATGTGAAGAAAATTGACGAAGTCATGGTACTCAAAGAAAAAGACATAATGACGGTCTGATTTTTTGATAAAAACAGGCTTGAATAAAACCGTACTTTTTCAGGTAAATTGACTTTAGACTGACAAGCCAGAGAAAAAAAACAAAAATTGACAGAATTCATTATTATTCTTCCGCATTTTTCTCAAAAACGACGCTCCGGTTAAGTCAGCTAAGTGTTCTGATGTATCACTTTAGTAAAAATAATATTATGTATTCATGTGTAAAACACGGCATATTGATCGTGTTGATTCTTCTTGCATACAGATCTGAATCACAAGTTAAAACTTATGAAAATCATCCGCTGACTGTAAATACATCATCCGTTTCAAATTACTATCTGCATATTGGAACAGCCTTAACTACCGTCGATGATTCATATACTGTTTTACCAGATGTTGGCATAGGAATGATAATTGATCAGCAATATGAATTTGGTTTGCATATCAAATCATCTTCAATCCCATTGACTTTAATAAGTTTTGGTGACAACAGTGTCAACCTGATTGAAGCAGGATTTGATATGGCCTGGATATATAAACCTGAAAATAACATTCATCCGGTGATAAACATATTTGCCGGATTCGGATACCTGTTATTTGAAGACAATACTTATTTTCAGACATATGAATTCAATCCTTCTGTTATGCTGGAAAAAAATCTGGGAAATCACTGGGCGTTTGATTTTGGTTTGGGGTTCCGCTTTAATAACCCCCTCAGCATTAATGTTACCAATAATGGATCTCAGTATGTATATATCTCCGGCCCGGAATTAAAGTTATGTATCAATTATAAACTGAAAAAATAGCCTGAAATATACTTTTCAAATTGACATTAACAGAAAGATACCGGAAAATACTGGCATATTTTGAATCTCATATGCCGGTTGCAGAGACAGAATTAAGATATAAAGATCCGTACCAGCTGATAGTAGCCGTAATTCTTTCTGCTCAGTGTACTGATAAGCATGTGAACCTGATAACTCCTGATTTTTTCAGATGTTTTCCTGATACAGTAAGCCTTGCACGTGCGAATACCAGTGATGTTTTTGAATTAATTAAAACCTGTTCATATCCGAATAACAAGGCCAAGCACCTGATTGGAATGGCAGGAATGCTTACAGAACGCTACGGTGGTCTTGTGCCGTCTGATGTTGATGAATTGCTGAAACTTCCGGGAGTAGGAAGAAAATCGGCCAATGTGATTGCCGCCGTTGTATATAATAAGCCTGTCATGGCCGTAGATACTCATGTTTTCAGGGTATCCGCAAGGTTAGGTCTTACGGTTAATTCCAAAACAACTTTAGAAACAGAGCGGCAATTAGTAAAACATATTCCTGAGGATAAGATTTCAATTGCCCATCACTGGCTTATCCTGCACGGCAGATATGTGTGCATTGCAAGAAAACCAAAATGCCATGAATGTGGTATCAGTGCATACTGCCGGTTTTTCTCAGGTAAACAGGATGCAGGTTCATAGAATCAGGTATCAGGTATCAAGTATCAGGACATATAGCATAAATGAGTACATAAATGGAATTTCATTATCCTAACCTGGCCGAGCCAGAACCAAACAATAAATCACAAATATCAAAAAACAAATAACAAATAAATTCGAATCAACAAAATGATAAATTCAAAAACAACGAAGCCGTTCTATATAAAAATATTTCTTCAATCATTGAAAAATCAAAGTAGTTTGTTTCGTATTTGAAATTTTGAAATTGTTTATTATTTGTTTTTTGTGATTTGTTTTTTGGAATATTTTGCCAAAACGCGTCAAGATTCCAGAAATAAGGTACTAATATTTATTTTAATATCAATCGACTGAAACGTAAAGGTCATGAATAAATTATCCAATATTAGCGCAAATATGCCGGATACACCTCAAATGCCTGTCTTATTTATCGGCCATGGTAGTCCTACAAATGCACTTGAAGATAATGAGTTTACAAGGGGTTGGCATGATATGGCAAAAGAATTACCAGTACCTCAATCTATTTTGTGTATTTCAGCACATTGGCAAACCAGGGGAACTCAGGTTACGGCAATGAAAAAACCGCGGACCATCCATGATTTCGGTGGTTTTGCACAAGAACTTTATGAAATATATTATCCTGCTTCCGGCAATCCGGTGCTGGCTCTGGACGTAAAAGAGATTATTACAAAAACAGGCCTTAGCCTTGATCAGGATTGGGGTTTGGATCATGGTTGTTGGGTCCCGCTGATCAAAATGTACCCTGATGCCCGGATACCAGTCATTCAGCTTAGTATAGATTATCTTAGCGGAGCAGTATATCATTATGAAATGGCAAAAGAACTCAAATCTCTGCGCCGGAAAGGGGTGCTGATTATCGGAAGCGGGAACATGGTACACAATTTAAGGCTGATTTCTGTAAACGACTTTTCAAATATCAATCAGGGTTACGGATATGAATGGGCTTATGAGATGAATGATATTTTCAAAAGCAAAATATTAAAACATGATCACAAAGCTTTGATTGATTATGAATCATTAAGTAAGTCCGCTATGTTGGCCATACCCACACCTGAGCATTATTTTCCGCTTCTTTACATACTTGCATTGCAGGAAGATAATGAATCTGCTGTTTTTTTTAATGATAAAGCGGTTGCCGGGTCACTTACCATGACCTCGGTATTGATAAGTTAATTATATTAATTTTAGAATTACGAATTACGATTTACGAATATAATCAAATGATATTTAGTAGATTAAAAAAATATTTATGTAATAAATAAATTTCGGTTTAATACAATTAGTATTTGTCTTTAAAGTCAATCTTTTTGAATTAAGAACAAGGATCAACAATTTTTATATTTTTGAAGTATGTGTAATCATCTGATTTAATGATAACATCAAAAATATAAAATCGTTATCTTAGCGAAGCGATCTCACGAACACCTTAAAAAATAAAATAATAGTTGTGAGTAATCAATATTCGTAAATCAAAATATATAGTATTATAGACAGACCCTAATTAGACACGGGTGCTGAAAATAAAAAAACCCTCCGGGTCAGTGGGAGGGTTTTTTATTTTTGAGTGGAGATATCTGTTAGTACATATCCATTCCACCGCCACCCATTCCTGGATTTGGCATAGGAGGATTCTTTTCTTTTTGTTCTGTGATGATGCATTCGGTGGTTAGTAACATACCGGCAATAGAAGCTGCGTTTTCAAGAGCAATCCTTGCTACTTTGGTAGGATCAATCACTCCGGAACGAAGCAGATTCTCATATTTGTTGGTATAAGCATTATAACCGAAAGCGCCTTTTGATTCCTTTATTTTCTGGGCAACCACGGCACCGTCCATTCCGCAATTCTCGACTATCTGGCGGAGTGGTTCTTCCAAAGCACGACGGACAATATTAATTCCGGTAGTTTCGTCCAGATTAGCACCTTTCAGGTTATCCAGAGATTTGATAGCGCGAATATATGCAACTCCGCCACCAGGGATTATTCCTTCTTCAACGGCAGCACGGGTAGCATGAAGAGCATCGTCAACACGGTCCTTACGCTCTTTCATTTCAATTTCAGTAGCTGCACCAATGTATAAGACGGCAACTCCACCGGCCAGTTTTGCAAGACGTTCCTGAAGCTTCTCACGGTCGTAATCGGAAGTGGTGATTTCAATCTGTGCCTTGATCTGGTTTGAACGGGCTTTTATCAGTTCTTTATCGCCAGCGCCATTTACAAGTGTGGTATTGTCTTTATCAATAATTACCTTTTCAGCACGACCAAGCATTTCTATCGTGGTAGCATCCAGTTTGTAACCTTTCTCCTCAGTGATTACCACACCACCGGTAAGAATAGCAATATCTTCCAGCATTTCTTTCCTGCGGTCGCCAAACCCCGGAGCCTTTACTGCTGCAATTTTCAAAGTGCCGCGTAGTTTATTTACCACCAATGTAGCCAAAGCTTCTCCTTCAAGGTCTTCAGAAATAATCAGCATCGGACGACTCGATTGTGCAACCTGTTCAAGAACCGGAAGAATATCTTTCATATTTGATAATTTCTTATCATGAATCAGGATATATGGATTTTCGAGAACAGCTTCCATTTTTTCCGTGTTGGTCACAAAATACGGTGAAATATAACCACGGTCGAATTTCATTCCTTCAACAACATCAACATGGGTATCAGTTCCTTTGGCTTCTTCGACGGTAATGACCCCGTCTTTTTTAACTTTGTCCATTGCATCGGCGATCAGTTTACCAATGGTAATGTCATTATTTGCGGAAATAGAAGCTACCTGTTCGATCTTACTATAATCTTCACCAATCACTTTTGACTGGCTCTTCAGGTTATCCACAATTCTTGCAACGGCTTTATCAATTCCGCGTTTCAGGTCCATCGGATTTGCTCCTGATGTTACATTCTTTAATCCAACATTATAAATTGACTGGGCAAGAATAGTTGCAGTAGTTGTTCCATCACCGGCCTGGTCGGCAGTCTTCTGGGCAACTTCTTTTACCATTTGTGCACCAAGATTTTCGAATGGATCTAGCAATTCAATTTCTTTGGCAACCGTGACTCCGTCTTTGGAAATAGTAGGTGCGCCAAATTTCTTTTCAATAACAACATTACGACCCTTTGGACCTAATGTAACTTTTACAGCATCCGCAAGTTGATTAACACCTTTTTTCAATAAATCCCTTGCTTCAATATTAAATTTAATTTCTCTAGCTGCCATGATATTTTGTATTTATGGGTTAATAATAATAAAGTGGTATAAAATATTTATAAAATAGCGAGGATATCGCTCTGGGCCATGATCAGGTAATCTTTACCTTCGTATTTAAGCTCGGTACCTGCATACTTTCCATAAAGGATAATATCACCCACCTTTACTTCCATTTCTTCATCCTTTTTCCCTTTTCCGGCAGCAATTACAGTGCCTTTCTGAGGTTTTTCCTGTGCTGTATCGGGAATAATCAGTCCTCCTGCTGTTTTTTGCTCAGCTTTCATGGGCTCAACTAAAACCCTGTTACCTAATGGTTTGATGGTTATTTTTGCCATTTTTTATAAAATTTTAAGGTTAAACATAATATTATCTTTCGAAAGGTTTGTTTTCATAATTTATGCCAAATTATAATGCATTAATAATGAGGCAATAATGACAGGCAAATAAGAACAAAAATTAAATTAAAAAAGCCGGACCTGTCTGATCCGGCTTTTTTAAATCATTATTCGGGGGTAAATTATTTTTTCTTAGCTGGTGGGGGTGTATTTGGATTAACAGGTTGCGGAGCTGGCTGCGGGGCAGGCTGAGCGGCGGGTTGATTGGGGTTATTATTTGCTGCAGGAGCAGTAGTCGGGAAATTGCTTTTTGAACCCGGTTCTGCTGCATTGTTAATCTGTTCCTGAATTTTTGACCGGTTGGTATCAACCTGGTCACGGGGAATTGTAGCACTTGCAACCAGACTTAGTACCAATAAAGCAACTGCAAGAGTCCACGTCGCTTTTTCAAGAAAATCAGTCGTTTTCCTGACTCCCATAAACTGGTTTGAAGAGGCAAAATTCGATACCAATCCGCCTCCCTTCGAATTTTGTACCAGCACAATTAAAATTATTAATATGCAGGTAATCAAAATCAATATTGAAACAACATAATACATAACCTATTGATTTATTGTTTATTAATCAGATCCTTTAATTTTTCAATCTGGGTTGCAAAGTAAATACTTTTTTCGGGAAATTGCAAACTTAATTTTTGATAGGCTGAGATTGCCTTATGATAATACTTCTGATTAATATAGATCTTTGCCAGAGTTTCGGTCATTAATTCATCATCATCAAGTGAAACGGATTGAGAAATATCAATTTCTGTTTCATCTTGTTTTTTCGATCTTTCAATTCGTGGATTTGCAATTAAAAATTTATCAATCAATAAATTAACCGATTTTTGTGCAAGATCAGATTTTTCAATCCCCGGGCTTTTATTGCCGGCGTCTATTATCGCTCCATCAGATGAAATAAGGGTTAGCCATTCCGAAAATGTATGGATCTCCCCTTCAGGAAAATCTTTATCAGGTTGGTCAGTATTCTCATGAATTTCTGATATTTCAGGACCTACATTTTTAATTGGTCCGGGCTCATTCTGCTTTGTAAGTTTTGGAATTTGGATTTTTTCAGAACCCTGGTCAGAAAATTTTGCCCTGAAATCGGTATCAGTTTGTTCAACTGACAAATTTTCGGCTTTTATGTCAGGTTTTTGTATTTTATCAATCAGTTTTTGTGAGATGTCCGGTCTTTTTTGGGGAATGACTGACAAAATTTCAGTGTTTTCTGTCAGATTACCTGATTTTGTGACTGAATCGAAGGGAAATTTATTTTCATCAGGACCAGAATCAGATTCAATGTCTCGAAATAAACCGGTTTCTTCCTTAATATGATGGGCAGAATGAAAATTATAAAGCAGATTATATAGAATTTTACGGTCGCCAATAAACGCAGCTGAATATTTCAACTGATTGGCAAATTTGATGTCATTCTGGTTATGAAAGTTTTTCAGAAGTAATAAATGAGCTGTCTGAAAATACGGATATTCTCTGATCAGACCGGCAATCTGGCTGGCAGTAATATCATCCAGTGATTCGGGATGCATAAGGAATTGCCGGAATTGCTGTACGTTCATGTTATAACCTGTAAATTAATATTGAATTACCAGTTAACTACCGATTGATTGAACACATCATCCACGATCTGGTCAACTATTTTTTTTGTAAGATCTGTTTCAACCGAACCCAGGTCTTTGGAACTGTCATAATCTTCGTAACGGGTAAATGTTTTATCAAAATCGTACTTAGCGAGCGGGTCTTTAGCATTCGTGTATTTTACCCGTATAGTGATCGTAAGACGGTTCATGGCAGCCACATCGTTTTGCTGGATAGCTATGGGCTTTGTATTATAATCGGTGATTTCTCCTTCAAAATTCAGATCTCCCGTTCCAATGATCAGTTTCAGACTTGTTGTCGATACGAATTTATCTTTTAAAGCATCTGTAAACTCCTGGCTGAGCGCCGGATTCACAAGGGGTGCATTATTTGAAAAATATTGAATTGAAACGGTTTTTACCTCCGGTGAAATGGATGCACCTGACATGGAATATTTTATCGAACATGTCTCTGAAAGTAAAATGATCATTGTAAGTAAAACAGAGTATCTGGCGAACTTCATCTTAGTAATCAATATTGTAGTCTTTAATTTTACGGTAAAGTGTTCTTTCAGAAATACCCAGTTCATTGGCTGCCTGTTTGCGTTTTCCCTTATATTTTTCAAGGGCCTTGATAATTATCTCTTTCTCCTTAGTCTCCAGCGAAAGAGACTCTTCAATCACTTCTTCGGTATCTTCAATATTTATATTTTCCTTTGCTTTTAATTCGACAGGTGGTATGTTTGTTGGCTGATGGAGCTGGTCGTCCTGGTAATGTTTCTGAAAGACAGGTGCATGTTTTCCACTAATTTCAGAATCAAATGATTCGGATTGCATGATTTCATAAACCAGCTTTTTCAGATCATTCATATCCTTTTTCATGTCGAATAGTATCTGGTAAAGGATTTCGCGTTCTGAAGCAAATGTTTTTTCATCAATACCTTTGTATATCACAGGAAGTCTTGCCATATCAGCATCCGGAAGGTATCTGCGAATTACGCTGCCCGAAATTTCTCTTTCATGTTCAATGATAGAAATCTGTTCGGTAATATTCTTTAATTGCCTGACATTGCCATAAAAGGGAAATTCGACCAGCAGGTGCTGGGCATCAGGCAGAAGCCGGATAGCAGGCATGCGGTATTTTTCAGCAAAATCACTGGCAAATTTTCTGAACAACAGGAATATATCATCCTTTCTTTCACGTAAAGGCGGTAATGAAATTGGGACGGTATTCAGGCGATAATACAGGTCTTCACGGAATTTTCCTTCCCTGATGGCATCAATCAGGTTGAGGTTGGTCGCAGCAACCATTCTCACATTTGTTTTCAGTACTTTTGATGATCCAACCCTGATAAACTCTCCGGATTCCAGTACCCTGAGAAGCCTTACCTGGGTTGGTAAAGGTAATTCCCCGATCTCATCCAGAAATATCGTTCCATTGTCGGCTACTTCGAAATAACCCTTCCGGCTTTCATGGGCGCCGGTAAATGAACCTTTTTCATGACCAAATAATTCCGAATCAATGGTTCCTTCCGGAATTGCACCGCAGTTTACAGCAATAAAAGTACCGTGTTTCCTGGCGCTATGCTGATGAATGATTTGGGGAAAAACTTCTTTTCCAACACCACTTTCACCGCTGATCAGCACTGATAAATCGGTGGGAGCTACCTGTACTGCAATGTCAATGGCACGGTCTAACAGGGGTGAATTCCCGATGATCCCGAATCTTTGTTTTATTCTTAGAATATCCATCTGAAATATTGTTCTTTCCGTGCAAAATTACAGAAAATATGAAATTTGAGAAAAGTAAGACTGCTTAAGCTAGGACATCAGTACATCAGCTCTACGATCCGTGAATAATCATCCGGGTGTAATTTATGTACCGTTCCGTTGACTTTATTTTTCAGCATAAGGTCAATAATTTCCTGTTTTTTATCTGTTTCAATATTGACAGCTCCCAGTTTTACCGGGCAATCTATTGACCTGAAGAAATCAGTAATATTGGCAATGGTTTTATCAACGGATGAAAAGTTGAACAGGTGGACCCCAAGTTCACGGATACGGTCCTGGATTTTTTCTCTCTGAAATTTAAGCCATGCCGGATAAGCAATAGAAAGGCTTGCGCCATGTGGAATATCATATAATAATGACAAAGTATGACCAATATCATGAACTGCCCAGTCGCCGGTATATGCTCTGCCGGCAGCAGTTATCCCGTTCAGGGCACAGGTAGATGCCCATAGTATCCTGGCCCTGTAATCATAATTGTGCAGATGCCTCATCAATAAAGGGGCGCAATGCATTGCTTCCTTGATTATGGCTTCCACGAACCTGTCTGACAGGGATGAATTGCCATTTGCAAAGAAGGCTTCCAGGGCATGCGCTACCAGGTCAGTGATACCATAAGCTGTATAATTTGCCGGCACCGAAAGGGTATATGATGGGTCAAGAAATGAATGAACCGGGAAACAAAGAGGGTTACCATATCCGAATTTTTGTCCTGTATCATTGTTTTGAAGAATGGCAAACTGATTCATCTCTGTTCCGGTGGCAGCGAGGGTCAGAACAGCAATTACAGGAATACTTGTTTTGGGTTTTACAGCCCTTGTCATAACATCCCATGCTTTAAATCTTCCTGCAATGCATAACCCGGTGATTTTTGCAGAATCAATCACACTACCACCTCCAACAGCAACTATTACTGATATCTTTTCTTCCCTGCCCAATTTTGCTGCTTTATCAACATCCTCAACCACAGGGTTAGGTCTTATTCCATGATATTCAACTATTTCAATCTTATGCTTCATCAGTTCAGAAACGACTTCATCATATATCCCGTTTTTTTTGACAGACCCCATACCATACATCATCAAGACCTTATTTCCTGATTTATGAACAGTCTCACCAAGGTCATTCACTATGTTCTTACCGAAGTGTATCATTGTAGGATTGTACGCAACAAAACTTTCCATAATAAGGGGATGTATTAGCTGAAAAGTCAAAAGTATGGATAAAATATTCTTTCAGAACATGTTTTATAACATATTGTAAAATAATTAGATGATATATTTTTGCAATCAAAACAATATTAATATAATAATAAAATAATATGAAAGAAGAAAATAATTATAGCCCAAGGTCGGGTTATTTAGCTTTGATTATCTGTTTAATTCTGATAGGGATCTCTGTCTGGGGAATTATTCAGTTTGAAGCCACGTGGTTGGTAGTATTTATCATTATCGCCGTATTTTCCATGGCAGGTTTTATAGTGGTAAACCCAAACGAGTCTTCGGTATTGGTGCTGTTTGGAAAATACAAAGGTACTGTCAAAGACAACGGGTTCTTCTGGGTTAATCCGTTTTACCTGAAGAGAAAATTCTCTCTCAGGGCAAGGAATCTGAACAGCGAACCAATAAAAGTCAATGACAAAGTTGGTAATCCCATATTAATCGGGGTTGTTCTGGTCTGGAAAGTGGAAGACACATATAAGGCTGCTTTTGAAGTTGATAATTATGAATATTTTGTGAAGATTCAAAGTGAAGCGGCTATTCGTAAGCTTGCCGGGCATTATTCCTATGATAATTTTGATGATGAGCAGGCTGAGGTCACTTTGCGCTCAGGAGGTGAAGAAGTGAATCATGTGCTCGAGCATGAGATAACCGAAAGACTTGCTATTGCAGGGATCAGGGTACATGAAGCGCGTATCGCTCACCTGGCATATGCATCGGAGATTGCTGGTGCAATGTTACGTCGTCAGCAGGCAACAGCAATAGTGGCAGCCAGGTTCAAGATTGTAGAAGGCGCAGTTAGCATGGTTGAAATGGCGCTTTCACAACTGAAAAAGAAAGAGATCATTGACTTTGATGAGGATAAAAAGGCAGCGATGGTAAGCAACCTGATGGTAGTTCTTTGTTCGGATAAGGATGCCGCTCCGGTTGTAAATACGGGTTCTCTGTATCAGTAAATGAGTTCATAAAGTTCATAAAGTTCATAAAGTTTATAAAGTTCATAAAGTTGAAAGTTTATATAGTCTATAAAGTCATTAAATACAAATAATTACAAAATATTAAGATATTCCGGACATTTTAATATATAAAATACTGATTATTTGATTTTTATCAGCACCTTTCAACTTTATGAACTTTCAACTTTATAAACTAATAATCTCAGGATATGTCTAACAAAAAAGCGTTTGTACTGCGGATCGACCCGGAGAAATTACAGGCGATCGAAAAATGGGCTGCCGATGAGTTCCGCAGTACCAACGGGCAATTGGAGTGGATTATTGACAAGGTACTGAAAGAGGCAAGCAGGTACAAAAAATTAAAGCCTGAAAATCCGGAAGACATCGATCACCAGCCTGATGAAAGAACATCGGCAATGTGAATAGTCTTTATGGGAAGCTTATGTTTATTAATGTATCCTTCAATATTCATAAGGCAGGAAGCTTCAGTTGAAACAATGTACTCAGCACCGGTTGCCAGTGCATTTTCCACCTTCTGCTGAACCATGGCCGATGAAATAGCTTCATATTTCACGGAAAAGGTACCGCCAAATCCACAACACACATCATTCTCATTCATTTCCATCAAAACTAGTCCCTTCACATTCCGGAGCAAAATACGGGGTTCATCTTTTAACCCGTACTCTCTTAAGGCTGAACAGGCATCATGATATGTGACCCTGGCATGAAATTCAGCTCCAAAATCAGTTATTTTCAATTGATTTACCAGGAAGTCGCATAACTCAAAAACCTGTGTTCCAAAGATGTTTAATTCATTTATTCCCGGATTATTTTTGAATAACTCAGGGAAATAATTCCTGATATAACCGGCACATGAGCCTGACGGACAAATTACAGGCCGGTTGTTATTAAAATCGCTGATGAATTTTTCAGCCAGTTTTTTTGATTCATGCCAGTATCCGCTGTTAAATGAAGGCTGACCGCAGCAGGTCTGTGCCGGGTTATAATGAACATCAAGACCACATTTTTCGAGGATCTTAATGGTATTAAACCCTGTGTCGGGATAAATCTGATCAATAAAACATGGAATGAATAGATCAACAGTCATATTGCTGTGTAATTTTTGCCAAATCTAATGATAATCATAAGATAATAAAATGCTGCAAGCTATTCAGGTATTTAGACTGCAGGCTGTCAGGCGTTTGGAAAAATGTCTGAACTTTGATTAATATGATTTACCTGATACTTTTGATAAAATTATTCTAAGTACATGACAAAATTTTTAATATGATTACAATATCAGCCGCTACAGAGCAGACCAATGCCCGTTCAATGAAGCGGAGACCATAGGTAAAGAAGCTATATTGTCGGCGCCCGTGTTTTTTAATTTTGATAGGCTCAATATTTTTATCTCTGTAAATTCCCACATAATATGCCCAAATAAATGCAATACAGACTAAGGAAAGCATTTTGGATATCCGATTAAGGTCAGAAAGATGTGTATCCTCAATATTAAACCCTGATGATTTAAGGGCTTTAAACATCGTTTCAATCTGCCACCTGTCCTTATACATTATCAAGGCATGCTCGTCATAATAATCTGAAGCAATTATAACATACTCAATATTTCTGTGCTTATTGAGGATTTTCAATCCGGACAAATATGTTTTGTTATCATTTATCTTAACCGGTTTTTTCAGGCTCAATGCTGTATTAAACTTCAGGTCTTTGAAAAAGGAAAATGCTCTCACGAATGTTCCCGGCTTAGATTCCATCCACATGTTTTCTTTTATACGTATGTAGAATGCTATCTTTTCCCCAATAAGGTGTTTCACCCATGTTGAACCGATAAATTCACGATCGGCCAAAATGCTTTCAATGCTCATTATTCCAAATAATGAGATGTACCTTTCCAAAAGTGCTATTCGTTCTTTTTGGTTCGAATTTCCCCTTTTTGGAAGCATCGTCCACAACAGTGGGATGGCAACCCCATAGTAACAAACACTGATCATAAGTATATTGATATCGGTCTTTCCAAATTTCCAATTGGTCCTATCAAGGCTCAAACGATATGGAGGCTCAATAGGCAGCAATGCAAATATTAATTTCCCAAACATTCGTTCATTAAAATCAAACTGTGCGAAAAATCTTTGAATCCTCCTTAAATTTGAACCGGGTTGTACCCTGCCATTGAATATCGTTGCCAGTCTTGAAAAGCTAACTGTTTGACACTTAACAATCGCTATCAGGAAAAACACCAGAAACTTAACACGTGATAAATTCCATCCTGTCTTTTCACTGAAAATAGAAACTAATTCATTACTTTTGTAATCAACCTTGGTATTCATTGGTTTTGGTTTTTGGTTAAGCCGCTAACCAATTGAATATCAAGGTATTTACCAAATATTTTGATACAATTTTATCAACAAAAACACTGTAAGTTATTAACAATTAGACTGTTGCAAAATTTTTGTCATGTACTAAGAAAATTATTACTAAAAACCAAGCCACTACGCCGGTATTTCAGAGTTTGTATTAATCTCATCATTCATTCCGCCTCAGGCAGATCATAACTCATAACTTATCCTGATACCTGATTTACCGGAATGGTCATAAAATACTGGTGCATAACATAATGATTTATAAATAATTCAGTTAAAATGCAAATTAATTACATGATTTTCAGCAACTGAAAACCCTGGAAATATGATCAAAATAGTTAAAAATAAACTATTTTTGCAGCCAAATATCTTGTGATGTTCGACGATTTTGATGATTTTTTTGACAGTGAAGAAATGTCTGAGTCAGTTCAGCGGTATGAAGAAATGCTGAAGAATAAGACCAGGCAGTATTTTGATGTGGACGAATTTGAACAGATCATTGATTATTACCTTGACAGCAACAAAATTAACAATGCTATTCAGGCAACCGATCTGGCCTGCCTTCAGCACCCTGATTCTTCCATCATCCTGTTAAAAAAAGCGCAGTTATACATAAACCATGAGAACCCGGCAGGAGCGCTTAAAATATTAAAATCTGTCGAGAAGGCAGAATCAACCAATTATGAAGTGTATTTTCTGAAGGGAGTGGTTTATACCATGCTGGGAAATGTCAGGGAAGCTGCCCGGCAGTTCAGTAAGGCACTTTCTATGATAGTTGAAAATAAGGACGAAGTTTTATACGACATTGCCATCGCCCTGCAGGAAACAAATCATTATGAAATGGCGCTGAAATACCTGCATGAGTCCTATGAAATAAACAAGGATAATCCGGACGTCATTTATGATATTGCTTATTGTTACGAGAAGCTTGGCAAATACGATAAAAGCATTGATAATTACCGAATCTACCTTGAACATGATCCTTTTTCAGAAAATGCATGGTATAACCTCGGTATTTGTTATAATGTAGTTGGAAATTTCGATAAGGCGATTGAGGCTTACGATTTTGCCATGGCTATTGAGCCTAACTTCACATCGGCACATTTTAACAAAGCAAATACGCTGGCAAATTTTGGAAGGTACAAGGAAGCAATTGAAGTTTACAATGAGTTCATTCTGCTGGAAGACGACAATGTTCAGGCAGTATATTATATTGGTGAGTGTTATGAAAAAATGGGGGAATATGGACTTGCCCGTGAGTATTACCTGAAATCTCTGGATATTGACGAAAGTTTTGCCGATGCGTGGTATGGTATGTCAGTTATGAACCTGTACGACGGGAACTTAGACATGGCCTTGTATTATATCAACAGAGCCAACACTTTAGAGAAAAACAATTCTGATTACTGGTTTACCAAGGGTCAGATTTATTCAAAAATGTTATTGCCAAACGAAGCCATTGTTTGTTTTACCAAAGCCACTGAGATTGATCCGGCTGATGTTGATTCATGGATTGAATTGTCGGAAATGTTCTATGCCGTTAAAGAAATTGAAAGAGCGGTGAAACTTCTGGAAGATCTTACCGGTGATAATTCAACCAATGCTGATGTGCTCTACCACCTGGCAGCTTACCACCTTAGTATGCAAAACAAAAAGAGAGGCCTTGATTATTTTGAAACAGCTCTGAAAACAGATTTCAACAGCCATGAAACCCTGATGCGCATATATCCCGGAGCGGCAGATGATTCTAAGGTGCTGAAGATGATAACTAAATACACACCCGAAAGCTGATTCAGAATATTACCTGAATTTTACCGGTTCAATTTTATTCATCAGATTTAAGATAAGTCCCTGCCTGTGTTTAACATAGGCAGTAGGATTATCGGGGCGCCATTCCAGCGGATTGGGAAATATTGCTGTTATCAGGCTTGCTTCGTTCCTTGTCAGCCTGGCAGCAGGTTTTTTAAAATATTCCATTGATGCAGCCTCGGCGCCATAAATGCCATCTCCCAGTTCAATCACATTCAGATATACCTCGAGGATACGTTTTTTGCTCCAGAACAACTCAATAAGCACCGTAAAGTAAGCTTCCAATCCTTTGCGTAAATAAGATCTTTGCGGCCAGAGAAATACATTTTTTGCTGTTTGCTGTGAGATGGTACTTGCACCCCGCATGGTTTTGCTTACCTCATTGTGTTCCCTGGCTTTCTGAATGGCTTTAAAATCAAAACCGAAATGTGTCATAAAATTGTTATCCTCACCGGCAATGGCTGCCTGTTGGAGGTTTGGAGAAATTTTTTCCAGGGGTTTCCATGTCTTTTTAATACGCATTTCTTTGCCGTCAATCATCTGTTCCCCACATCGGATGATCATGAGCGGTGTTATCGGAACGGGAACAAAACGGTATAAAATCGTACTCAGGATACTGAAAAGAAAAATCCCGATGAAAATGTTCCTCAGGATTTTCAGTATTTTTTTAAATGCATCTTTCATCAGAAGTAAAACCTGGTATGCCAGATTATGGGAACATTCTTTTAAAAATGTTGTGAGAGCACCGACTCCAGGTTTTCATCTTCCTCTTTTACATTAACATTCATATAATTATTGATAACCTGGCGTATTTCGTTGTCAACATTGGAAAAATACCTGATTGATGCTGCAATGCCATTGAATAAATAATGGATAATAACACCATTTGGATCAACTATCAGAAATTCCTCGGATGTTTCAGGAAGCTCAACCTTATATCTTTTCGAAAGAGTTTTAATTACATCAGGCAGGTTAATAAAAGTGATATCTCCGAAACGGTACTCTCCAAGGAAAAACTTGTCGTTAAGGAAGAAATAAGTCGCGTTCATATTTGATTTCGGCACTTTTTCGCTGTATCGTAGTACTTTCAGTATGGCATTATCAATCGGGTCGATATTGAAGCAATTGGGTATCCCTTTCATTTTAAATAGTTTGGTAAAGTTAAAACCAAAAGGAATATCTCCGAATTTGATTTCCTCCTGAATGGGGAAAATGGTGGTATTTTTCCTGAAAAACTGTATTAGATAATGAGTAAGAGAATTTTTAAGGCATGTGTTGTATGGATGGAATCCGTTATTCTTCTTGAAGAAATTGATATACTCCTGGCTGTAGGCGCCTTTGGTATTAATAATCCATATACGTTGTACAAATTTAAACAGGTTCATTTTAAATGCGAATAATAAATTGTAAAAATAGATAATTTATATATTCCAAAATGCAATGGTGTTATAAATTAAGCATTCGATTTCTGATTTTAAAATATTTGTTACTTGCTTTCTTTCCCGTTTTTTATGAATTCTTCATGGGAATCAGGGATTTTCACCAATGTCGTATAATTAAGAATGGAACGCAGATAACACTGATAATTCTTAAAAAATCATAACAATCTGCGTCATCAGCGTTCTATTTGATTTTTGCTAACTAAACAACATTGGATTACTCACTATTATATTTTGAGCTGATTAAGAAAAATCTTATAAATACTGACATTGTTGTTGTTCGGGATTGATGTATTTTTGAAAAAAAATTACTGATGTTCAAAGATTCTTCTCCTTTTGCCAAGATTATCCTGCTGGCTTTTATTGTCCTGGTATCAACATTGGTCTTTATGATAATCGGGGCAGTCGGGGCATTATTGTTCTTTAAGATCAATTTACTTAGCAACCCGGGTATCGCTTCCTCAGCATTATTGAACAATATAAGCTTCATGAAATACTACCAGATTATTGAATCCATCGGGATGTTTGTGGTACCACCGCTGATTTTTGCAAGATTATCCGGAAGTAACATCGCTGATTACCTGAAAGCAGGCAAATTTCCCCAGACCAGGTCTGTTTTCCTTGTCCTAATATTGCTGATGGTTGCATTACCCTTGATTAATTTTTTTACAGATATCAATTCAACCCTGAAGCTTCCTCAATTCCTGGAGCCAGTGGAAAAGTGGATGAAGGAAACAGAAGATTATGCGGGCAGGATAACGGAAGATTTCCTGAATGTAAGAAGCATAGGCGGATTAATGGTCAATCTGCTTATGATCGCAGTCATACCGGCTGTTGGTGAGGAGTTTCTCTTCAGGGGAATATTGCAAAGATTATTTTCAGAATGGACCCGTAACAAACATATCGGAATATTGATTGCCGCAGTCTTGTTCAGCGCTTTTCACCTGCAGTTTTATGGGTTTTTACCACGCATGATGCTCGGATTGCTTTTCGGCTACCTGTTTATCTGGAGTGAAAGTATATGGCTGCCTGTGGCGGCTCATTTCTTTAATAATTCCTTTGCTGTACTATCGTGGTTTATTGCCAATAAAGAAGTAAATGATAAAATTGATAAGCTGGGATCGGCTACCGGCAACGTTTCTGATATAGTGATGCTGGTATTAAGTGCCGTGTTTACGACACTAATAATTTTCCTGGTTTTCAGGAAAGAGAAAAGAGTATTGTAGCATTTCCTCTTCATTGCTGTTTTCTTCCTGGTTTATCATTTCAATAAGCCTGGAAGCCCTGTCTTCGGCCATATAATTATTTACGGGAGGTTCGAGTTCTGATTTACGAAAAACATAGATAATGCCATATTCCCCGGCTTTTTGACGTCTTTCTTCGTCCGGAAGCAATCTGAATTTATCTTCCACTTCGTTCCATACCTTAACGATAATGCTGTCGGCTTCCGAGCGAAGTCCCGACACTCTGCTCAACGCACGGCTTGTATTTTTCTGCAGGTTTTTCTGATAATGATAGGCGTCACAGAATTTTTCGTACCAGACATTTACCAATGCTGATGTCGGATTAGTAATGATATTGCCACCTTTTCCAACACGTTCGGTTTCGCCTTTCACCACCAGGGACCCCCATTTTATTATTTCAGGATCACTATTCAGCAAGGGTATTTTGTGGTTGTTTTCTCCCAGACCATAGAATGTAAGCGCTGCCGGCGGTAGTTCGCCGCGTGCAATGCTGAAATTCAACACCTGGAGAAAATGGGAAATATATAATCTGGCTTTTTTCTGAAGATCGAGATAATCCTTGTTTTTTTCGACCTGTGTGCTGTATGCGGCTTTTAGCTGGATCATCTCCTGTTCAAAACAGGGCAGGAATGATTTCAATTTCTGGTATGTGGCTGAAGTGATTGCCATATCGACCGGTGATAATTCCATGCCCTTTTTCAGAGCGGTGCGCAGGGCTTTGAGCCTGGCACTGTCGGTATTTGGCAGCCTCCTGTATGGCATTTGTTAATAAACTGTCAGTAGCTTGTTAAATTTGTTTAATAACTGCGAAGGTACAACCGGATTGGCTTAAAAATCAAATTGTTTGCAAATAAGTTATGAACAAAAAAATGTTAATTCATTTTAATAAAATGTAAATTATTAATTATAAATGCATTAGTTTCGAAAATCGCATTTCGTCAATGTTTCTATTTTACTGTTATCCGGTATCCGGTTAATATGTTTGAGATTCTTCGCTTCGCTCAGAATGACAAACTGTTTTGTTGATTTATAAGGGAGAGTGGTTACAGGAGGTTTGGCATCCGGTAATCCCTCTTTTTCACCTTTAAAATACTTGTCATTCCGAGCGAAACGAAGTGCAGCAAGGAACCTAAGGTTTGTTTTGTCATTATTACAGGACAACTGTGTTTCTAAATCACCATTTGTCCTGATACTTGATCCGCCGCGGCGGACTGATACTTGCTACTAATTCTAATAACCTAACCTGGAAAAATCAGAACCAAACAAGAAATCACAAATCTCAAAATACAAATAACAAATAAATATCAATCAACAAAATGACAAATTCATAAAAGTTTGTTTCGTATTTGAAATTTTGTTCTTGTTTATTATTTGTTTTTTGTGATTTGTTTTTTGTGATTTTTTGCCAAAACGCGTCACGATTTCAGAAATAAGAGCTTAAAGTATAAAAGTACACAGCCTGTTTATCATTTGCAAAACTGCCTTAAAGCTCCCTCAGCCTGCGGAAATCCCATCTGCCGGGACTTTTCGAGGTCGTTGCATCCCGATGACTGGTTGCCTGATTTAATGTATGCCAGTCCCCGGTTGAAATAAGAGTAAGCAAAACCGGGTTTCATTTTTATAGTGATTGAAAAATCTTCAATAGCGCCTGAATAATCTGCCAGGTTCAGTTTCACCACACCCCTGTTCATATATGCTTCAGGGTTCCCGGGCTCCAGTTCAACAGCTTTATTCAGATCGGGCATGGCATCCTGCATTCTTCCTGATTTTGCCTTCATAATCCCTCTCTGGCTGTATGCTTCAATATAGCCGGGACGTAATGTCAGTACCTTGTCGTAGTCTGAAATGGCAGCCGCAAGATTGTCCATTTTGGAATGTGCATCAGCCCGGTTGTAATAAGCCTGAACAAATTCAGGCCTCATGGAAATGGCATAATCAAGGCTTTTTACTGCGTTTTTCAAGTCACCGCTTTCGGTGTAGGTTATTCCCAGGTTGTTATAAGAAAATACTGACTTTGGGTTGAGTCTGATCGAAGTATTAAAATCCACGATGGCCTGCTTGTAATTTTTCAGGTCATAATTTGCCAGGCCGCGGTTATTCCAGGCCACACTGGATTCCGGTTCTTTGTTTACCATATCATTGAACAGGGAAATACTATCCTTCCAAATTCCGGTACGTTGGTACGAAAGCAGGAAAAGTAAAAACAGGTAAGCTCCGAAAATCACTTTCAGAGGCATTTGAAGATTTTTCTTTTGAGACAGGTAATGCTTGTATATCCAGGCAATAATGATGAAAAAACCGATGGAGGGGATATAAACAAAACGGTCGGCCAGGATGAAATCCCTGAGAGGCATGATCTGTAAAACGAGAATGATATTGATGAAAAAGAAAGCCAAAGCAAAGGCAGGTATCCTGTTCCTGAACAATGACCAGATGAACAGTCCGACAATGACCAGTGCAGGGATAACGGACAACCAGTAAATTCCTGGGACAAGATTGTGGTCTTCAGGATAAGGGTAAAATGCCGAAAGATGAACGGGTAAAACCAGTTTTATCACATATTGTACCAATGCATAAGAAGCAAATGCTATCTGGTGGTAAAATGGCCCGGATGCCGTTTTCTCATAAAACTCCCCTGTCTTGCTGGCAAAAATGGTGACAATTCCCATAATGACTGACAGTGCAAAGAAGGGAAGTTTTTCAAGTATCAATTTTCCTGATTTCAGGTTACGTTCCAGAAGAAAATCAATGGCGACAAGACACAGAGCAAGCATTACGGCCTGTTCCTTGGAAAAGAACGAAAGAATGAAAAACACCAGGGTCAGAATGAAATATTTTGCCTTGCCGCTTTTAACATACCTGACGTACATGATGAGCGCTGCGAGAAAAAAGAGAGTATAAAGCAGGACTTTGATTGCCGAAGCCCATGAAACTGCTTCTGCCTGAAGAGTATGCAGCCCGAACAGGGCCGCAACAATCGTTGACATTGCAGTACTTTCAAAAAGCAGCAATATCAGCCAGAAAACGAGGCAAATATTTAACAGGTGGATAAGAGCACTTACAGTGTGGTAAATTCCCGGGTTGGCCTGGTCTTTCCCATACATCAGGGCAATGGCCAGGGTGGTCACCGGGCTGTATTGTCCCTTGAAAAAGTGTGTGAACAATGCACCTGTACTGCTTGCCGTGAAGTGCTGTACCTGCGGGTTTTCCTGTATGTACCAGTCATCGTCCCAGCGAACAAACCCATTATTGTGAATGAAAAAGTAAATACCGGCAGTGGCAAGCAGTATAAAATACAGATTACGAAACCTGCTGCGGAATATTCCATTTCCGGTTAATTGCTTTACGGAAGGTTCCCGTACCGCTTTCCCTTTCAGTGTTACCCGCGTTTTCTTTACATTTTTTTTCATCAGGATGCTTTGGTATCAAATATCAGGTATCAAATATCAGGTATCAAATATCAGGTATCAGGTATCAGGAAAAAGTCGAATGTTCATAAAGTTTATAAAGTTCGTAAAGTTAATCTTATGGAATTTATCTCTAAGTCCCTCAGTCTCTCAGTCGCTTAGTCTCTTCGTTTCTTCGTCCCTCAATCGCCCGGTCGCTCAGTTCTCTTAGTCTCTTCGTCACTCAGTCATATTAACACATTGTTGCCTGTAAGCACCGGTTTTCTGGAACCAGATGATCCTGAACAGGTCAAGGACCATTCGTGTGCCATGCCTGAGGAGGCTTACGCTTGAGCCTTCGTTAGACCGGAGTATAACAGGCAGACGTTTGATATCATAATTTCTTTTAAGGGCAATATATAGAAGTTCCACATCGAAAGCAAAGCCATGGATACGGCCGGAAGAGAACAGGTCGATGGCCACATTTCTGCGAAAACCTTTCATTCCGCACTGGGTGTCGAATAGTCCGCCGGTAATAAAGCGGCCAACAATAAATGAATAAATATCGCTACCTAATTTGCGGCTGCCTGAAATCTTTGTAAAATAGGATGATCCGGGCAGAGTACGGTCGCCAATTACGATATCGAATTCTTTCATATCAAGGTAATGCAGAAACTGCCGGAACGACTCGTAATTAAAAGGGATATCTACATCAGTAAAAATAATATAATCACCCTTGGCAAGAAAAACACCTTTTCGTACTGCGGCACCTTTTCCAACATTATTATCCAGAGGAAGGAAACGGCAACCTGTTTCTAATGCGATTCTTTCTGTTTCGCCATCATCCCCTGATCCGTCATCAACAATGATGATTTCGTGGTCAATGTTCTCATCTTTCAGAAATGTGATGAATGCAGGCAACTGGTTTTTCAGTATGTCCGCACCTTTGTAGGATGGCAATACGATTGAAAGCATCATTTTGGTCTGGAACGCATTAAAAATTCCTGAACATCAATGAGACGAACATACGAACAATTGAACATACGAATAATCGAATATTTACACATCTTCAAATCCGCCTCAGGCGGATCAAATATTTTATTAGTGTTTGTCTTTAAAGTCATTCTTTTATGATTTAAGAACAAAGATTATTCACAAATATATTATATTTCTTAAGGTGTTCATGAGATCGCTTCGCTAAGTTACTCACAAACATATTAATTTTAAAGGTGTTCATGAGATCGCTTCGCTAAGTTAACGATATTTGATTTATGAAGTATGTGTAACCATCTGATTTAATGATAACATCAAAAATCTAAAATCGTTAATCGATATTCGTCAATCAAAATATTGAATATTATGGACAGACTCTATTTAGTTCAGGATAAGGAATCAAGGTAATCATGGCATTTTCCGTTATCAGGGTTACTGCAATGGTAATACCTGTATAATGCAAGTTGCTTTAAAAGGCCGAAAACATGACAGTTCACAGTTCCAAAAAAATAATGTAATGCATCATCAATTTCCTTTGCAGTGTTAACATGTTCGTGTTTCATGAGAGTCCTGTAACTGAGATTGTACCGGAGCCGGAACTCCAGGCCTGTGCTCAGGTTCCAGCCCAGCCACCAAAGAACTGTGCCTTCATTGGGGATGGCAGCCAGGAAATGTCCACCGGGACAGAGATGCAATGCAGCCATGGCCACCTGTGCAGGCATGTCTTCAAGATGTTCGAGTACTGCGATGCTGATGATATTGTTGTAATGCTGACCGGCCGGAATCTGGTCAATACCATCGTAAATATTCCGTATTCTGGGCAAATATTCAGAATCTTTGTACAAGGCAGTAAAAGGTTCAACAATGTCATAGGCCTGGTCAAATGTTACATATGCCAGTTGATTCAATGTTCCGGCTCCGATCTCGAGGGTGGAAACATCAGGTTTTGTAGACTGCATGTCGTGTGCGATCCTGTGGTGCATCCATGCTTCCATGCGCGAGGCAAGAGAGGTGGCTTTTGAATTTCCTTTGCGGTTGAGCAGGTAATAATGTTCATACAGCTCACGGTAAGCCGGAGGCAGGGGCGGTCGTTGTTTCGGGTACTGCTCGAACATCTGAAAATTTTTAAAAGATCAATCTGCAAATATAAAATCAAATGAAGAACAATTTGGAAATTTGAGGATTTGAAAATTTGGGAATGTGAGAATGTGAAAATAATGATTTAAATCCTGATACCTGATCCGCCACGGCGGATTGATACCTGATACAATATTTTAACCCACAGTAGTCACATAGGGGCACATAGTTTTTCAGGATTTCTATGTGACTATGTATTCTATGTGCTATGTGTTGATATTTTGTTTTAACCATTAGGAAATATAAGAAAATATGGTTCTTCCGGTAAATCAAAAGAGAATGATAAAAATATCCCTGTGGAAAATTCGTAATTTTCAGTCCCGTTAGGGACAAAATATCAGTAGAATGATTTCCCTCTCTGAAGAACCAGTGCCGTAGGCACGATATATTTTACAAGCATATTAGGAAATAGCATAAATTTTAATTGATGGTGCGTAAATGACATTTTCAATATTTCGTTCCTGACGGAACTTATATTTACTGGCGGGTTGTTGATTACTACCGATATTATGTCCCTCCGGGACAAATGCGATAATTAGGTCTTTTAATATTTAAAATTCATAAAAAAGCAGATCAAATTATAAATTTTGTATCATTGAATTAATCATATCATCAAAAAGAAATTTGATAATAATTTGGTATTATGTCTGTTAAAAAACTTTTGCAACAGTCACCGGCAGTTCAGTTATCGGAGATCATGACGCGTATATACAACGGCATGATGACCACGCCCACCGGAGGTAATATTTCCATCAGGGATGAGGAAGGTAACCTGTGGGTGACGCCTACTCAGATAGACAAGGGCAGGCTTACACCTGCTGATATGGTGAAGATTTATCCTGATGGCAGAACGGAAGCCTGATGGCAGAACGGAAGGCAGGCATGCACCTACGATGGAACATCCTTTTCACAGGGGTATTTACAATACGAGAAAAGATATCAATTCTATTGTTCATGCTCATCCCCCGTCGTTGGTGGCATTCAGCATGTCGACCCGGAAATTTCCCTTTGATCTGATACCATCCCTTTCTGCCGGGGATCATTATTTGCCTGTTTCGGCTTATGCACTTCCGGGCAGTAAAGAGTTGGGAAAAAATATAAGCCACACATTCAATTCCGGCTGTAATGCTGCTTTCCTGGAAAACCATGGCATTATTGCCACAGCAGATAATCTGCCTGCTGCCTTTCACCGTCTTGAGAACCTCGAAACCATGGCTGCTATTCTTCTGGATATTCTCAGAACCGGCAAGGGGATTTTTCAGGAGAATGAAAATATTCCCATAACAAATGAACTGAAAAAGTATTCATTCAAAGAGACTGAAATGCCGGAAATTACCCTGGGTGAAATAAGTATTGGAAAGGAAATCATTGACATTGCCCGCAGAGCATATTCCCGTAAGCTTTGCACGGCAACAAGCGGTTGTTTTTCGGCCAGGACGGGTTCGGCAAGCTTTATCATTACACCGGAAGGAGAGGACTGGGAATATATTGAACTGAATGATCTTGTAAGAGCCAGCAGTGGTAAAGCAGAGGCAGGCAAAAAACTGTCACAGTTTGCACATTTGCATGAAGCTATTTATCATGCACATCCGGAGATAAATGCCATTGCCTGTGCTCTGCCGGTAAGCCTCATGACCTTTGCCCTGAGCGGGGAAGAGTTCAGTACTCATACAATTCCTGAGAGTTATCTGGCGCTGAATGAGGTCATACTTGCCGGACAGGAATTATTATATGATGATCCTGGAAAACTTTCCCGGATGTTGTCTGGCAAAAGGCAGAACCTGCTCATCAGGAATGAGTGTTTTTTGTCGACAGGATCGACACTATTTCAGGCTTTCGACAGGCTGGAAGTGGCAGAATTTACAGCACAATCGCTTATTTCCAGCAGTAGCCTGCATCCATTGAAGTTCATCAGCCCGGAGAAGCTAAAAGATTTGGAAAGAATGTTTCAATGATGGGTGGATCATTTCTTTATCAGGAGAGTGATTTAATCTCTCCGGTCAAATTAAGCATTCCCTGAGCAAATCAGACATAATATCAGAAGATAGTAAATATTTGCTGCATAGTCGGTTATTGGGTTATCCCTGAAGGTACTTTCGAAAAAGAAGCAACGTAGTTGCGGAATCTTTGTAGAATCGGGTATTATTAAAAGTCTTAAAGCAGCGTAGCTGCGAAACCAGATTATTTGTCATTTTTGATTATTCATTTTTGAAATGTATTTACAAATTTCATTAATTTATTTCGCAGCTACGCTGCTTGTGCAAATCGAATGATTGTCTTTCTACAAAGATTTCGTCCCTCCGGGACTTGATAATTGCAGATTTATTATTATTCATGATTTTGAATTTTACACATAAATTTAAGCAATCACCCTAAGATATTACAATACGCCTATTATGATCACCGAAACCACAGTAAAATCGGTATTTACGAGGCAAGCGAAAATCGACTCCTGGTTCCTTTCGCGTTATAAGGCCGGATTGTACCGGGGTTGCATGCATAATTGCGCCTACTGTGATGGCAGATCCGAGAAGTACAATGTTGAAGGTGAGTTTGGAAAAGACATCATTGTAAAATCCAATGCTCCGGAACTGCTTGAAAGGGAGATGAACCCTTCCCGCAAACGGTTACCAATATCCGGGTACCTGATGATTGGCAGTGGGGTAACCGATTCTTACCAGCCTGTCGAAACTCATTATGGTTTAATGAGAAAAGCGCTGGAGATAGCCTGCCGTTATCGATACCCGGTGCATGTTCTTACCAAATCTACCCTGGTGGAGCGTGATGCAGATATTCTGAAAATTATTAAGAAACAAAACTCAGCAATAGTCAGTTTTAGTTTTTCATCAGCAGACGATAAAATCAGCCGGGTATTTGAACCTGGTGTTCCGCCCCCTTCAGAAAGGCTGAAAACAATTGCCCGGCTGAAGCAGGAAGGGTTGCACTGCGGTATTTTCCTGATGCCGGTGATCCCTTATCTGACGGATACCAGAGAAAAAATGGAAGAAATGATTTGCAAAGCTTCTGAAGCCGGAACTGAATTTATCATTTTTGGCGGAATGACTTTAAAACCCGGCAGGCAAAAGGATCATTTTTTCTCGGTACTAAATGATCATTATCCACAACTAATGGCTTCTTACAGGAAACTTTACGGTAACGATGATAGCTGGGGCAATCCTGATTATTCCGTGTACCGGGAAGTCGAAAATGGTATCGCATGGATGGCTTCAAAATACAGGATTCCGAAGCGCATTCCACCTCACATTTATCAAAAAATCCTATGTACACACGACCTGGTGATTGTTATTCTCGAACACCTGGATTATCTGATGAGGCTTAAGAGTAAAAAGAATCCATTTGGTCAGGCTGCCCGGATAATGGCTAAATTACCGACTATCCCGGGAAAAACACTTTTCAATGACGTTGAAATTCCGGGTATTTCGGGTGAAACAGCACGGATAGTAAATGAAATAATGCAGACAAGCCGCTGTACTGAGTATGAGCGGCTTGTTTACGAATAATCAGAGTTCATAAAGTTCTTAAAGTGAAAAGTTCATAAAGTTTAAATACAAACAGTTTCAAAATCATTAAATGATTTTTGTTTTTTATCTTCAACTTTCAACTTTATAAACTTTATGAACTTTAAAACTTGATTCAGGGTTTTGTCGTTTCAGGTTTTAATGTAACCAGGATGTAATTGTTGATATCAAAGAATTTGCCGGCAGCTGCTTTCATCCTGTCAGAACTGGCGCTACTGACATATTTATCATATTTCAGGATATTGCCAAGGTCTTCATTATTAAAGTAATAATTCTTCAGGGAACTCAACCAGAAATTGTTTTCACGGATATTTGTTTCGTGTTCCCTTTGCAGTTTTTCAATGCCTTTATTCAGGTCAACAGCCGAAGGCCCTTTGCTGCGCAGTTTATTCACTTCATCCATCACTCCGGCAACCAGTTTGTCAACATTTTCAGGAGCACAAGGGAAAACAATGTGAACATCATAAGTTGGAACGGGATATTTTGCAAAATCCGGATATGCGCCGATGGTATAAACACCGCTCTTGTCCTCGCGTATGGATTCGAGGAGTTTGGTGGAAAGTATCTCACAGATCATTTTAAGGTCGGTACGTTCTTCCATGGTATTATTGAAACTACCGTGGAAATTCAGGTATACCATACTTTTGGGCTCGCTACCTTTATACAATGTCTGTTTCACAATGCCACCGGGTTTCCTGATGTTCAGGTCCTTGAATGTTTCTGTGCGGTTGACGGTGGGTAATCCTCCGAGATATTTTTCTATCAGAGGCTTTGCTGTCTTTTTATCTACATTCCCGACGAAGAAGAAGGTAAAGTTGGATGGATCACCGAAACGATCGCGGTATATGTACATAACCCTTTTCAGCTTAGCTTCGTCAAGAAGTTTTTCAGTCATTGGTTTTCTGTAAGGACTGTGCTGAGAGGTAATTGCGGTGATTGAATCGCGGAAAGCAGCCTCAGGACTTGTATTCCTGTTTTGCAGAGAGCTTTTTTCCTTGGTAATATATGAATTGAACGCGGCTGTATCCTGTCGTGGCTGGGTAAAATACTCGTAAATCAATTGCAACATAGTTTCAAAATCTCTGGGGGACGAACTACCGTCAAAACCCTCTGAAGTTTCTGAAATATAAGGATCAACATGAACAATTTTATCTGAAAGGTATTTTTCGAGGTCCACTTTTTCAAAGGGGCCGACTCCGCTTTCGGTGATCACGTCAGAAGTCACTCTCGCAGATATATAGTCTTTCAGGGAATATTGGGATGTTCCTCCGAAACTATAGGCACTCATTAATATCTCATCATTCTTGAAATCTGTTTGCTTCAAAACAACTTTAATCCCGTTTTTCAATGTCCATTCTTCAAAATCAAGTTTTTTGTTTTTTGTTTTCTTGTCTACTTTTCCGGCAATGGGTTCTTTATCAATCAATGATTTGGTCACAACCTTGTCAATGTATGGATCGATCTTTTCCTTACTAACCTGGTCAATAATTCTGTTGATGTCAGCTTCGGTGGGAATTTTTACATCCGGCTTTTCAGGAGCCTGGATTACAAAAACCCTGTTTTTATCTGTTATCCATTCTTTTGCAAGTTTGCTTACTTCTTCGGTAGTAATTTCAGGAATGAATTTTTTGTAATACTCGTTCTCGACCTCAATACCAGGGGCTGGTTCATGGGAAATGGTGAAATTCCGCACCAGTTCTTGTAACAGCTGGCTGGATTGTTGTTTCTTACGATCATTGTACATGGTTTCCATCGTCCGCAGCATGGCAGTTTTCATTCTTTCAACTTCGGTTGCTGTAAATCCGTACCTTTTCACTCTTTCATTCTCGACCATGATGGTTTTAAGAGCGGTCTCAAAGTCGTTGTTTCTGGCGACAGCAATATTAATATATACATCTTTAGGGCCGATAAAACTTGTATTTGTGGAAATACCCATGATGAAGGGCGGATTTTCTTTCATGGTGAGCTCGTTCAGACGGTTATTGAGAATCATGCTATAAAGGGATTCTATCAGTTTTTGCCTGTAATCGCGAACAGTTGTCTGAAGTTGCTGGGAATGTTTATAAAAAATCTCAACTATCGATGATTGTGCTTCTTTGTCAGTAGTGATAGAAACCAAAGTATTGTCGTGATCCGGAATTTCGAATATCTTTTTTTCCCTTGGGTTTACAGCTTTGGGAATTTTGGAAAAGACGTCCTTGATTTTTACTTCCATAGCCCTGGAATCAAAATCTCCCACAACCACAACGGCCATAAGATCGGGACGATACCAGTCCCTGTAAAATCTTTGGATAGCATCTGCCGGTCCATTGTTGATCAGGTCGATCAACCCGATAGGAATCCTTGAAGCATATTTGGAATTATACAGGATTACCGGGAAATTTTTACGCATCATCCTGTCATCGGCACCCTTGCCCATACGCCATTCTTCCTGTATAACGCCTCTTTCCTTATCAACTTCTTCTTTATCAAAGGAAACATTATGAGACCAATCGGCGAGGATTTCAAGACCTTTATCAAGAAACTTAACACTGTCAAGAGGAATCTGGATACCAAAAACAGTTTCATCAAAACTTGTATAGGCATTCACATCCGCACCGAACTTCATGCCGATTGATTCGAGGTAATTGACCAGTTCATTTTTGGGGAAGTTCTTGGTCCCATTGAAAGCCATGTGTTCGTTAAAATGGGCAAAACCTTGCTGATCATCATCTTCATCAACAGAACCGGCATTCACAACCAATGTTAGTTCAGCACGGTTTTTAGGTTGTTCATTGTGAAGGATATAATAAGTCATTCCGTTATCCAGCTTACCTGTCAATACTGCCGGATTCATCGGTAATTTGCTGTTCAGGTCAAAATTTGGTTTTTGCCCGGAAACTGCAATCTGGCAAACAACCAGAAACAAAAATACAATAAGGGAGGTTTTGTAATTCTTCATAATTAGGATATTAAATTTTAAACGGTGCAAAAATACGAGCTTATTTTAATTAAAATGCTGCTAGTATCTAATTTCTGAAATCTTGACGAGTTTTGGCAAAAAATCCAAAAAATAAATCACAAAAAACAAATAATAAACAATACTAAAATTTCAAATACGAAACAAACTACTTTGATCCACCGGTTTTGAATTTGTCATTTTGTTAATTGATATTTATTTGTTATTTGTATTTTGAGATTTGTGATTTCTTGTTTGGTTCTGGCTCATCCAGGTGGGCTCCTAATAATTTAACATGTATTCACAATATTCTTTAAACAGACCATACCAGGCGGTCAATGTTTATTTTTGTCAGGTAAATTTGTTGATCAGCGCCAGCAGTTCATCAACCGCAGTTTCTTCGGGTACGTTTTTTTTCATAATCTCCTTTCCCTTGTACAGTGTAATTTTTCCGGGTCCGGCGCCTACATAACCGTAATCAGCATCAGCCATCTCACCCGGACCGTTCACGATACATCCCATCACTGCTATCTTAAGGTTTTTCAAATGAGCTGTTTTATTACGGATACGGGTAGTTACCTTCTGTATATCAAACAATGTTCTTCCACATGAAGGGCATGAAATAAATTCAGTTCTGGTGATTCTTGTCCTGCATGCCTGGAGAATACTGAAAGCCGTTGAATTGATATTTTGTTTTGAGATGGATGGATTTTCAGAATAAAGCCAGATTCCATCAGCCATCCCGTCAATGAAAAAAGTTCCGGTATCACTGGAACTTCTTAACTGAAAATCAGTAAGACCGGAAGAATTGTACGACCATCGGAGAAAGACCGGAGTTTTACAGTCAGCAACAGCCAGCTTACGGAAGAATGACCTGGTTCCTGAAGTACTGAAATGGCCGGAATTACCGGTGATCAGAACTACAGAAAGGTCTGATTTTATCTTTTTAATGACATCATCCGTTAGCTCTGTAAATTCTATTCTTACAAAATTAAGTACAAGCGATTTTTGTTTAATGGAGAGGAATTCATGAAGATCAAAGACAGGAAAAACATTTTCGTAATCAGTGTGCAATAATGACCAGACCTGATAATTACAGATAAACCCGGTTATGCCTGTGATGGGTTTACCGGGAATAGTATCACCGGTGTAAATAAAATCGGCAGCAAGGTTTGTTTTATTCCATTTATGATATTGTTCATCGTATTGATAGCCGGCATCCTCAAGTTGCTGGGGGGTGAACGCCTTTTCATTACTGAAATCTGCGATCACTACAGGCGGGTATGCATCACCGATATTCCGGACAGCAAGGGTTTTCCGGCGTTCGAAACCAAATGACAAATCATATACAGGGAAATCATTTAATTTTTGATAATTGCGAGGGTACATTTCCACGAGAATCCTGGCAACTGGAATTTCGTCTTCGGGCGCTTCGGTGAGGGATATCCGGATGGTATCGCCAATATTGTCAGTCAACAGGGCGCCGATTCCGACAGCAGATTTAATTCTGCCATCTTCACCTTCCCCGGCTTCTGTAACTCCGAGGTGAAGAGGATAATTCATCCCTTCATCCATCATACGCTTTACCATCAGTCTGTTTGCATTGACCATCACTCTGACGTTGCTTGATTTTAGCGATACTACCACATGATGGAATTGTTCATCCCTGCATATTCTCAGGAATTCCATAGTTGCTTCTACCATTCCTGCAGGTGTATCACCATAACGGCTGACAATACGATCAGACAATGAGCCATGGTTAGTGCCAATCCGGAGAGCTGTATTATGTTCCCGGCAGATGGCAATCAGGCGAAATAATTTCTCCCGTATGGTTTTAAGATCACTATAGTATTTATCTTCAGTAAATCTATCCTGTTCTGTGTTCTTTTTATCTGAATAATTACCAGGGTTAATTCTCACTTTTTCAACAAAACATGCAGCCACTTCAGCAATTTCAGGGTTGAAATGCACATCGGCGATCAGTGGTTTGGTGTATCCTCTGAGATGCAATTCATTCCTGATTATTTCAAGGGTTCGTGCATCTTTCACAGTTGGTACGGTGATCCTGACATAATCAGCCCCGGCATCAAAGATCCTGATTGCCTGCTCAACCGTGCCGCTGATATCTGAGGTGAGTGTGTTGGTCATGGACTGGATCCTGATCGGATTACCTGCTCCCAGAGGGACATTCCCAATCATCACTTCGCTGCTGCGAAATTGAGAATTTTCCGGACTGATACCTGCCTTGTCAGGCCCGGTTACTGAAGTATCAAACATTTTCTGATCCTGAATATTAGTCACTATGTATGAATTTTTACCAATTTTTTTTTTACATTTCATTCTTCATACTTTTTGTCGTCACAAAAAGTATGCAAAAAAGACTTAACGAATTGAACTCGTTCCGTCTCGTTCCTCGACTTCACTCACACAGCAATTCGTTGATAAGGAATTTATTTTTTATGCTTCGCACTTATTATTAAAGAATTTACATCCTGACAGGTTGATGAATTCGGCCAGCCGGGTCATATGTTTAACAGGTCAAAGTAAGAATAAATTTTTACCTGATTATTTCTTTGTGCTAATTAAAGATATTCATTAAGATACAAGATTAAAATCAGATTAAAAATGACATCTCAGGCTTACATTTTGTAATGTATGCATTGCAATATGCAACTTATGCATTACATTTGCGTTCATATTATAATTTAAATTTATTGATATGAAGACAAAACTTTTGTTTCCCCGCAGTATTAAAAAGTACGGCTGGATACTTTGTGGTATTGCCATACTGTTGGTTTTATGGGTTAGTATTTTCGGAGAAATTGCATTTCTAAAGCATGTGCCGGTTTTTTATATTTACGATTCCGGTATTCCGTTTGAAAATGCGCATCGTCCGTTTTTTGGTATTAAGTATGATGATATTCAGTTTGAATTATTCATGACGTTTTTTGTGGCGGGTTGCCTGTTCATTGGTTTTTCCCGTCTGAAATCCGAAGACGAATTCACCCTCAGGCTTAGGTTGGAATCCCTGCTGTGGGCGGTGTACATTACATTTTCCATTTTCATCCTGACAGTCTTGTTTGTTTACGGGGTATTCTTCATTTACATTGCTCTGTTTAGCCTGATTGCATTCATGGTCATCTTTATCATCAGGTTTTTTTATGTTTTATATAAATCAAAAAAAAGTCTGAACAATGAATAACCGGTTAAAAATAGAAAGAGCCGTGAAGAACATCACACAGGAAGAACTGGCAAAGGCCATCGGGGTTTCACGGCAGGCCATCAATGCAATTGAGACAGGTAAATATGTTCCTTCCACTATCCTGGCATTAAAGTTATCCAGGTATTTTGAAAAGCCTGTCAATGCGTTGTTTGTTCTTGATGAGACTGATATTTGACAAGTACATGAGGCCTGATTTCATCCGGCATGAAATTTAATAACAAAAGCCCCGGGAATGGCCGGGGCTTTTGACGATAAACAGGTTTTATTCTTAATCTGCAGGCTTATTTTACAAACCTGATAATAACAGGTGCGGCATTTTCAAATTCAGCCTTCACGAAATAGAGGCCAACCGGTAATTTAGAAACGTCAATTTGTTTCTGATCACTTGTCGGCAAGTTGAGCATGTTTTCCCTGTAAACAACCTGTCCGGTAATATTAAGAATGCTAAGGCTGAGACTGCTACCGTTGCCGGTAATATTAAGGTTCAGTGTTTCTTTCACCGGGTTTGGAGAAGCGGAAATACCGAATCCGCCGGGAGTCACTTCATCAATACCAACAGTAATGGTTGTTCCGTTGATGATGACAGTTAAACCAGACACAGTAGTATTGGATTCATTAAGGACAAATGTGGATGAATAAGTTGAGTAACCTGCAATTTCAGGATATACTTTATATGTTCCGAACGGAAGATTACTGAATGAGAAATTTCCACCGGCATCAGTTGGTAAAAACTCCACCAGGTTATTATATTGATCAAGGAGCAGAATGGTGATCCCGGCAACTGAATGATTGAGCAGGTTTTTATAAACCGGCATGCTCTTGGAGTTGTACCAGATCACACTGCCATTTATCCCGCCAGTGCCTGCTATCGGGCTGTTGAAACCTACCAGATGAATATTTGCATCACTTAAATTAGCAGTAAGGTTGATCTGGGTTGCATCCATCCAGTATAAAGCATGTTCATAATAGGTGGGTGCATAAAGAGGATAAGAAATATAAGACGGGATGGCATACAGGATGTAAGTTCCGCCGGGAATGTTGTGAAGCTCAAAATGACCGGTGGCGCTGATATTTGCTGAATACATCGAACCATCATTTCCCATCAGGACGACAATGCCTCCGTTAATAAGAGAATCACCGGCCAGGACATTTCCGGTTACGGAATAATTGCCTGTTGCTCCGACATTGATGGTCTGGCAGCTTACATTACTGCAACTGCCATCTGCGGTTGTGATGGTCAGACAGACTGTATATAATCCTGCAACAGCAAACTCATGAGTCGGATTCTGAGCATCAGAAGTGGTGCTGTCACCAAAATTCCATAAACAAACAAAAGTATTATTCTGAGGAGTGGATGTATTTGTAAAATGATAATTAAAAGTAGTTCCATCCAGAACAACTTCAAAACTGGCCTGGCAACCGTTTGTTCCACCGCCAACAATCACGGTATCACAGGCGGTACTTGTACACCCATTGGCTGATGTTATAGTAAGGCAGACACCATATGTGCCTGGTTCAGGAAACTGGTGAACAGGACTTGTCTCGGCTGAGATAATATTATTGCCAAAATACCATGTGCTGGTAAACTGCCCTGAAGGAACAGATGTATTTATAAAATGAACACAGGTTGGACAGTCATTTGGATCCATCTCAAAGTGAAATGCTGCATTGCAATCTGATCCTCCGATCTGAATTGTCTGGCAGTAATAATTAGAGCAACCGGAAGCAGTTACAATGGAAAGACATACCGAATATGTCCCGGATGTACTGTAAGTATGTTCAGGATTTGGTGAATCGGAAGAAGTGCCGTCGCCGAAGCTCCACGTCCAGGTGGTTGGTGTTCCGGTGGAAGCATCAAGGAAATGTACCACGTTATTTGTAATTGTATATGTGTAAGCTGCCTGGCAGCCTGTGTTGGTCGAATCGCCAACAATAATCGACTGGCAGGTGCTATCGGTGCAATTGTTATCGGTGTATATTACCAGGCAAACGTTATTAATACCGGGTAACAGGCAGGTTGTTACATTCTCAGTAGGAAATGCCTGCCCGTTAATCATCCAGACATAGTTAGTAATATTTCCTGTAGAAGTGGAAGTACTGTAAAAATTATAACCCGTGCCAAGTGCGCCGCACATAATGGGGGTATTGGTATCCCAGGTAAAACTGGCCTGGCAGGTTGTCACAGGATTGTTATTACATATTACAAAACTAACAGTGACTGATGCACCGCTGGTCATAATATTCTGGTTGTAATACTGGTAAGTACCATCACTGCAAATGCTATATGTATAAACAATGTAAGCATGCACCTCGTTGCCCTGGAAAGTAAGTGTGGCGGCAAATACGCCATCTGTGCCGGTAAGAGCGTTGACAGTTGGCAGGCTTGTATTCATACTGTCAGCCGGCATGATCACAACCGTTTGATTAGCTACTGGTAAGTTGCTTTGATCGGTCACTATACCTGTTACAGTAAAATTATATGCAAATGAAGCAGTTGCAATAAATATTAATACTAAAGCGAAGTAAATTTTTTTCATATCAATAATATTAAGTTAGTTTTAATTAGACGCAAAAATAAACAAAAGGATGCATTTATAAATATTTTATTTTTGAAATTCTGAAGCTGTTTTGCAAAAAATTCCAAACAATAAATCACAAAAAACAAATAAACAACAATATCAAAATTTCAAATACGAAATAAACTATTTTGAGTTTGACATTTTATGGAATGATATTTATTTGTTATTTGTATTTTGAGATTTGTGATTTCTTGTTTGGTTGTTTATTCATTAAGCAATTGTTCAATCAGCCCTGTTGTATGCTTCACATAATCGGTATATTCCTTTCCTGTGGCTGGTCCGCTGAACCCGGTATGAACTTTCCTGATCTTTCCTTTTTTGTCAATGAAGAGGGTAGTGGGATAAGCAATGCTTCCTTCCAGGTTGGAAAGTACTTTATTCCTGTTATCCCGGCTGGCTTCGCCTGCATAAAGAATCGGATAATTTATCCCGATATATTTGACAAAACGATCGATACGATTTTTTGATACAACCGAATCTTTTGTTTCGAAAGATAATCCGACAATCTCAAGACCTTTTTCGTGGTATTTTGAATAAAAATCTTTGAAAAGGAAAGTCTCATCTTTACAATTGGCGCACCAGCTGCCCATTACCTGGATAATTATCACCTTGTTTTTAAACCGTGCATCTTCCGAATTCAGTCGTTTACCATGAAGATCAGTAAAAGAAAAGCTGAACGGAAGATCAGGGTTTTTGACCGTTACTAATGAATATGCATCTGGCAAATGAATAGCTTCGTCGCGTTCGGCTTTCCAGATGCTTTTCCAGACGGGACCGCCGGTAAATTTACCATTCACAAGGCTGCCATTGTCGGAAATATCAGATTTGAAAGCCATACAGAAACCTCCGTCAAAACAGGAGATCATGAATTTTTTAGC
>JAPLDU010000069.1 GCA_026391255.1 Bacteroidia bacterium | reverse complement strand
GGGAAATGCCAAAGCCTGGAACAACCGTGGCAATGTGTTCTCCGAACTCGGTAAAAATACGGAAGCGCTCAATGATTATAATAAAGCCATAGAACTTGCTCCTGATGAAAAGGATTATAAACAGAACCGCGACGCCCTGCTAAAGCAAATGAATGAACCAAAACAGGATGCAAAAAAACAGAACCTGAGTTTCATGGAAGAACAGCTGCTGCCGCAAGCGTATGGGCTATTCAAGTCGGGAGATTACAAAAAAGCGCTGGAAATATTCCAGCAACTTCAGAAGATTGCAGGAGATGAGGGAAATATTAAAGCACAGTTGTCAGACCTTAATAATGCCGGCCTTTGCTACATGAAGCTCAACGATCTTAAAAAAGCCGGACAGATATTCAGCAAAATGATTCTTGATCATCCCGATTATGTAAATGCATATTCTAATCTATCTCTGATTTATAAAAAGCAGGGAAATATCCGGCTGGCAAAGGATTTTATTAAAAAAGCCATTGAATTTGATCCTTCAAATGTAAAATATCAGGATGAACTAAAATCATTGGAGAGTAAAGAAAATTGATCTATCCTGATAACCGGAGATTTCAGAACATTCTGCCAAAATATTTTTCTTTTTTATAAAATTTCACAAATACCTATTTATAGACAAAATTATCTGACAGCAACTCTGTTTAGAAACAAGTTTATGGAATAATGCTGCTTATCAGGTAAATTGGGCAATCTATAAGATTAGTGAAGTGATTAATCATTATAATATTTTTCTAAATATTTAAACATCATTTCAACATCGTCCATATCTTCTTCCTTATTATATTCATCAAATAATTCCTGGTTTTCTTTCAACAATTCCGCAACATTTTCCCGGGTAAGCATGATTACATCACCTGTTTTATTGTCAAGTACATAACCAACTCTTTTTGTTGCCATTGTGCCACCATAAATGCCTGCGCCAATTGCTCCAAACATAAATGCTGACATAGCTAACTTCTGAGCTAACTGGGGTGTTGAAGGGTATGCACCAGTAAAAAGACATACTCTTCCAATTTTATTTAATTTACTATACCATAAGTTTTTAGAGAATAAGTAATTATTGATATAAATGGTATCACCATCGCAAATTCCCCAGAACTCCTTTTTAATATTATAACTGGAAATATTGTTATTAAGTGATATTATTTTTATATCATTTCCTCCTACCATAAAAATAGAAAATCCTGAACGGTATTTAACTTTGAAATCAAAAATGGTGCTGGGTTTATTATTCTTAAATTCTTCAAATGAACGAAAAGCTCCTTTTATTTGCGGATGTCCACTGTACTCCTGTGCATCAGAAAATAGAACATTAGCTAAAAGTACTATCAAAATAAATGTTGTTTTCATGCATTAATGTTTTAAGTCACTTCAATCCTCAAATAATTAACTTCAAATGTAGAGATAATTTCACTTACCATTTAAATAATGTAACATGTTTCGAAATATTTCTTGAAATTCTGATCCTTATTTTATTCTTATCGTGTCTTAGACATTATCAAGACCAATCATATCACCTAAAATCTGCCAGAATGACACAAAATGTCAGTAAAAAAGACCTGACAAAAAAACTGGTGAAAAAATTAACTGACAGATCGAAGCAAGTGAGTGCAAATTGAAGCTAAGCAAACAGAAAACGAATAAATCAAAAATAAAGGTTCCGGATTTGTGGCATGTCATGAAATATTTTAAACTATGACATACATTTTAAAATCAACAGAAGATTTGCAGGGATTCATCCGTAAGACGGTGGAAGAACTGCTCGATGAAAGGTTGCAGAAACCAATTGCAGAAAAACCAAAACACCCGCTGGATGATTACCTGGATGCCCGTGAAGCTGCAGAATATCTCAGGTTGTCACTTGCCACCGTGTATACCATGACGTGCAAGAGGCAGATTCCTTTTTGTAAACAAGGGAAGAAGCTCTATTTCCGTAGAAATGAAATTATGAAATGGATGGAAATCCACCGACCTGCTGAAACTGCCATGATTCCTGATGATTCTGAGTAATCTATTAAGTTATAATAAAGGAACAACTATGTATTCTGATAATTATAAACACAAACAAGCAAACGGGGAAGATGTATTCTTCATACCTCGATCCATCGAAAACCTTTCTGATGAGTTCAATGCCAAAATCTATGATTACCTTCCGTCAGTCTTGTCCCGGGCCTGTAATCTGTTTGAGGACAGGAAAGAAAAAGACATCATCCTGCTCGGGGCACTATCAGTCATTTCGGGCTGCCTGCCGAATATTTACGGGACATATGACCGAAGAAAGGTATTTCCGCATCTTTTTGTATTCGTGGTAGCTCCTGCCGGATCAGGCAAAGGGATGCTGCAATGGACAAGAAAACTGGCAGAAGATATTCACCGGGAATTGAGGGAGTTTTCCAGGCAATCAAGAAAGAATTATGAAGCCGACATGAAGGAATCGTCAGCGTCCCAGAAGAAAAAGGGACAACTCTTCAAACTGATACCAGATACAGAAAACGGTTTATTCAGCCGGTTTGCTTTCTATTCTTTCCCTGCTGTCCCGATTTTACGGGACGTTTTCCGGGACACAGGACACGATACAGAAACCGTTTTTAATTCACTTGGACGGATTATTTATGATTACAGGAAATGCCTGCTTCAATTTGATTCTGAAATTGAATGGCAATTCAGCAAACAAGACCAGGAAGATTTCAGGAACATTTTCAGCCGTGCCATGAAAACATTATACAACGAAACCGTTGAGCAAAGCCTGATGTCATTCTATAACTCTCTGCCCGACTCGTTCGACCGATCTGATGCCAGGAAAATAACTGAATCAATGAACATTTCACAGGCAACCTACGGTCGTTACCTGATCTCCGGTCTGTTCAGAAAAACCAGTCATGCCAGGTATGAAAAAATGCTTGTTCAAAACGAGCAGATGAGCAATTGAGTATTTGAGCAAATGATCAAATGCTCATCCGATCATTCAAACATTAACAATATTTAAAATGGAAGAAAATATTTTAATTCAAAAAGCCCTGGAGATGCATAAGGCAGGAAACAGCATCAGAAATATTGCCGCACTGCTTGGGACAAGTAAAACAAAAATTCACCGGTGGATTCAGGAAGAAAATAAACCAACCGGACGTAATGAAGAAAATGTACAACCGGGACATGTCCCGGACAGACCAGAACACATGCAGGACAAGCAGGGACAGGGCGGGACAAGTGTCCAACCGTCTCAAAAAAGTAGTAAACCAATAATCAAAACCGTTATGGACAACAACAAAATTGAAAAGGAAAAAACGTTCCGGGACACACTTCCGGAAATTATTGAGCAGGATCACCAGGTTGCATTTCATAAAAAAATAATGGATGATCATAATCTTGAAGAGCAATTGGAAAAACTGCGACTGGAAAATTTGAAACTGAACCAGCAAAACCAGGTTCAGAAGCTGGAAGAAAAAAGCCTTCACTGGGACATGATTCAATTTTTCAAAAACGAACTTGAATTGATTCAAGACAGCAATAATAAAATTAAAATCAGCCAGGACGAGCTTGCCGAAAAGATCAAATTACTGAAACAACTTCTGGAGACACTGGAAAAGCACTGTTTCAAATATGATATCGAAGCAGAAAAACTCGCTTATCATTCCAACCTGAAACAGTTACTTCAATATTTCAAATTGAGATATAAGAAAAATCAACCTGGCAAAGATGATAATGAGGACGATGATGAAGAACCAAAGGTGATTCTTGTTAAATACAATTATGCTAAATCATCCCTTGAAAGGATAAAGATGCTGATAAAGGCAGAGTTTGGATTGATGGTAAATCAATGATGATCTTATAAATTGCAAACTAACGATTTATTATCAGTTTCTTACACTCCACTCCTTCCCTGGTCTGGATTTTCACAATATAAAAACCGTCAACCAAATAGCTGATATCAATATCAGTACTTTCACTATGAAGAGATTGGTCAAGTACTATTTTCCCACGTATATCATATAGAGTAAGATTTATGTGACTTTCATTAATAGGTTGTTTAATTTCTATTTTAACTTTATCGAATAACGGGGACGGGATTAACAAAAAACCAATATTATCACTAATTTCTTTAATAGTCGTAAAATCTGATAAAGGTCTTTTCCAGACTCCAATTGAGGTACCTGCAAAAATATTAGACCCATTTACCACTAAAGAATTAATATAAGTATCAGTAAAACCTGAATTCACAGCATTCCAACTACTTCCATTATCCGTGGATAAAAATACTCCACTACCATAAGTTCCTGCAAAAATATTAGAACCGCTTAAAACCAATGAAGTAACTCTTACATATAAAATACTAGTTGATGTCCAGTTTGTCCCATTATCTTCTGATACACACAACCCATCTGCTGTTCCTGCAAACAGATTAGTACCAAATAATGCCAATGAAGAAACGTAAGGTATTATCAACCCTGTATTCACAGGAGTCCAGTTTGTGCCATTATTTGTTGATAATAAAACACCATCACCATAAGTTCCTGCAAAAATATTTATTCCATTTACAATTAATGATAAAATGTTTATTTCTGCTAAATCCGGATTAACCTGAGTCCAACTTGTTCCATTATTATTTGATAAAAATAATCCCCATTGAGTTCCTGCAAATATATTTGTTCCATCTGTTGCAAAAGAATAGACACAAATTCCTGCCGGAATTCCAGTATTAGCAGCTGACCAGGAAGAACCTGTATCTGAGGATAAAAATATTCCTCCACCATCAGTCCCGGCATAAATATTTGTTCCAAATACAAATATGTTTTCAATACCAAGTGATAAACCTGAATTTATTGGTGTCCAACTTGAACCATAATCCTTTGATAAAAATGCACCGATGTTATTAGTCCCTGCAATAATATTTGTTCCGCATAAAGCAACCGAACTGACCTCCGTGAACATTAATCCAGAATTTACAGCAGACCATATATACCCATTATTTACTGATTTGTACATTCCCCGATAATTAGTTCCGGCGAAAAGAACAGAATCTTTGACTGTTAGCGAATTTACACCTGTATATGGTAAAAGACCATTATTTTCTGCAGACCAGTTTGTGCCATCATTAGTTGATATAAACACTCCGCCATCTAGTGTTCCTGCAAAAAGATTAGAACCACATACAGCTAATGAACATACCCAACTACTTGTAATGCCTGAATTCATTAAATTCCAATTTGCACCATTATCTGATGATAAAAATACTCCATTTTGAGTACCGGTATAAATATCAGTTCCTTTAATCGTAAAAGAGGTCACATTCAAACACGTCAAGCCATTGTTTACAATTGTCCAGCTTGTTCCATTATCTGTAGATAAATATACCCCGCTGTCATTAGTACCTGCATAAATCTCAGTACCATTGACTATTAATGAAAGCACATATTGATTTGTCATCACATTATTCGCAGAATTCCAATTTTCACCGTTATCATTAGAAATAAATAGTCCACCACTAGTTCCTGCAAACAGAGTATTTTCTTTAACAGCTAATGAAAGAACATTTGTATTTGTCAAACCTGTGTTCATGGGCATCCAATTATTACCATTATTGGCAGACAGAAATACACCGTTATGAGTTCCGGCAAATAGGTTATTTCCACTAATTACTAATGAATTAACATTTTTATCTATTAAACCAGTATTTACAGCGGACCAATTGGCTCCATAATCTGTTGATAAATATACTCCATCACCATTTGACCCGGCAAAAAGATTTATTCCACTTACAACAGTACATTTTATTGTTCCACCAAATGGTCCATTGGTCTGCTGCCATTGAGCTTTGGAAGAATAAATGCAGGCAGCAAAAGCCCAAAATATTAAAATCGTATTTTTCAAATGCTACTATATTATCAATAATATAAATTCTTCTAACTATTAAACCAGTTCGGAGATATGGATTATGCTAAATTGGTAAATAATCACACCCGGATCATTTTGTAAAGTTAAACAAATCAAGCCAGATAAAAAAGTTTCATAGCAAGCATTGGAAATTTATATAAGCTAAATGAGAATTATTTGTCAGGTAACTACCGGTAATTACCTGACATTTTTTATCTCTGTAATCAGATTTCAAATATAAATAAGCATCTGATAATATTATAGATAAATTACAAAGACTTCCACAAGGATATGTGTTTACCTATGATGATTTAATTTACAGTATTAGCTTCATTCATTACAATTGTTCTTTTTTGAAGAAAATGCCCGGACGTAGTTGTTTTTCAGGTGTTCTTCGAGGTCTGCTACCTTAAAATAGATTTTCCCTCCAATCCTGGAAAAACTAAGGATACCATTATCACGATACGACTGCAATGTACGCTTGGAAATCTTCAGTAATTTACAAGTATCAGGAATATCAATCCAGTGTTCACTCATGGGATTTAGTAGTACCGGTTTTTCAAGCTGCCTGACTATATTTTCAAGTTTGCTTACCAGTTCATTAAATACCTCAACGGGTACATTCATTAATTGCGTAAAGTTCTTCATTGTTTTGCATTTAAATGTTGATTTTTGCAATGATAGAACTGCCTGATATGTTGCAGTCAATAAAATGCCGTGAAGTAGGGTAAAAGTCGGTAAAAGGAAATAAAATGCTATCAACTTCTTATCCGGAGATCAACTGGTTTGCCTTATCAATTACGTCAGCATCGAAACTATCCAGGTAGATTTGGGTGGTTTTAATGTCTTCATGTCCAAGACCTTCAGAAATAACACTGATTGGAACATTCAGGTCTTTTGCTATGGTTGCCCATGAATGACGGGCAACATATGATGTAAGGTTGGCTTCTATACCACACATCTTTCCAAGTCGTTTCAAATACTTGTTAAAGGTCTTCCGGTCATTCTGCATGTCTTTCATCTGTAATTCAAGTCCATTTCGCTTTATTATCGGGAATACATAATCATCTGCTGCCTGATCAATCAGGTAATGAGATAAAATTTCTTTTGCAGGTGCAGTAAGTTTGACAGAATAAGCTTTTCCGGTCTTTGCACGGATATAAATCATTCGATCCTCAGTAATGCTGGATTTCTTCAATTGTGCCATGTCGGAGAAGTTCATTCCAATGCAATAAAATGAAAACATGAAGTAATTCCTGGCGTGCCACAGTGGATTATTTGGTTCCAGTACAATGTCTCTGATTTTTTCAATGTCTGTTTTACGGATGGCACGTTTTACTGTTTTGGTCTCTTTGATGGAGTAATTGGTAAATGGGTAAAGATCAAGTTTTACCAGACCTTCCTTGATAGCCCTGTTATAGGTTGCTCTAATAGTACGTAAATAAAAACTCAGGCTGTTCAATGTCTTATTCCTGGAAAGATGTTGTGCTTCCAGCTTCTTTAGTAACTGATAATTAATGTCTTCAAAGTAGAGTTCCCTGTTATTTGTATTCCGGTCGAGAAATTTCTGTGCCTGCTCGTACGCAAAAGCATTTCCCAGTTTGTTTGACATCTTTAATTCTTCAATAATTTTCTGATTGAACTCCCTGAATGAAAATCTCTTATTCTTATTCAGAATTCTAATTTTAAGTTCTGCAGGGGGGATATTGTCAATTTCACCTTGTGAAGTCAAATAATCAATAACTTCTTCCGCATTCATTCTGAAACGGGTAAGGCCATTATTTACCCTCACAAGATTTTTGTACAATTTACATCCGGGTTTAATCCTACATGCCTCTATATCCCAATCATCGGGATTCACAAGGTAATCTGTTCCGATTAAAAGTGGTACTCTGTGATGAGTCAATCTCAAAGAGATCCGACAATTACCATCCAGTCTTTTACTTCGGTAATCAAGAATTAATTTTACATGTGCTTTCATATAATTATTTTAACAGATCGACTAACAAATCGACTAACAAAAATAGCATTTATTTGCTTTTATCTGCTTTAAATTGCTTTTTTTATTTTTCAGGCTGAAAATAAAAAAGCCCATGAAGTGCTTATTTCAGGGGCTTTTGAGTGCAAACAGGTGCAATCTGATGTGAGCGGGAAACGGGATTCGAACCCGCGACCCTTAGCTTGGGAAGCTAATGCTCTGCCAACTGAGCTATTCCCGCTTATAAGAAAAATTCGCTTGCAAAACTAAAAAATATTTCAGTTCTGAAATAGTGATAGCTAAAATTCGTCAATTCAAACAATTCACAGTAATCCTTGTTTTTATCAGTCCATACAGATTATTATGAAGCTCACGGAAATAAGGATATTGACAAATACCTGCATAGCAAAAAGCACATATCTGTTAACATTTCAACGTCATTTTGATTTCATTCCGGGTCAGGTTGTTGGAATCAGTAACAGTCATGGGCAAGATCCCCGTCTTTACAGCATAGCAAGTGGCAACAAAGATAAGAATATCAGCATCCTTTATAAAGTGAATCCTGAAGGGCTTCTTACCCCTGATTTACAACATTTGCAAACAGGAGCGCCACTTCTGGTAACAGAACCTTTTGGTACATTTACCGGAAATGATGAGCCGGCATGGTGGATAGCCAATGGAACGGGTGTTGCGCCTTTTGTTTCCATGTTTTTTAGCGGAATGACCAATAATAAGACTCTCATACATGGCAACAGGGAAGCTGAATCCTTTTTTTTCAGTCATGAATTCAGCACACTTTTATCAGATCATTATATCAAATGTTCGACAGTTGAAAAAATTGAAGGTTTTTATCAGGGAAGACTTACTGATTATCTGGCCCGTTTAAAAGAGATACCTGTCAGCATAAAATATTATCTTTGCGGCAGTGCAGAAATGGTGGTTGACACCAGGGATTTACTTATCAGCAGAGGGATTCCCTTCGATAACATTATTTCAGAAATCTATTTTTAAATGAGAAAAGAACATCTTTTTGGCAAAAAGCCGGATGAAATTGAAAATATTGCCAGGGAATTAGCCTTGCCAAAATATGCTACCCGTCAGTTAATTGACTGGATATATAAAAAAAAGATCACGTCCATTGACGAAATGTCAAACCTGTCGAAGCAGGTTCGCGAAAAACTGAATGAAAGGTTTGATTTAGGCTTACTTCCTCCTGTGAAGGAAGAAGTTTCTGCCGACGGTACAAAAAAATACCTGTTTCCAACACACAATGGAAAATTCGTTGAAACGGCTGTGATACCTGAAAAGGAAAGACTTACTGTTTGTGTTTCCACACAGGTGGGATGCAAAATGGGCTGCCTGTTTTGTATGACAGGGAAACAGGGTTTTCACGGTAATCTGACTGCCACCGAGATCATCAATCAGATTCACAGTCTTCCTGAAAAGGACAAGATCACCAACATAGTGTACATGGGAATGGGCGAACCATTTGATAACCTTCAAAATGTACTTGAAAGCCTGGAAATTCTCACTTCCGGTTACGGATATGCCATGAGCCCCCGCCGCATCACGGTTTCAACTATAGGTATCATTCCTGCTATTGTTCGTTTCATGGAGGAATCAAAATGTCATCTTGCCATCAGCCTGCACTCCCCTTTTGAAGAAGAACGCAGCAAACTAATGCCGGTTGAGAATGTCTATTCTCTCACAGATATGATCAAAACAATCCAGGAGTACGATTTCACAAAGCAACAACGAATATCTTTCGAATACATCATGTTCAAAGGGGTGAATGACATGCCGAAGCACATTAAAGAACTGACAAGGTTGCTGAACAAGATCAAATGCCGTATCAACCTGATCAGGTTTCATCCAATACCGGGTTCACCATTACGCCCATCTGATGAGGCTTCCATCGAACTCTTTAAAAACAGCCTGAATGATAAGAGCATTCTCACTACTATCAGGAAATCGCGCGGTCAGGATATTTCTGCTGCCTGCGGTATGCTTTCTACGAATAAAGATTTGAAGATTTGAAAATTTGAAGATTGAGAATGTGATAATGTGAGAATGTGAAAAGGGGATAAAGTGTCATATGATAAAACAATATTATTTGTTTGTTATCGGCAACCGCTTAGTGACAGCATTATTAACAAGTGACAGTAGCAAAACTAACAAGTAATATAACTCTTTTATGAAACGAAGCTCAATAATATTTCTTCAGGCGGTCAATGTGCTCATCGGCATTGGAGCTCTTGCAGTTATGCTTTGGGAACCCCACATTGAAGGCAGAAACGCTCACGCCACGCTCATTGAAATCTATTTCAAAGACCCCTTTCTGGCATATGCATATATTGCGTCCATTCCATTTTTCATGGCGCTCTATCAGGCATTCAAGGTGTTGAGATATGCTGGACAAGACAAAGCTTTCTCTCAGGAGGCAGTGAAAGCTTTATGGACTATAAAATATTGCGCTTTAACTATCATTGGTTTTGTTGCGTTAGGAGAAATCTTTATTATGTTTAGCAATAGCGATGACCGGGCAGGCGGGGTTTTTATTGGCATCCTCATTATTTTTGGCTCGGTCGTCATAGCGACTGCCGCCACTGTATTTGAACAGATTTTGCAAAATGGGATGGACATAAAATCTGAGAACAAACAACAAATAAATGTGAGCAGTCAAAGAAATAAATTGACTTCATAACACGATAATCAGAATAATTTACCGCTTCGGAAAAAATTTTGTGCGAACTTCTAACTTCAAAACTTTGAGGACAGATTGCGATGATGAAGCGCTTCGTTTGAATATATGTGCTAAATGTGAGCATTCGGCTTCTTTGCAAGTTTAGTGGTAAAAAATCCCATCCAGCCTCAAGCCGCGAACCATTGGTTTAATTGTTCGTTTGTTCGATTGTTCATTTGTTCAATTGTTCACAAGGGCTTCAGCAAGCGTAAATGTATCCTTCACCCTGACGCCTTTTGGGGTCATTTCCAGGCTGCAGCACTCGTGATAAAGGTCATGTTCAAAAAACAGGGTGTAATTTTTTTCAACTGCTTCATTCAGAAATTCTTCTTTTTCCTTGAGAGTGATCAATGGTCTGGTATCATAACTCATCACATAAGGAACAGGTATGTGTGCCGTGGAAGGCAGCACGTCTGCCATATACACGATTTTTCTGCCATGATAATCAATGAACGGGATCACCTGTCCATCTGTATGCCCGTGAAATAAACGAACAGATACTCCGCGGAATAATTCGCAGTCGCTTTCGATCAGGTTCAGCCTGCCGGATTCTCTAATGGGCAGGATATTTTCTTTCAGGAACGAGGCTTTTTCCCTGTTATTGGGACTTGTGGCCCACTCCCACTGCTGCCGGCTCGTATGGAATGCTGCATTTTCAAAGGCCGGCTCATATCCCGTGTGCTCTTTGTTCCAGCGGATTGTCCCGCCGCAATGATCAAAATGCAGGTGAGTAAGGATCACATCCGTTACACTTGCCATGGTATACCCGTATTTTGCAAGGGAACCGGCCAGGTTATAATCGCCATTCAGGAAATAATTTGCCATGAACTTTTGTTCCTGTTTATCTCCAATCCCGGTGTCAATCAGCACCACCCGGTCGCCGATATCAATCAGCAGGCACCTCATGATCCAGTTGCACAGGTTATTTTCATCGGCAGGATATATTTTGTTCCACATCACTTTCGGTACCACACCGAACATGGCTCCCCCGTCAAGTTTCAGATTCCCGGTTTCAATGGAAAATAGCTTCATATGTTTGATTTTATTTTTGAAAATATAATATAAATATATTTAGTTTCATTCATATTCATAGCTTGAAACAAAATAACAATATTTTAAACGCTAATGACGCAATTGACGCAAAAGTAATAAGAGTCTATCCATAATATTCAATATTTTGAATGACGAATATTGATTACTCACAACTATTTTTAATATTTTAAGGTGTTCGTGAAATCGCTTCGCTAAGTTAACGAATAATGATTTTAGAAGTAACTGATAATCTGAAATCTAAAATCGTTAATCCTTGTTCTTAAATCAATATAAAAGACTATTAAGACAGACACTAATTAAGTCATTACTGACTTTCACCTTGTAAACCTGAATGCCCAGGCATATTCACAGGGAGGGAGCACTCTCAGCTCGCCGGGAATTTCTATCACAAAACCTTTCCCGAGTTTCTTCCAGACGAGAGGATTTTCCTCACCCATCATATAAACATTTGTGCCCTGTTTTGGTTGAAAAGAACTGATGACTACCCGGGATGGCAAGGTCTCTTCACTTTTTCCGGCCAGGAAGATTGCATAAATGAAGCCATCTTTTTTACGTGTAAAGACGATATTATTTTCCTGGTAAGGTTTTACCGGTTCTGTTCCGTATAATGCATCACTGTTTACATTCATCCAATCGCCGATTTCGTACAATCTGTTGTATGCTTCATCATCCCATTCCCCGGTTGGACTAACACCAATATTAAGCAACAAATTACCCCCTCTTGAAACGATTTTAGCCAAAAGCTGAATAAGATCAAATGCAGGTTTATAAGTATCGTTCGGGACGTACGACCATGATGTGGCCATGGTCATGCAGGTTTCCCACGGATATGGCAGGGGTTTTTCGGGAACCTGCTGTTCGGGTGTACAGTAATTCTCAAACTCGCCGGGGACGCTGCGGTCTACTATAATCAGTCCGGGTTGCAGCAACCTGGCCATCGATGCAATGGAAGGCATGTCAATATCCTGATCGTATATTTTACTGACCCATTTTTTTGATTCTTCGGTCTGTTTATTTTTCGGCCTTACCCATCCCCCATCGAGCCACAAAATATCGATGTTACCATAGTCAGACATCAGTTCTTTGATCTGGTTGAAAGTAAAGTCCCTGAATCTCTGCCACACCTCAGGATATTTCACCGGATCATAATTTACATTCCGATCGGCAGCCGGAAAATAGGGCCACCAATAATCGTTGCTGTGCCAGTCAGGTTTTGAGAAATAAGCCCCGATGCCAAATCCCTGTTTCCTGAATGATCTGAATATTTCCTGTGTTATGTTAGCCCTGGGATTACTATTGAACGGGCATGATTTTGATGTGATTTTGTAATCGGTTTGATGTGTATTGAACATGCAGAAACCATCGTGGTGCTTGGTTGTGAACACTACATATTTCATACCTGCAAACCTGGCTGCCATTGCCCATTTATCAGGATCAAACATCACCGGGTTAAAAGTGGTCACCAGGTTTTCATATGCTTTTTTATACTGGTAATAATCGGATGAAAATGGTCCTTTTCTCTGGCACCAGCCTTCATCTTCGCCGCACAATGACCATGATTCAACAATACCCCACTGACTGTAAGTTCCCCAATGCATCAATAGTCCGAATTTCCAATCCTTCCAGTGTTCCAGTTTTACTGACACCAATGGATCAGCAGGAGAAACATAGCTATTATCCTGAGAAAATGACAGGTTTCCGACAATAATTAAAATCGTCAAAATAGTTAGCTTTTTCATAATCCGAATGATTTTATTCAACGGCTATTTCATCCACAAACAACCATGCATCATTGCCTTCACCAGGTTTACCAACAGGTATTTTACCAAGATTCTTTGCAACAATTTTCACATACCTGGCCTTAGACGGAGGAATGTCCATGACAACAGCCCTGTTCAGACGTTTAATTTCATCAGCAGAAACCTTTTTAATACTGGTAAAATTTATACCATCACCGGAAATAAGTGCTTCAACGCTTGCTGGCAGGTAAATCCAGCTATTTTCCGCGTTTAACACATCCACAGTAATCTTTGAAACTGACTGTTCAGAGCCAAGATCAATGACTGCATCTAGGTCTTTTCCGCTGAAGCCAAGCCATTCCATTCCAAACCAGGGGATAATTCCCCAGATTCCATCAACAAGTGTAAATGCACCACCGGTATTATACCTGTCATCAGGAGGATTTGCAAGAGTAATTTTTTTACCCGTAGCCTTATTAATAATAAATTGTTGTTCAATGGTATATCCTTTTTGTTTACCACCCTTAAACCAGGCCGTTTTAAGTGTTGAGGATTTTTTTATTTCAACAGGACCAGTGTACTTTATTGATTTATCAACCGGTGTGGAACCATCAAGTGTGTAAACAATACCTTCCGAACCTGTACCCGAAGCGGCAAGTATCTGACAGTTCACACCCTGTCCGCCGGAAGAAGGCATTGGAATAAGTTTCATTTCATATAGTGCCCGTGAATAGTTTATGTGATAATTGTCAAGCAGATTGAAATGCCTGATCAGCCTGCCTTTGAAATCATCATAGTTTTTTTCTGACAAGGGAGTCCAGTCCACTTCTGACAGGGCACAGATACGTGGGAATATCATGTATTCAACCTTTTGCGGACTATCTATATATTCTGTCCATACATTTCCCTGGGCGCCGAGGATATGCTTTTGCTGGTCAGGGGTGAGTTCGTCGGGTGTCGGGTTGTAGGAATAGACTTTTTCCACGGTGGTATATCCGCCGAATGCAAGCGGCTCATAGCGCGGGTTTCCCTGGCAATGATCAAAATAACAATACGAACCGGGGGTCATCACTACATCATGAAACTGCCTGGCAGCCGCAATTCCACCTTCCGTTCCTCTCCACGACATCACAGCAGCTTTGGGGGCAAGGCCTCCTTCAAGAATTTCGTCCCAGCCAATCAGGGTTTTCCCTTTCGAGTTCAGAAATTTCTCAATTCTCCTGATGAAATAACTCTGAAGTTCATTTTCATCTTTCAGCTTCTCTCTCTTCATCACAGCCTGGCATTGAGGACAGTTTGTCCATCTTGATTTCGGAACTTCATCTCCTCCGATATGAATGTATTTTCCCGGAAATAATTGAATTACTTCCGTTAGCACATCTTCGAGAAATTTTATTGTCTGATCCTTAGTACAATAAACATCATCGAACACTCCCCAGAGTGGCGCAACACCCAGTTTTTCGCCGGTGCATGACAATTCAGGATAAGAAGCCAGTGCCGCCTGCGAATGTCCTGGCATTTCAATTTCCGGAACTATCGTAATATGCCTTTTCCTGGCATATTCAACAATTTCGCGTACATCATCCTGTGAATAAAATCCTCCGTATTTCTGATGATCAAACTTATGAGGCATGGAACTATAAGAACCGATCAGGGTACTATCTCTCCAGGCGCCGATCTCTGTCAGTTTCGGATACTTTTTGATCTCGATGCGCCAGCCCTGGTCCTCAGTCAGGTGCCAGTGAAATGTGTTCATTTTGTACTGAGCCAGGTAATCAATGTATTTCTCAATAAATTCTTTTGGAAAGAAATGGCGGCCAACATCGAGATGCATGCCACGCCATGAATACCGGGGATAATCTGTGATATTGCAGGCTGGTACTGATAAGCCGGCAGATTTTTCAACCGGTAATAACTGTTTGAGAGTCTGTAATCCATAAAAAATACCCGATTTATCACCTTTAATTATTATGCCTGATTTACTGACATTCATTATATAAGATTCATGGTGCCTGGTATGGTGCTTATGCAATAGCCGGATTACATTTTTCCCGGAAAAACAGAAGAATTTGATTTTTAACCTTATGCCGTAATACTGCAAGAGGTAATCATTGAAAATCTGAGCATCGGATCTGGCAGAATGGCTGCGTGCAACAATAACCGTGGCAGGCGTTATATGGAACGTTTCTTTACCGGCATAAAATTCTGCTTTGACGGGTTTCGGGATTAGAGCAATCGTGTCTCCAACTTCACTGAATACTGATACACTAATCAATAAAATTATGTTGACAAGTAAATATTTAATTTTCATAATTATTTTGGATCAGTTGTTAATCGTTATGTGGGTGATGAACGTCATGAGAGTCATGAACGTCATGAATGTCATGAGAGTCATGAACGTCATGAGAGTCATGAACGTCATGAGAGTCATGAACGTCATAAACGTCATGAGAGTCATGAGAGTCATGAGAGTCATGAACGTCATGAGAGTCATGAGAATCAAAAATCACAAATCCTCATATTAATTACTTTTCACTCATCACTCATCACTCATAATTCATCACTCATATTTCCATTAATTTCATTCCAGGCAAGTGAAGCAGCGCCGAGCACAGCAGCATTTTTAGCATAAAGCATTGATGGAATAATTTTCACCTTATTCCGGTAAACCGGGAGCAGGTATTCTTCCATATACTTTTTTGCAGGCTTTAATATCAGGTCACCGGCAAGAGCCACGCCTCCGAAAAGTATGATGGCTTCCGGGCTGGAAAAGGCGACTGCATCAGATAATTTCAGGCCGAGCATTTTACCTGTAAAGTCGAACACTTTAAGTGCAAGCTGGTCATTTTGCAAAGCAGCATCAGCGATCATACGTGAACTGATACTTTCAGGAGGTACACTTCTCAGGATGCTCTCAGTATTGCTTGTTTCAAGCAATTCCCTCGCAGTTTGTTTAATCCCCCGGGCGGAGGTATAGGTTTCGAGGCAGCCTTTGCGACCGCAACTGCACATGCGTCCTTCAGGATCGATAATGGTATGTCCCAGTTCACCGGCAAAACCATCGTGACCGTAAACCAACTGGCCGTTTATCACAATACCGCTTCCTACACCTGTTCCGAGGGTAATAAGAATAAAATCTTTCATCCCTTTTGCAGCGCCATAAAGCATCTCGCCAACGGCCGCAGCATTGGCATCATTGGTCAGGACAACCGGTACACTTACATATTTTCTGAACATCCCGGCAAGAGGTATCTTGCCTTTCCATTTAAGATTGGAAGCATACTCAATGCACCCGTTAAAGTAGTTGCCTTTGGGAGCGCCTATACCAATGCCTTCAAGTGACGAACCGGCAGGTAGCTGCTCCATCAAACCACAAATGTCCTGATACACATCGGAAACAAATTTTTCAGGATCATCATATAATTCAGTATCGATAGTTCCTGAGTTTATGCAATTACCGCCGGAATCAACTATTCCGAAGACACTGTTAGTTCCTCCTATGTCGATCCCGGCGGCAACCTTCATGGCACTTGATTTACAGATTATTTTTTTGGCATTTTATAACCGCGTTCTTTAGCCATCTTTTCAAGCCTGGCCTGGAAATTTGATTTTTTCACGGGTTTCTTTTTATTTTCATGAATTCTTCTCATGATCTCGTCATCATCAACAAACCTTTTTATAATGGCCATCTGGCCGAAACTCATCAGGTTGGCAAGAAGATAATAATAACTCAATCCGGAAGCATAACTATTGAACCAGAACAACATCATCACAGGAAAGAAGTACATCATCCACTTCATACCGGGCATCTGGCTGCTGGTATCAGCCATCTGACCCTGGCTGATGCGAGTGTAAATAATGGTTGATATAGTCATCAGCAGGCAGAAAAGACTTACATGGTTTCCATACCAAGGGATGTTAAAAGGCAGGTTGATAATGCTGTCATAGGATGACAGGTCATTGGCCCACAGGAAGGGCTGGTGTCTTAATTCGATGGATGTAGGGAAAAAGCGGAACATGGCAATGAGGATAGGCATCTGCAAGGCCACCGGCAGACAGCCGCCCAGCGGATTTACCCCTGCTTTTTTGTACATGGCCATCACTGCCTGCTGTCGTTCGAGCGCCTTTTCTTTGGGAAACTTTTTATTGATCTCATCTACTTCGGGTTTCAACACCCTCATTTTGGCTGTAGATAAATAGGATTTATAAGTGAGAGGAAACAGAACCAGTTTTAGTAATAAAGTAAGTATCAGAATTATAATTCCAAAGTTGGAAATAAAGGAACCCAGCAGGTTAAAAGTAGGGATTACTACCCACCGGTTTATCCATCCGAAAATTCCCCAGCCGAGAGGAACCAGCTTTTCGAGATCGAGATTAAAGCTTTTGAGCGTCTTGTATGAATTGGGGCCGAAATAGAACTTCATTGGAAATGAAAGCAAAGGTCTGCCATCATATGGAATACTTAGCTGTGCAGAATAATCTTTGAGATAAGGATTGGTATCAGACCGGCGCTGCGACTTAATTTCACCGTTCAAAAACGACTGACCGGCAATAAGCACTGAAGAAAAAAACTGTTGCTTAAATGCAATCCATTTAATTTGTGTGACAAGTTTTTCCTGGGCTTTTTCAGAACGCTCATTCAGGTTATTAACTTCATCTTCAAAGAATTTATAATATATCGATGAGTTATCACGCTCAAACTGTCTGCCTTTCTCCTGGTTTTTCACACTGTAACTCCAGTTCAGGCTCAGGTAATTGATGTTTGATGCAATCACATCATTCATGTTGTGCAGGTTGAAATCAAAACCAACCATATAGGAGCCCGGCTCAAGGCTGTAAACATATTCAAGATATTTATCCTCGCCTACATTCAGTCTCATGGAGATTTTCTGATTGTTATCTGTCTTGTAATCTGCTGGTTGTAAAGCTGAAAAGTACAGGTCATTGGTAGAAATACGCTTATTGCTGGAAAAGAAATCAAAACCAAATACAATGGAATCTCCATCGAACAATATCAGCGGTTCATTCTTAAAGTTCTTGTATTTCTTCAGTTCAACCGAATATATCCTGCCTCCGAGAGAGGAAATACTGATCTTGACTAATTCATTTTCCAGGGTATAAAATTGTTTGGTACCGGTTGCAGCCCCGGCAAAAACACCATAGAGTCCGACCGCTTTTTTCTGCTTAAGCGAGTCAGGTAAATTTTTGATTGATACTGTGGTATCAGTTGCAGTATTCTTTGTTTTCTTTTCTAAAGTATCCGTTTTCTTAGAGGCAAGAACTGTGGCAATTGAGTCTCTTATTCGCCTGTTTCTTTCCAATTCTTTTTTCGAGGGTTGACTAATAATACCGTAACCAATGATAATCAGAAAAATCAGTACAATTCCTAATATTTGTTTTCTATCCATGAAAATCTTTTAGTTTATAAAGTTCGTAAAGTTCGTAAAGTTCATAAAGTTCATAAAGTTATGCCTGTCATTCCGTCTCTCAGTCTCTCAGTCACTTAGTCCCTAAGTCGCTTAGTCACTCAGTCGCCCTTTCGCTCAGTTCGCCAAGTCTCTTAGTCACTTAGTCGCTTTGTCGCCTCATCGCTTAGTTCGCCCCGTCTCTTCGTCACTCAATAGCGTCCTTGTACAGTCGCCTCATCGCTTAGTTCGCCCCGTCTCTTCGTCACTCAATAGCGTCCTTGTACAGTCGCCTCATCGCTTAGTTCGCCCCGTCTCTTCGTCACTCAGTCGCATCGTACAGTCGCCTCATCGCTTAGTTCGCCCGGTCGCCTGAAGCTTATTCCGCTGCTGCTTTCACAAATGAAACAAACAAAGGGTGAGGGCTCATCACAGTACTTTTAAATTCGGGATGAAACTGAACTCCTACGAACCATTTAAGCGACGGAATTTCCATAATTTCAATCAGTTGTGAATCAGGATTGATCCCGGTGGCAATCATGCCTGCTTTTTCATACTGTTCAAGGTAAGAATTATTGAACTCAAAACGGTGGCGGTGTCTTTCGGTGATCAGTGTTTTTCCATATGCTGCCATAGCTTTTGTATCCTTTTTCAACTTGCAGGGATAAGCGCCAAGCCTCATGGTGCCTCCTTTTTCAAGAACTCCTTTCTGTTCTTCCATTATATCAATCACCGGGTGTTGCGATGAATGATCCATTTCAGTAGATCCTGCTCCCTGCAGATTCAGTACGTCGCGTCCGAATTCCACAACAGCACATTGCATTCCGAGGCAGCTCCCGAAAAACGGGATATTCATTTTTCTTGCATACCTGATCGCTGTAACCTTACCTTCAAAGCCGCGGTGACCAAAACCAGGCGCAACCAGTATACCTTTCAGTTCTTTTAGTATCTCACCGGCAGAATCTTCATTGATGGTTTCTGAATTGATCAGACGTAAATCCACTTTGCACTCATTCACTGCCCCGGCATGTGCAAATGCCTCGTTAATTGATTTGTATGCATCAACCAGTTCAACATATTTGCCAATCAGGCCTATTTTTACCTGTTTTTTCGGGTTTTTCAGTTTATTCAGGAATAAAGTCCATTGTTTCAGGTCAGGTTCATTATTAAGTGCCAGTCCCAGCTTAGTCAACACAGTTGCGTCGAGTTTTTCTTTTTTCATTAACAATGGCACTTCGTAAATACTCGCAACATCGATGGATTCAATCACAGAGCTGATTTCAACATTGCAGAACAGAGCAACTTTTTTTCTCACATCTATGGTAAGCGTACGTTGTGTTCTTAGTACAAGAACATCTGGCTGAACCCCGTTCTCAAGCAGCATCTTCACTGAGTGCTGGGTAGGTTTTGTCTTTAATTCGCCTGATGCGGGCAAATAGGGAACCAGGGTAAGATGAATGACAAGACAATCAGACTGCATCTCCCATTTCAACTGCCTGACAGCTTCAATATAAGGTAATGACTCTATATCGCCTACCGTACCTCCTATTTCAGTGATCACCACATCAAATTTATTCTTGCTACCTAAAAGTTTGATCCTTCTTTTAATTTCATCCGTAATATGAGGAATGATCTGTACAGTTTTGCCGAGGTAATCGCCACGGCGTTCTTTATTGATTACGGTCTGATATATCTTACCAGTAGTGACATTATTATTTTTTGAAGTAGGAACATTCAGGAAGCGTTCATAATGTCCCAGGTCAAGGTCAGTTTCGGCGCCATCCTCGGTTACATAACATTCACCGTGTTCATATGGATTCATAGTACCCGGATCAATGTTGATATATGGATCAAGCTTCTGAATTGTCACCTTATAACCGCGGGCCTGGAGTAATTTGGCAAGCGATGCCGAGATTATTCCTTTTCCCAGGGAAGAAGTAACACCACCCGTTACGAATATGTACTTTGTTTTAACCATACATTAATCATTTTCAATGAGTTTATAAAGTTTGTAAAGTTTATAAAGTTCATAAAGTTTGTAAAGTTATGTCTGTCATCCAGTCACTTCGTCTCTTAGTCTCTCAGTCTCTTCGTCCCTAAGTCTCTCAGCGCCTATTACCTATTCAAAAAGTAAGGCTCAGTCCAATGCTAGGTAAAATAGGCAATTGATTCACACGTTGATTTTTAATACGGTCATAATAAAATATATTACTCCGGTCATATACATTGGTAACACTGACTACAACTTCAAAAGTTGAAGTGGTGGTAATAAAGAAATCTCTTTTTATTGTCATATCAAGGCGGTGGTAATATGGAAGCCTGCCCTGGTGCTGAATATCAGAATAAAGGACACCCAGATCACCGCTTGATGACTGGTATTGTGTATTTATTCCATTATAAAACGGGATAAGTTCATAATAGCCCTGAGTTTGCAGGAATGGGAAGCCCGATCCGAGATTCCACCTGGCGTTTAATTCCCAGTTGAGGTCGCGGCCGAATACGTATGAACCAACAAGGTTGATATTGTGTCTCCTGTCATAAAGCGGGTTGTAAGTATAAACTCCGTCATAATGCTTGAGGTAGCCTAAAGAATATACAAACCACAAATAGACCCGCTTGTAATCATATTTTAACAGGAAATCAAGCCCATATGCATGTCCTTGTTCTATGATAAAATCCTTCTTATAATAATCGTCAACGCTTATATTGGCATAGGTATCATCATATATTTTGTTCTTATTCAGATTAATAAGTTGCGGATCATATTTGTAATATGCTTCCACATTCAGATTGAGGTTATTATTGATGTCGTACTCAAAACCAAGTATTGAGTGAACGGATTTCTGCAGGTTTGAATTAACTGATACACCGTTGAATTTTGCCTGAAGATTATCAACTTCGGAAATATAACCGGAGAAAAGGTTAACAACATCCCTGTCAGAAACCGTACTTATTACGCTCTGGCTGTATAATCCCCCGCCAAATTTGATGCGGAATTTATCATTTACCAAATACTTGATACCCAGCCTTGGTTCGGGAGATATTTCACTCAGCGAAGCATAGTACTCAAGACGGAAACTTGGTTCAAAAATCAGTTTGCCGTAAGTATATTTAAACTTGAGATAACCAGACAATTCAGTAGTACTCTTGGGTTCATTCACTCCTATCCTGCGGCCGATAGAGTTTTCGAATACATACTGTGTCGTACATCCTGAAGTTGCAAGACCATAATCAAGCTGGTTATTACCGAGAAAATAGGTAAAATCAAGACCAAAATTAAAATTGCTGATTTCGCTGTTGTTAATTTGTGTCTGATACTGATCAGAATTGGAAGTCAACTGTTTGATAAACTCATTGAAATCGATGCTGTATTTTGACCATGACATGTTTGCCTTTACCAGCACATTGGAACCTGAAGGAACCAGTACGACATTTGAACCCAGACCGGTCTCATTCCATTTCATGTCGAATACATTGGGATAATTGACATGATCATTAAACTTGAAACCGAAAAAGTTTACTTTGCTGCCATTGTCCGCATTCACTGAAATTTTCCCGTAAAGGTCGGTATAATTGAATGGAAGCCCATTCACCTTGTCAATATAATTATAGAATATTTTTGACGACTGTTCCAGGTAAGAAGTCTTACCGCTGAAGATAAAGGATGTACTGCTGTGTGAACCCTCTTCCGGTTTTGAAAATGGTCCTTCCAGCAATATTTTTGAACCAAAAGTACTAGCTGAGAATTTGCCCGACAGTTGTTTTTTATTACCGTCGCGGGTTGTAATATCCATCACCGAAGAAATTGCTCCTCCATATTCTGCGCCGAATCCACCTGTATAAACATCGGTATTTTTGATAATATCCGAATCAAACACAGAAAAAAGACCGATTGAATGGAAAGGGTTGAACACTGTCATGCCGTCAAGCAAGACTTTATTCTGGATGGGAGTACCTCCCCTGATGTAGAGTTGACCGCCCTGATCACCGGTAAAAACAACTCCGGGAACTATCTGCAGGTACTGGGCAATATCAGGTTCAGAACCAACAGTTGGTAAACGTTCCATCTGTTTTGGAGAAATCTTTACAATGGAAGTATGAGTCTCAGTTCTCATCTCCTGTTTTTCAGCCGATACCACCAATTCCTCCAGCTGAATACTCGATTTGACAAGGTAAAGTTTCTTTGTTATTATTTCATTGGGTTTTATATTTACCGGAACTTTTAGTGTATCATATCCAATAAAACTAACCACCAGGGTATAGCTACCCTCTTTAATTTTGGAAATATTAAAATAACCATTAATATCCGTTGCGCCTCCGATGGTAGTTCCCAGGAGGTACACATTGGTAAATATCATAGGTTCACCGTCATCTTTGTCGTAAACAAAACCCCTGATATTACCGGACTGCGACCATGACACAACCGAAGCCAGCAGAAGGCATATGATAGCAAAAACAAATTTAATATATCTCATTGCAACCTATTGATTAATGGTAACATCAGGTTTTTCAGACTGAAGAATAAAGTCATAAGTGATAAGGCATAAGTAATAAGTCACAATTCATTCCGCCTCAGGTGGATCATAAATCATTATCTCATGCTTTCTTATTATCAGACCGATTATTCCTTACAGTTTCTGGTTTTCCATTTTATGAATAATATCTAGTTTCTGTTTCTCGATCAAAATATTTTTCCGTGCTTTTTCAATCTTGGCATTCACATCATTGATAAGCGCTTCGGCATTTTTAGTACGGGCAAAAAAGCCTATGTTGTTCTCAAGCAATGCAATGTCAGTTTCCAGTTGTTTAATGTTGCTGAGTATCCTGTCTTTTTCCACCCTGAATTGCCTTACCGGCCTGCCTGGCTGAGGGATGATTTCCATTTTCTGTTTGTACAGGAAAACAGTTCTTTTCACATCATCAATATGTAAATTATCAAACTGTTTGTTCAGGGCTTCCCTGAACTGCTTCTGTACTTTATCCTTCATCCTGATAGGTACATGGCCAATCTCAGTAAACTCTTTCTGGAAATTTTTAAGAATTTCGAGCATATCAGAACTATTTTCCGACTGTTCCAGTTTTTCTACTTTTTCGATGATTTCCAGTTTTTTGCGCAGGTTCTCTTCATATTGTTCGTCAATATTTGAAAAATACTTTCCCTTTACTTCAAAGAAATGGTTGCAGGCAGCACGGAACCTCTTCCATATCACATCAGAATGTTTACGAGCCACAGGACCAATAGTCTTCCATTTTTCCTGGAGTTTGATGAAATCTTCTGTGGTCTTTTTCCAGTCTGTACTGTCTTTCAGTGATTCAGCCTGTATACACAAATCCGTTTTAAACTGGAGATTGTTATTCTGTTCTTCTTTATTCTCGTCGTAATAACCTCTTTTTGCCGAGAAAAATGAGTCACAGGCAGTGCGGAAACGTTCGTAAATCCTGGTATTATCTTTCCTGGTTGCAAATCCAATGGTTCTCCATAGCTTTTGAATTTCAATGATCTCAGCGGTGTATTTTTCCCAATCCTTGTGTGAATCAATTGCTGCAGCAGTGATCTCTTCAGCTTTTTCACACAGAAGAGTTTTGGCTTCCAGGTTGTTTTCCTGTTCCTTTCGGATACTTTCAAAATAATCCTGGTGTTTTTTATTGATCATATTGGTTACTTCCCTGAAGCGTTCCCAGATTTCCTCTTTCTTTTCGTTGGGAACAGGACCAATTTCACGCCACTGGTCATGATATTTCTGCAAAGCCTTGAATGCTCTTACAACATTTGGTTCAATCAGCAATTCTTCCGCTTTGTCACATAGTTTGATTTTTTCTTCCAGGTTCTTCTTCAGGTCTAAATCCCTCAATTCCCTGTTGATTTTTACAAAATCATAGAATTTCTCAACATGGTAATGGTAAGTTTCCCAAAGATTTTTAAGTTCAGCCTGGGGAACAAGACCAATCTCCCGCCAACGACGTTGCAGATCACGAAATTCGTTAAAGGTCCTGTTAATCGATTCCTGGTTATTTGTCAGATCTTTGATTTCTTCAATGATCTTGTATTTTTTCTTCAGGTTTTCTTCTTTTTCCGATTCTAATTTTTCATTAAAATCGGTCCGCAGGGACTTGTACACATTATACAGATCTTTGAATTCTGCTTCAACCGGATCCGGCTCAATGACAAACTGCTCGGCCGGCTGACCGCTTTCAACAAAATTCCTGCGTTTCTCATCTATTTCAAAACGGTGTTTTTTATAAAAATTGAGCTTAATATTCTCTATATTGTTCTTTACGCTGGGATGATATTCATTCTGAAGAAGTTCACGTAATATTCCGATAAGTTCCGGTTTTTCATACACGGAATAATCAGCATGACCACCAGATACCTCCATTTCCTCCTCATCCTCAGTAAATTCCTGATCCGGAGCAGGGATTATTACCTCATCTTCCTCTGTATCAGATACGATTAATTCAGCCTGTCCGGTCTTAACTTCAGGCTCATCTGTAACCGTTTCCGAAGGAGTTTCAGGCGATAGTGCAATATCCGTTTTTCCCTTTACCTCAACGATCTGCTCATCAACCACTAAGGACGAAATATTGTCGTCAACAAGACTTACAGTACTTGTCTGGATTTCAGCAGGTTCAACTGCAATCTGTACTGACTGAATTTCAGGCAATGTTGCAATATCTGCTTCTTCCTTAACTTTAGCCATTTTTTCAAATGGTACCCGGGATGAAACCGTTTCTTGCAGTACTTCTTCAGCAAGAACAGGAATCTCCGGAGTTTCTACATGGTCTGAGGTGATGGCTTCCGGTACCGCTTTTTCCTTCCTGGGTTTAGGAATACTTACTTTTGCAGTTTTTTTAACGGGCTTTTTGGTCACCGTTTCCTTTGACATTCGTTTTTTTGTGTCCTTCTTAGAAAGTTTACCTTCTGTCACATCCTGTGATGCGGTACTATCAGTTTCTGTTACATCAGATACAGGAATAACGGCAGGTTCATCTGTCGATTCTTTCTTTTGCTTTTTCCTTACAACTTTTTTGACAACTTTGGTTTCTTCTTCTTTAAGCTGTCCAGCTTCAGCAGATGTCAGTTCATTGCTTGAGTTAACATTTTCAGACATAAATCAGCGTATTAATTAACATTAAAATTACCCCAGGAATATTTACCTGGCTGTAAGACATATATACAAACAAATAACATTATTATCGGATGAAAATCATTTTCATCTTCAGAGTCATTCGTTAAAATTTAAATTTAAACAACTATTTATTAATCATTGCATAACACATCTGTTACACAGAAGCTTTCGCTTTGATAAAATAAATTATTAAAAAAAATCAAACTTCTTCAAAAAATAATAAGCCGCGAAATTACACAATTCATCCATATCCACAATCGCCTATTAAAAAAAAACTTAGCTATTTTTGAGGAAGAATCAGGCAATAGGCATTAGGCATTAGGCATTAGGCAATAGGCAATAGGCAATAGTCGTTAGTTGTTAGTTGTTAGTTCATAAAGTTTATAAAGTTCATAAAGTTCATAAAGTTCATAAAGTTCATAAAGTTCATAAAGTTCATAAAGTCAAGTTTATGTCTTATGTCAAATGCCTTATGCTATTGCCTAATGCCTATTGCCTATTGCCTATTGCCTAATTTGAAAATACAAGAAACATGAGAATAGATGTTCTGACCGGTGTTCCTGAATTGCTGGAAAGCCCTTTGAATCATTCCATAATCAAACGGGCCAGGCAAAAGAACATAAATACATGTTCACAACCTGAGAGATTTCTCCCGCGACAAGCACCGCAGGATCGACGACTATGCTTTCAGCGGTGAAGCCGGAATGGTTCTATCCATTGAACCTATTGACCTTGCGATAAGACAACTGAAAAGTGAAAGACATTACGATGCAGTCATTTTAACCAGTGCAGATGGCAATATTTTAGATCAGAAAACGGCGAACAAACTTTCCACAACCGGGAACCTCATTATCTTATGCGGGCATTATAAGGGAGTAGATCAAAGAGTACGTGATCATCTTGTGGATTTGGAGTTATCCATTGGCAATTATGTGATTTCAGGGGGAGAATTAGCTGCTGCCATAATCATCGACAGCATAGTTAGGATACTTCCGGGAGCTATTTCAGATGAAACCTCTGCCCTGTCCGACTCTTTCCAGGATGACCTACTGGCGCCGCCGGTATACACCAGGCCGGCTGATTACAATGGATGGAAAGTACCGGAAATACTACTGTCGGGGAATACTAAAGAAATTGCCAAATGGCAGTTTGAGCAGGCAATTGAACGGACTAAGCTTTTACGCCCTGAATTGTTGAAAGACTGAGGGACTGAGGGACTGAGAGACTAAGGGACGAAGAGACTAAAAGACAGGGCGACGAGGCGAACTAAGCGATTAAGTATCCTGATACCTGACACTGAGTGACTTGTGACTTGTGACTTGTCACTTTTAACTTTGAGTATTGAAACTTTACGGAATTGTTAAATGCATATAGTTCTACTGCTTACTGCTTACTGCTTACTGCTTACTGCCTATTGCCTATTGCCTATTGCCTATTGCCTACCGAATTTGAAATATTATTTTTGCATAAATCAGGAGAAGTTCTATTTTTGCGGCTCTTTTCAGTAACCTGTTATCAGAGATTATCCGAAAAGACGAATATGATGACTGATTGAAAAAGGAATCATAGACAGCGTTTTAGTATTAATCTTAGTCTTAGTCTTAGTTTTAGTCTGAATCATATTCAAGAGACTAGGCTATAAGTAATAATTTGACAAAGAATTATCAGGAGAGGTGGGAGAGTGGCTTAATCCAACAGTTTGCTAAACTGTCGTACTCGAAAGGGTACCGGGGGTTCGAATCCCCCCCTCTCCGCTGATTATCAAAGCAAAACGAAGCAAATTGACGCAAAATGCTGTTATTCTGCGAGTTTTCAAAAAGAGATCGAAGCAAATAAAAGCAAATAAGCGCAAGGTTCTGGTGGCGAATCAGGTGGACTAAAAAAAATCTGAGCCAAGTCCACCTAAAAAAGCTTCGATTGCACCAATTTGCTTCGATTTACATTTTTCATACTTCACTGTTTTGATCTTTTTTACAAACTATTTAAAAGGTTAAAAAATGTCGAACAGGAAAAATGTCTTGATCAGGTTCATCATTAAAAGAACCAAACTTCTCAAAAACGGTGAAGCACCAATTTTTGCAAGAATCAGAATTGGCAGCCAGGATGCTGAGTTTTCAATTTTCAAATCCATCCAGCCGGAGCTTTGGTGTCCTGAAAAGCAAGCAGCAATTGGAAACTTAAAAGAGGCAAAAGAAATCAACCGGTGCATACAGCGAACACAATTCGATTTGAATGAACATCTCAATCGCTTAATTGATTCAAGAAAGGAGGTTACTCCAAGTGCAATTAAGGAATCTTATCTCGGAAAATCACACGAAAAGCTCATCATTTCCTTATTCCATGAGCATAACAATCAGGTAAAACTCTTAGTCGGGAAGGATTTTGCCCCGGCAACCTTGCAACGTTATGAAACCAGCCTGATGCATGTGCAGGATTATATAAAGAAAAAGTACCGGAAGGAAGATATTCCTGTAGAAGATATTGATCATGAATTCTTATCGGGGTTTGAGCTATACCTAAAAACTGACAGGAATTGCGGGCATAATACAACCATGAAATACATTAAGAATTTCAAGAAGATAATAAGGTTGGCACAAGCCAAAGGCTGGATTTCAAAAGACCCATTTGCCGAATTAAAGTTCAAATTAAGGAAAGTCGAAAAGGATTTTTTAACGGAAGACGAATTGAATACGATTATAAAGAAGGACTTTCAGATAGAAAGGTTAGAGAATGTGAAGGATACATTTCTGTTTGGATGTTTTACTGGACTTGCCTATTCTGATCTTAAAAAACTGACCCCTGATAACCTGGTACAGGCTACAGATGGAAATTATTGGATACACACTAAACGGACAAAGACCGACAATCCCAGTCACATCCCTCTCCTACCCCCTGCTATGGAAATTGTAGAAAAGTACAAAGACAATCCACACTGTGTAAACCACCATGTTTTATTACCGGTGTATTCCAACCAAAAACTGAATGCCTATCTGAGGGAGATTGCTGATATGTGTGGAATCAGGAAAAAAATGACAACGCATATGGCACGTCATACCTTTGCGACAACAGTGACACTTAATAACGATATTCCTATTGAAAGTGTCTCAAAAATGCTTGGCCATAGCTCCATAAAAATGACCCAGGTTTATGCCCGGCTCCTGGACAAGAAGGTAGCCAGGGATATGTCGAAACTTCAACAAAAATTTGCCACAAGTTTATAATCATGATTATCAGTCATTTTATATCTCAAATTATGATCCAACTACTTATAAAATAGAGAAAGCCATAAAAATCATGGCTTTCTCCTGGAATCTATAAAATAACTACTTGGTTTTAAATATATCTGCTTATGAAGACACAAGATTTTGAAATCAGAACATATGGGTTTGGCGAATTAGCCCAACTTTATTTCCCCAATGTCTCAAAAATGTCTGCCTCCCATACTTTTACTAAATGGATATACCGCAGTCACCATCTATTTTCAAAACTGACAAGGACCGGCTGGAAGAAAGGGCAAAAATACTTTACTCCTAAACAGGTGAAGGTGTTAATTAGACATTTTGATCCCCCTATCTGATGTACATTGTCAGTCACCTGACCGTCAACCACTCACTACATTTGTAGTTGATTTTTTATTAATTCCTTAGATTTAAAGGAAATGAAGTTTAGAGTTAAAAATATATTTGATATTATTTTATACTTCTACCAAGATTTAATTCTTTTGCTAAACCGTAATGAATTCTATAATGCTCATGAGATTTAACTTTTGGAGAAATATTAGCAAAATTTCTTTCTTTATAACAAAAATGAAACATAGGATTACCGTTTAATAATTCTTCATAATAGCAAATCATATTTGTAACATATAAAAACTGTAAAAACCCGTCAGCTGATTCAACAAATTCAGGGATATCATTTTTACAATTATCAAATAAAAATGCTTCGAATTTTTTGTATGCGACTATATATTCATCATAATCAAATTCCACTTTCCCATTTAGAAATTGGAAAAATTTTAGAAACAATTCAAAATCACTATTAGTATAATAAAAAGAAAGTTGGTCTCTTATCCCTCCCATCAAATACTGTGAATATTGATTCTGAAAATCATGGCTGTCAAAATCAGATTCTTGAAAAACTTCATTTTCCTTATGGTTTTTTTGAATAAAAATACTTTGCAAAATTTGTAACATAGTAATTATATCTCTAGGACGCGAATAAGAAAGCTGTAAAAACTTATAAAAGGAAGGATCATATTCTCTTTCACGAAAAGTAGATTTGCCACACCAAGGAACATAATGATCCCATGCTTTACCAATTGAAGTAGTCTTATTTTGTTGAGCATTAAGCAATTTATCCGCAAGACAGAATAATTCAGAATCCCTATATTCAGGATAAGTGGTTCTCCAATCTAGGTATACAGAATTATCTCTAAGTTTATTAGTCGAATTTTGCAAACTAAGTGAATAATAGATATCAGGTCTAAGTAATAAAATGACTTTAAATCTTCCTGTAGAATCTTTAATTTTTGTAAAAAAATCAGCATTTAAACTCCACACTGCATTTGCCAAACCTTTCACACATTCAAGATAATCAGAAAATAATATTTCACCTGGTCTAACATCTATCCCGTCGATAAAAAGAAAATGATTATTTTTCAATTTTATGTTTGAAATGGCTTCAATGAATTTCTTTTCTATGTACAACAAATTAACTTGAAATTTTGATTCCTGAAAAGACGTACTTTGACTTTGTTCTTCCCCTACTTTAAGGTATTTTGAAATCAACTCAGCAGCAATCTTATTATTTTCAATGAAATTTAAAGCATAAATAATTTCTGGTGAAAAAGCACTTGAATAATATTCATTGATAGCTGATAATAGGATCTTCATCTTTGTTCCCTTATTGAATGGATAATAATCCAATTCTTCCTTAGTAAGACTGTTTGATAACAGCAATAATATAATTACCTTCCAAATACTGGTATAATCAGATAACTGTAAATGTTTCTCTCTTTTCAAAGTAATAAATTTCTCATAATCTGTTTCTCTTATGAATTTTGTATCGGATTTTGTATTATTATAATGATTATTTGTCAAAAATATAGCATATGCAGTTTTACCTGTTCCTTTATCACCAATAAGAAAATAATTATGAGGTAAAAATATTCTATCCAAATACTTATTTTTCACAAATATCCTATTAAAAAGTTCCTTATTTTCCAGGCCTTGATAATTTTCTGCATCAATAAATCCAAGGTTAAGTTCTGATATTTTTTTCATATTTATAGATTTAAAAAAATAAATGCATTGGTGAATGAAAAAAAACTTTTTAAACAGCTAAATTACAGAAAATATATGATACGAGAAATGAACCGATTTTGTTCTTCATTTCTTCACCGTTTTTGTTGTTTGCGTCAAGCCACGTAATGTTCCAGGCATGTTAAATCGGATAAGGTAACACATCATACTGACGTCCAGGAAACAAAAGCCGAAACGCAAAATGTAAATGCAGTTGGGAATAACCGAAGGACATTTGTCTTACCGGGGGAGGTCTTGGAATAGATTAGGTTTCTATTAGCCAAAAAGTCAGCAGAGATCATATTAGTCAGTGCTAACAAGCAAAACTAACGAAAAACGATAAGTAAGAAGATCTCACAAACTGATGAAGGACTGAATTTTTAACCGCCGATTCACTGTTCATGATACCGCAGGTGATAATCAGAGTGACTTAGCCGAGGGGAACGATTTCAGAGGAATGTCATTTATTTTGCAATTTCATATAACGCTTTGCCTGCATAAGCCGTAAAATTCAAACCTTTGCTAAGAGTTACTTTGTTGATATTATGGCTGATGCATGCTCGTTATGGGTGGTATTTTTCTATTTTTAATTCCAATTGAAGTAACGCTATCAAGGCGAAATAGCTCAATAATTAAATCAGTCTTTTTCAGTTGTTCTGTGTTAACGACAGTCAGTTGCATCAATTTTGCAACAATAATACTCTCAACTTCCTGTTTTTGCTTAATAGACAAAAAAGTATCTTTCTTTTCAGCTCTTTTTTTGTTATATTCAGAGAATAATACAAGAAGAGAAATAATAATAGCTAATCCTGCAAATATATTTGGCAATAATTTTGAATAGAATGAATCCCAGTCTTTCCTACAATATTTTCGTTTACTCCAATAATTTGATAAGTGATCATCTCTATAGATTATAAGACCATCCTCTTCAGATGCGTAGGAAGGGTAGGTCTCACCTTCATTAACAATATTGAAATAACCCATAAGACATTTATGTTTATACCCCAGTCTTTTATCTTCATTATAATCAATTTCTCGATAGTAATGGCATTTCTTTGTTAAGCATTTGATTCTTTCCATATTTATATTAATTCTGTAATAATTTATAAAACTCGATATTTATCGTCTTCTTTTGACTTTTTAATTCATCAAGAACATCAGAATTTCCAAATCTCTCATTATCGAAAAACCGTATTATCGAATCAATCATTTTTACAGTATATAAAGATTTATTCACAGATGAGTAAAAATCAAAGTATTGAAGAAGTTTTTCTTGGGACTTAATATGTGTTAAAAATTCAAGTTCCTTTTTTACAAATTCATCAAAGAAACGAGTAAGGTTTATCAAATTTAACCTAGTATATTTCTGTCTATTAAATCTATTCTCACTATAGCTTATTATACGGGTCTCAATTGTTCCTTCGAAATTAATTTCTTTAAGATTAATGTTATCTTTGACGAAAACTATATAATTATAGTTATAAATTAAATTATTCATATAAAATCTACCCAAATCAGATATGTTAATGTATTTAACATCTGTTCTTACATTGTCAGATGCCGAAATCTCATATACTTCTGATGAAACAAGAAGTCCAGCATTTAGAAGTGAAGTAATAATATCATAAAATGACTCATCAAATATTTCTCTATCACAGCAATTTAACAAATGGAAAAGTCTGTTATTTATATTCTTTACCAATATATCGTTGTTATCATGTTTCATTAGATCTGAAAGCACTAATAAATACAAAAAGTCAAGTATCTCAGGTGTTTTGTTCGTGGAAAGTATATTAATCAATCCGGGAACTGCTCTTTTTTTTGAATCAATGTAAGTTCCATAATTATTTGTAACAATAGATTCCAAAACAATATAGGTTGGTATTTTTTTGATTTCTTGAATTTCGTCAGAAAATTGAAAAAGAACTGTGTTTAGAGACCATTCGGGAAGCAATCCTGATTTCAAAATAATTCTAAATAATTGCAATTCATTCCTCATATTATTATTAGCAAATAACTCAATTAAATCTGTTGAGTTACTTATTGCACTTGTCAAACCCAATATTAATTCTTTGACATTTGAAACAAATATTTTTATATTTCTAATAACTATAGGATTACGTTCGGCCTCACTTACTAAAGATTCATTTAATAAATTGCATCTTCTATTCATCACCTCAATGCTATTTACAGGGACCCAATCCAGCATAGTTTCAAAAAGAGTCCCTCTAAAAGCTTCACTTACTTTTCTGCTCGTAATTTCACGTAATGTTAGAATAAATTTTAATGATGTTTTTCCCTTAATCCTCTCTACAAATTCTATTAAAAATTGGATACTATTTATCGATAAAAAGTCCATATTATCAAAAATGAATACAATTTCCTTTTTATATGTTTTTTTAACATATTCTATAGCTGAATATAAGTATTCTTCCTTATCTTGTTCCTCATTTTTTAATTGAAATATTTGAGATCTGTAGAAATCTTTTTCTTGATCAGTAGTAACCTCATTTAATGCATCGTTATAACTATGTAATTTATGCCCATATGTGGTTTGATAATTTTCGCAATACCAATCCCAAAATGCATTATCTGTGATTTTTATAAACTGATCAATTATTTTTAATAAAGCTGGTTTAAAAACACTCGTTAGAAGGAAATCAAAAGTTTCATTTTTATAAACTCTATCATTTAGTGGCGCTTTAATTCCATGGCAATTAATAGCTATAGGAATAACGCGTTTTTTAAGATTTGGCACCATTTCACGTAAGTAGAGAAAAGTGTAACTTAAAAGTGTAGTCTTTCCTCTGCCTATTGGTGTTATAATAGATACAAGTCTAGTCATTTCAAAATTTTCACTAGTCACAAAATCAATTAATTGCCATTCATTTTTTCCTATTCTTAAATCGGATAGTTCTGGGTAAATCATTTTTACATTCTCTGGAATAAATACAAAGCTATCATCTTTCCCAACAACATAAAGGTTTTCAAAGAAATTTTTTTGTCCAAGGGTAAGCTGATATGTAAATAATCCATCATCAAATAAAACTTTAACATCATGATGTGAATTAAAGTCTGATGTTAAGTCTATAATAAGGTTATTATATGCATCAAATATTGGATTGGTCGGAAGTTCATTTCTTGAACTCGGAATCATGGAGTTTTTTGTTTTCATAAATTACTTCATTAAATAATTATTACATTGTATTGATCATATTGCCCATAACGCCTGCCGCTATGTGCCGCAGGGGATTACGGGGATGCTATGTTCATTATTCAGAATCGTCCTCCGGGCGGGCGATACACCCTGCATTCCTTCTAAAACCCCTGTGGAATATAGCGGTTTGTTGGGCAACGTTAATATTTTTTAACCCTTTATTTGTTTATAATATGTCGAATTTAGGTATATCGCAGAATATGATGCACATGGTGCGTTTTTTTATCAATTCGCAATATTCAATTATATTCCAATATATACCAACCATTTATGATAGTTTTCAAGTGTTAAGAAGATAAACAGTTTATTTTATTCTTGATAAATCTATTTCTTTAGGATTATAGCTATTTCTTAATCTACTCCAATTCAAATTTAATGGTCCAGAAATCAAATAATATAGGTCAATCTCATATATACTTGCTGATATATTCATCGGTTGACTTAGGTGAAAATTGCCAATCAAAGTATAATCTTGATTTATTACACAAATTCTATTTTTTCTGTTTCCATATTTCCAGCTTCGATTATTATTAAGTGTATCAACCATACTTTGATATTTAATAGTCCCTTGGTATTTCTTAATATCAGTAAGTATTTGAAGAGAAATAAAATTTCTGCTATCTTGCTGTCTTATTTTTCTTTTATAATAATCACTTATACATTTTCTTGCTACGAAATGAGGATTTTGAAACATTCCTGAATGTCCTAATTCGCAAATTGATTCTGTTTTTAAATCAATCAAGTCCCGATAATTTTGCTCTTTTTTAAATCTTCCAGGAAAATTCCTTTCCAATTCATCGAACAATTTATCTCGTATTAATAATTCTCTTTTTCTATGGTTTCCATTTACAAAATTTGACAATTCATCTTCATTAGATAGCCATTGTCTGAAAACATTTGATTTAATAATATTTAAAATTTCTGTTGTCATATTGGTATTCATTTAATGTTGCCCAACAATTCGCTTTCTGAACTTTGTCGTAAATATTTCATATATTGGCTGTCGTAAATTCCCCAAATTTTACAGGTATCTGCAGTAATCTTATTTTCTCAATCAATCGGGTTTATAAATTAGATGTTTGAAACCTCGATTAATTCTGGCATCCATTTCCCTTGATTTTTCAACCTTTTCTACAGCTTCGCCCCGTCAGTCCCATATCCGGGTCTAACAAGGAAACTATCCGGCCATATTTCTTAAAACAAAAGTATAAATTTTTCAGGCAATTACGCAAGTATTTGGGCATAAATTTTATATGTTATTTTATATGGTATTAGTTTCTTCTCGATTTTACCTTGTAAATATCATCATATCAAATATTTACTATTTTTTCAGTACTGTTTAAGTACGTTCAATGACTTTTAAGTACGTTCAATGCTTTTTAGTACTTTTTAGGTTCGTTCAGGTACGTTCAGGGCACTTTAAGGACTGTGCAGTTTTTTGCCATCAGATATTTGTCCCGAAATATTTTTAAAGACAAATGACGATGCTGAAAAAAGAAATAAACCTACTGGTAACGACCGGCTCCGGAATCTTCGGAGGGCTGGCAAAAGCCTTTTCATCAAATATGATCATAACGGAGATCACCCTTGCTCATATCGGTGAAGTGGCTCTGTATGCTGCTGTATCTGCCATTGTGGGCTATGGACTGAAAATGGCCATAGACCATGTATATAAGAACAAAAACACCCGCTAAAAAAGATGAGCGAACTTTTCCATATTGGTAATATCACTTCCGGTTACCGGCCAATCAAAAAGGGCGACCGTTTCGATCAGTTATTCCCTAAACCAGAGGATAAGGATAGGATAATGATCAGGGACGGAGACGCTGATAAAACGGTTGACCTGATGAAACAGGTAGCCTGGAAATACAAGGCCGACACTGAAAAACTGGCTCCACAACTCAAAGCTAGTTCACTTCGCCAGACCTGCGATAACATCTGGGACTTCCTTTATAACCATATACAATACCGGCTCGATAAAAAGGGGATGGAACAACTGCGCCGCCCTGCACGCTCTTGGCAGGAACGCTCCCTGGGCATTGACTGCGACTGTTTTTCCATTTTTGTTTCAACCATACTACTTAACCTTCAAATCCCGCACACTTTTCGTATCACCAAATATGACCAGAACACCTGGCAGCACGTGTACGTGGTTGTGCCCATCCCTGAGTCCGGTTCATATTACACTATTGACTGCGTACTTTCAAGATTTAACTACGAAAAACCTTATTCACAAAAAAAAGATTTTCCTATGAACATTAACTCCGGTTCCGCTCACTTAGCAGGAATAGACATTGCAGTACTTTCAGGTACAGGGGATGATACCATGTTTAATGATGTGGTCTTTGCCCGTGACCTGGAAGGAATAAATAACATTGGCGACACCTCGGAAGAAGAACGTCTGAAAGCTATTTACAGCTACCTTGTAAAGAACAGGAAACTGGTGGCTTCTAATCCAAAAATGATAGCAAGTGTGGATTACCCGCCTGCTTTTATCCAAATGCTTGATTATGCCATTGGTGCATGGAACACACCAAACCGTGACAAGGCACTCGAAAACCTTGCCAAAAACGAGGACGACTGGAACAAAAAGAACGGACTTTCACAAACCGATGAGAACCTTGACCTGTCCGGTCTGGATGATGACTGGCAGGAACTTGACGGACTATCCGGCGCTGAATTGGCTTCTTCCCTGGGAAGTCTCAAGAAAAAACTCAAAGGTTTCTTTAATAAGGTCGGTGAGGCAGTCAAGAAAGGCGGACAGGCATTCATTCGTTTTAACCCTGCATCCATTGCTGTTAGGTCCGCATATTTGCTTGCCATGAAACTTGACATTGGCAGTATGGCATCCAAACTGAAATGGGGCTATGCAACCGAGCAACAGGCAAAAGCAAAAAGGATCAGCTCAGAGGACTGGAAAAAATCAAAATCAGCCCTTGACAAAGTCGAGAAAATGTTCGCTGATAAATTGCAAGGACAGCGCAGCAAACTAAGAAGTGCTATTCTTAACGGTAAAGCAAAAGGAATTAGCGGAACAGGTAATCTTGGGTTTGTACTTGCTGCTTCAGTTGCTGCAGCGTCTCCATTAATTATCCTGACACTGAAAGTACTTGCTGATTCAGGACTTGTTCATAAGGATGCAGCCAATAATGTCATTAACGACCTGCAATCACAATCGCAAACACCTGGCACAGAACCTGCAAAAACTACCGGGGATAATCCTTCATCAACTGATCCAGGGAAACCGGCAGATTTACCTGCTGAATCTTCTACCGATTCTCAGGCAACATCAGAACAGGAAATAGGTAAAACCGGAAGTTTCTTAAAACCATTACTAATTATCGGAGCAGCCGGACTTGGGATATGGGGAATTTCATCCCTTGTGAAAAAAGGCAAAAAGAAGCCATCACTTTCAGGAGTTGAAAAAACAAGGAAAAACTTAAAGGAATCCCATAAAAAATCAGAGAAGATCATCAAAAGTGTAACACTCAAATAATCACAATAAACCAGATTATTAACCTATTAAAAACTAATAACATGACATCACCGAAATTAAAAACAATTTTAGAAGAACTAAAAGCCCCTGCCCTGATCATTGCAGGAATAATCGGGGGAAACTTTGCAGGCAAACTGATTGACAAGGTTGTGCCTGTGGATGAAACAGTCACCGGTTTCCAGTTTAAATCTCTTGTTAAACCTGCCGTACTGCTTGCAGCCGGGGCCGGAGCTACTATCCTGGTAAAGGATAAAAACATTAAGATGGTAGCAACCGGTGTAGCAATATCGGGAGTTGCAAGTGGAGTAAGAGTGATTCTTAAAAAGGAGTTGCTATCCGGGTTGGGTAATACAAACAGAGGGATTGGTACAGATAACCGTGAACCCCTTACCCTCTCCATCGAAAAGTACCGCCCCGATCTTCCCCAACTTCCTGAAAACTCAGCCTCACAGCCTGAACAACCCTCTGTGGAAGGAATTGCCGGAAATGATGATTTCCAGGATGCAGAAATACTATAGTATCAAGTATCAGGTATCAAGTATCAGGAAAATGTACTGACGCACGGCTGTGCGTCTCAACGAAAAATCAAATTATTAACCAATTAACAAATACACAAATGATAACATTAGGAGAAATCGCATTAAGCGAATACAACCTGCTTGGAGCAGTGAATGAAGAAGAACTTCTGGGAGCTCTTGAAGCTGCCCCTGTTGCTGACCGTAAAAAATTTCTTAAAAAGATACAGTCCCAACAAAAACCCATTACCGTTATACCTTCGAACAACTCCCGTGGTGAGTTCGAAAAACGCATACCGATGCTACCCCGTGAGACACAGGCCGGAATTGCCAGCAAGGCGCTACAGGCCGTTAATGTGGCAATTTACCTTTCAAAGAACATCTCCCTGAGCAAAATTGCAAAGATGCTGCGTGACGATGACAACAAGGTTGTTGGCGTGTCAAACATCTCAAGTGCAAAGCTTGAAAAAGGCAATATCATGCTGCTTCACTCGATCATTCTGCTTGCAGGTACAGCAACCGGTACGCAGACCATTTTCGATGTCAATTTCGACATTATCCCGGAAATTATCCGTAACGGTGAGTTTGAATTCCGTGCCAACGGGACGACCATTATCCCGGCTATGTCATGCGAAGTATTCAACACAACGGATATGAAAGCACGTAAAGGCTGCTTTACACTTGACAACCCGAAGATGATCTTTGACCAGCAGGCCATGGAAATGAACATCGAATGGGGAACTAATACCCCTGCAAACTTCTTCCTGAAGGCTATACTTATGGGCACTTCTGTTACCAAATATTAATTTTCCTGACTGCCAGAGGGAACGGGAGATTGAAATATATCTCCCTTCCCTTATTTCAGGAACTTTAAATCTATTGCTACAATGAACACAAAATACCAGCCCATCAAGATACGTGTCACTTCTGCCGGTCAATCGGTCAAAGTCTCGGCAAACACCAACATGCTGTTTGCTGAAGTCAGGGGACTGCGTGTCAGCATTTCTGATGACCGTCACCACTTTGCAAGTACCATCGGACTGAGGATTGACGAGGAAGAAATCTTTCCGGACGAATATGAAACCAAACTGCTTTTCTGCAACCAATCTGCAAAAATAAACGAGTACTTCGAGTTTGACCAGGATGAGTTTGTCAATGCAGCCGATAGTAAAGTGGAGATAAAGTACGTGGATGGTGGATTTACCGACGGGGTTACCTTTCCCTATGATGCTGTGCTTTATCTCAAGTTAAAGAACCCTCCCACTGTTAAAAAACCAAACCAATGCTGCGAGTAAAGAAACGAATTGCAATCCCTTACCAGGTAATTTCTATAGGCCAGGTAATCGAGATCAGGGAAAAACTGCCTACCAGTCTTTGCAAGCTGACCGGGGTTCATTTTTCCGCTCAAGGGAACTTTGATTCGGATATTGAGCATGTCGGGGAGATCAGCCTTGAATTTTGTAATCGCCACCTGCACCCGGTCAACTACCATGTCGGATATACGAAAGATTTACCACCCTGCCCAGTTAAGTTTCTGCCATTAAATGAACCAATCAATAATAGAAATATCATGACCGGGTTTTACCGGGACTTATCCACACTGGCTGAAAAAAGAGACTTCGTACCATACCGCCTTACAATTTACCTTAAATTCCTGAAGAAATAATGGAAATCAGTATCCATATCAATGATTTCAATGTCCTGCAGGAATATATCAGCCAGCGCATCAGGGAGGTATTTTCCACGGACCGCTTTCACTGGGAAGAAAAGAAGGTGACGGTCGAAGGAGGTTTCATTCGTTTGCAGGCATTCAACGAACTCTATTTCGTGCGCAGCATGACCATTGAAGACACTGCCACGATTTATTCAGATAACTGCATTACAACTTACAAAAAAGGGGACAGCGAGTTGCTATCCCGTGATTTTACCGGGAACATTGACATTGAGACAAGCAACCCAGACATTGCACAGGAATTTATTTTCATACAGGTACAACCTTTATAATTATGGAATACAATCAGGAATTATTGGATAACGATCTGAAAAAAATCGTAGCAAAAGCTCTGATGCACGAAGAAGATGAAGGCATGAAGATACTGCTTTTTGCAACATTTTTAAATGGTGAAAAAAAGATAGAGTCAATTGCCGATAAAGTGAGCCAGGATAAGTTCTGCGCCCTTGTCAGGAATTACCTGAAACTGCAAAGCAGGGAGGTTGATACAATCCGTGTTGATTTCTTTGATGCAAAGAATTTAAACAAGCGTTTCGATTGGAGGGTAATCGACTTAAAAAAAACTGATCCTGAACCGGTAATCAAGGTAGAAGAGCCACAGTTCAAAGGATTTGGTGAGGCAGAGGTGAATTCGCTTGTCGAACGTAAGTTGCAGGAAATAGAAAAAGAGCGACAGTTTTCCGAAATGGCTGATCGGTTAAAGGATCAGACCAAAGAACTTTCAGAGGCGGAAGAAACTATTGATGCCCTTACAAAGACGGTTGCCGGCCTTACTGAGCAGATCGATGCAAAAAACACATTGAGCTTTTATGCCGGAATAGTCGGTGATTTCCTGGAAGGAATAGGCCTGTCAAAAACTGAAATAAGCAAGAAACTATCAGGATTGATGGGCATAGGTTACGAAAAATGCCAGGAGGCATTACCCCCAAAAAGAGAGGATCGCTCTGGTATGGTCGAAGAAAAAGCTGAAACACCGGAAGAAAAACAAAGAAATGAATGCTGTGACCTTATCAGGGAATTTTTGAAAGGACTACCTGATAATACACTCAAAGAAATCTATGATATCCTTTCGGATATTGAGCAGGACAAAAGCCTGTCCCTTAAAATCATTAATTATTTAAAGGAACTTAAAACACAAAAACAATGATGGTCCACGAGTTAAAAGTAAATATTGATGCCCCTACTATTGATGAGGCAAAGAAAATCCTTGCTGCAATGGAAGATATAAAAGCAGCATTGACCACAGGAGATCTTATATCTCTGGCAAAGATCGTAACGGAAAGACCTTCCATTATTCAAAGGGCAAAATTATTTTTCGGATGAGCTTTGATAAGAAATATACTAATAAGCTGGCTTATGCCAAATCAGGCACATCCAATGTCCGCAGCCTGCCTTCGCAATCAAGCGAGCTGGTGACCGCTGTCAGCGGGAACCAGGCAGCAGGCAGGACATCCGGCGCTTACCTGGCAATGGATGATGGCAACTGGTTACAAGTAAACCTATACCAGACTATCAATGGCAAAAGCTATGGCTACATGCGTGAGGATGTTGTGCGCCTTACTGATCCGCCACCTGATTCTCCCAATGATAAGGTAGATGATAAGGAGGCCGGGTCACTGCTTGAGAACCTGGTAAAAAATGACAATCAGACCTATCACTCCATGCTAAAATCTGCCGAGATGATTGACCGGCTGAAAAAGCAGGGCAAAGATATGAGCAGTCATGAAACAAAACTGAACGATTTAACTGCCAGGTACTCAAAACGGCAACAGAAACTTAAAGATTCTACCCTGATCAAGTGGCAGGACGGACTAAAAAAAGGATACGAATGGCTGGCTGATAAGTGGAGCCGGATGGTTGACAGCATAGGAACGCCAATTTTGATCCCTATTGCTATCGGGGCAGTTGTTGCCCTTGGACTGGCAGTTACCATTTATTATGCTTTCAAACCGGATTATGAAGATTCGGTGGTTGACCTGAAAGTCAGTGCCGATCTTGAACAGGCTCTGTCAAAGGTATCACCCGAACAGGCACAAAAGATAAAAGATGATCTTAATAAGCAGGTGGACGATGCCTATAACCAGGGGAAAGTTGACCAGGAGTTTAGCTTTTTTGGTCTTCCTATGAAAACCCTGATTCTTGGCGGACTTGGAATATTTGCTGCCGGAAAAATATTAAGTCTTGCAAAAAACAGAAATAACTAATTCACCATTCACCATTCACATTAATAATTATGATACTAATTGATAATCTTAAAACAAACAAAGGAGAAAACTCCTCGGAATTTGAAGCCAAGGTCAGCAATATCTGCAACCTGCTATCAATCAACCCTGACTGGCTGATGATGGTCATGTACATGGAGAGTTCCCTGAATGCACAGGCTGTAAACAAACAACCCGGTGACCCGGACGATGATCTGACACGTTGCAATAACCGGGCAACCGGTCTTTTGCAGTTCATGCCTGATACGGCCAAAGGAATGGGCACTTCAAACAGTGATCTGTATGGCATGAGCGCCGTTGAACAACTTGATTACGTGTACCAATACTTCAAAAGCTACACGGGTAAGATCAAGAGCTTCCAGGACCTATACCTGGTTACATTCTTTCCGGCTGCAATCGGTAAACCCGATGACTTTATCTTCCAGACTTCTCGCATACCGGCACAGGCTGTGGCAAAACAAAACTCAGCCATTGATTTTAACCAGGACGGAAAGATCAGTGTTGCAGAGTTCAAACAATACCTGTTAAAAAGAGTACCGGCTGCCCTGCTACAATTTATTGTGGAAAAAAAAAGTACGAGTTAAGCATCGGAGGGCTGATTTTAATAGGATTTGGAGCAAGATATCTGTATAACAAATTAAAATAAACTAAAATGGAAATTGTAATAAAAATTGATGACAGCGCAGATTTTGACAGTGACCGCCCAACGACACGTTCGGGGATACCGGTTGTTACGATAGGTGGAAAAACAGTGTCAGAGTTCCTGGAAGGTTATTTCTATCCCGGTAAGCCTCCGGTGGCTTTACTTATTGGAGGCGGAGAAAAGGAAATTGGTAATCCTGACCTGGATGTTAATTTATACTGGTCGGTGACAGAAGGTAGTGAACCTATTACCAGTATTGACATAGACGGACAATCTATCCCTGTGACAGGGGGCAGCCAGACTGGGACATTCGCCGGGCGACTTGTCCAGGATGAAGACAAGACATTCCTTCTCACGGTAACAGATAAAGCAGGAAAAACAGCACAGGCAAGCGTGTCAGTAAATTGGAAACAAGCCAATTACTATGGAGCAAGCTTTTTGACACCTGTTGATTTGATTAACCGGTTGACTATTAAAAAGGACTATGCAGAAGAACTAATCTCTGACAAACATCTTGCCTCATCAAAAGCAGAAAACCACGATTACAATTGCACTGGTGGAAAGTATATATATATCCTTTACCCTGCCTCGTATGGTAACCCGCAGTCTGTGAAAAACGGAAGCTTTGATTTCTCAAGTTACACTATGACTGATGTCACAATCACCGATGAATTCGGGATAATAAGGGCTTACAAACTATTCAACACCGGCTACCAGACTGGTTCAAGTGTCAATATCAATATCATCAATTAATGAACCATGCCACTAATCCAGGGGGTAAACATAGCAGCCCCGGTCGTTCCCTATTCGTCGGAGGATGTGTACCCGTCACACCTTGCCATCTGGGGCAAAGGAGGATACAGAACGGTAACAGATATAACCGAAAGAGACGGGATCAAACCACAGAGGCTGGAGCTATACATGCTGGTTTGTACAGAATCAGACGGGAAAATGTACAGATTAGTGAACATCTCCGATCCGCTAACACCTCAAAATTGGGAAGAAGTCATTCTGAACAATACACCTTTAGAATATCCATTTGAAAATCAAACAATGATTCAAATTGAACATAATCAAGACAGGTTGGTAAACGTGAGGGTACTGAACACAGTTGGCAACCCGGTTGAAGCCGATGTACAACTGATAAACCACAACACCGTCACCATTGGCTTTTCTGAAGTTATGTCAGGAACAATAATTATCAATTGACGATTTACAAATTACGATTTACGAATTAAATTCTTCTTAACACTTAATAACTTAACACTTAAAACTTTAAACTTATGGCAATTAATCCAAAACAATTCTATCTACCGATAGATTTAAACAAGAATGAACTTAAGAATGCAGTCATTCACAAGTTGGCAGCAGACCCATCGGGTGCAGCCTTAACAGAAGGTTTGATCTGGGAAAACATCACAGATCACAAACTCAAGTACTACAATGGCACGTCGGTTATTATCCTTGCAAGTTCTGCGGATATTCCCGGTGTGGTAAACATGATCACCAGGGCTACGGCTTCCGCTGCACAGAACACCCTTGTTGTCAGTGCCGGAGCAGATCGCTCTGCAAAAGACTATGCCGGTGGCGCCGGACTTGTCAAGACTGATGCAAACGGAGTAGCCGGGCCAGCCGTTGAAGGTACGGACTACCTGAAAAACAATGTGGACAACACGAAGCTGGCCAATATGCCCGCTAACACGATCAAGGGGAATAACAATGCCGGGGCAGCAGCTCCCGCTGATTTGACTCCCGCACAGGCAAAATCTTTGCTTTCCCTGAACAATGTGACCAATGATGCCCAGGTCAAGAAGGCCGCTTCATCAACAGATGGTAAAGTTCCCAAATGGTCAGGTGCAAACGGGGATGCCATTGTTGACGGCTTCGGAGTACAGACAACTGTCCGCAATGCTGCCACTGCAACTGATGTTGATTTTGCAACTGAAAAAGCAGTCCGCTCGGCAATCGATGCAGTTCTTAGCGCAAACGATGCTATGGTGCTGAAAGGCGGACTGGACTGCTCTGCCAATCCAAACTACCCGGCTGCCGATGCTGGTCATACCTACAAGGTCACTGTGGCAGGTAAAATCGGTGGTGCAGCAGGTGCAAACGTCGATGTGGGCGATACAATTATCTGTTCGGTGGATGCATCTGTTGCAGGTAACCAGGCAACCGTCGGTGCTAACTGGTTTATCATCCAGAGCAACCTGGAACAGGCTACTGAAACTCTAAAGGGTTATACCATGCTGGCTACCCAGGCTGTAGCCGAAGCAAAATCGGACAACCGTACAGCCCTTACCCCTCTCAGCGTTGTGAACTTCCCGATTAAGAGGGTGATCACCGTACCAACCAATGGTTCAACCGCTTCTTTTGATGTGATCCACAACCTCGGAAAAACCCTTTCTGATCTGTCCATCATGCTTTTTGACGGTAATACAGAAGAAGAATTCGAGGCAAACATAACGAAAGCAGGAACAGATCCGACCAACAGGTTCACCGTTAACTTCAACCCGGCTTATCCCACCGGTTCATTCAAAGCAGTAGTAGCAGGCTAATCTTATCAAATTTCAATGAATAAGGTTTTTATACAGAAAGAACACAGGGAGGTCAGCTCCGCTTCTGAGCCGTCACCCGGCTACCGCAAGCTGGTTCCAAAGTCAGATGGTTGGTATGATAAATCTTCCTATGACGAATCAAAACTTGCCCTTGTCGGTCAAATGGTTCAAAGGATTGGTGTACACTTCACAGTACGTGGAGAAATCCGTGTCGCCTCGGGTGACACGGATTACATCAATCCTGTTTTTTTCAGCATCCCTTCATGGATGAGTGCAACGCCTGCAGTCTGTTTTTACCAAATTAGCAGTGGAACCAATATCATTGCCACTTTAAGCTGTGGCAGTAACTACCTGACTTTTGGTGATGTAGATACCTCCCAGCTTACTACTGATTATAAATCAGGGTATTTTGTCACCGGGGGTAAAAACGTATCGGCAATCACACGTTCTGCAAAGTGTATTGTCACAGCAGCTAATCATGGCTTCACTAACGGTCAGTTAATACAGTTCACCGGTTCCGGAAACTCACAGGAATGGGACAGCCTGTTTAAGAACAAATACTTTATTGTGGCAAACTCATGCAAGGATACCTTTTCAATAATGAATGCGGAGATTGACATCCGACCTTTAAAGGATAGTAAAACATTTGATAGTCTGGTCATAACCGATGGAGATCAACTTATGCTGACCGTATTATCTGTCAGCGGAACACCAAAGAATCTTACAATGAGTGTTTTTGTGGATCAGACTACATAAAGTCAATGGACAATTGATAATGGAAAATTAAAAACTACTTAACTTATGGATACAAGGAAAAACAAATCAGGAAGAAGCATCAAGACCAGCATGTTTGGTGGTTTTATCATTATTGCCTCAGTTGTCAGTGTGTTTGTCAAAAACATTAGCTGGACAGAAGCAATGATAGGGATCAGCGGAGGAGTCGGACTGATACTGGCAAAAGACCATGACAAGAAATGATAATGTACAATTGACAATTGACAATGGACAATGAAAGTAATAAAACTTAAACAATGAAAATCAGATATTTTTTACCCATGATCTTCCTTTTACTGGTCATATCAACTATAGTCAGTACACGGCTGTATTTCAAGAAGGAAAAGGAAATTGCACGACTTGAAAATTCCCTCAAAGTCTCCCGGACATCAGTCACCTATTACCAGACGAAAAATAAGCTATTGGCTGCTAAAGCTGATGCAATGGAGCTAAAATACCATGAGGTCAGTGTTTTGTTTCCTGAAGTAAAAAAGGAGATCGAAAACTTAAAGGTAAGTCCCCGGCTTGTCAATCATTACTCTGAAACGGTAGTTCACCAGGATAAGGAGATTGTCAGTACCCTGAGAGACAGTATAATCAAGGATACAGTAAAGGTAAAAGTGTTTAATTACCAGGACAAGTTCTACTCAGTAAAAGGGATTGCTATTAACGACACACAGAAAGTCACCATTCATTCAACCGACAGTCTGATACAGCTTGTCTACCGTGGCGACCGTTACCATAAGTGGCTCTGGATATTTTCCCGTCGTAAACTTCAACAGGTGATCACTTCCAAAAACCCGAACTCAAAGATCGTGTATTGCAGGGACATTGAAATCATTAATTAAAATGAATGCTAAAATCTTATTACCGCTTGTAATCCTGTCAGGACTTGGCCTATATTATTATTCCAAAGAGGATAATTCAGCCAAACTACCGGCAGATACAAAAGCAACAAAGCAGGCTAAACAGACCCGTAAACTGACTATTTACAGGAAAAAACTTAAATAATCATGGCAAATCTTGAACTCACCCTTCCCTTTACCGACCAGGGATATTACCCTACTACGGATATTCCGTCTATTAAGAAAAAGCTTGGCAGTATTGCTTCTGATTTTTTTAATGAGATCAAACAAGCTGAAACGCTAACCAATGTTCCGGCTGCCATTATTATTTCAATCATTTTTGCTGAGAGTGGCGGAGTTAAAGATGCTGCTAACAAATCAGGCTCTACCGGGCTGATGCAGTTAAAACCTCAATCAGCCAATGATACTATTCTCTTAGAATATAAGAAAGACAGGCTCTCGCAGGATGAAAAGACTGTCCTTAGAAAGGTACTGGATGACAGGCTCGATAGCATTTTATCAATGAATAATCTGTCGGATGGTTGCTATGTATATCAGGACGATCTTTTAGACACTGAGTTCAATATCCTCTGTGGCTCTATCCTGCTTGGGCTTCTGATTGATCAGCATGATGAAAATGGAGTGCTCAGGCTTGACAAGGTAATCATGCGTTACAACCGGGGATATTTCTTTAAACCAAAAGGCGAAACTGCTATCGAGACTTTAGCACAGGCAAAACAGGTCAGTAGCGAACTGTACAACTATATCCTGAAAATAACGGGAGTGAACGGCCTGATTGAGTTGCAAGCCTAAGTACGGGTATCAGGTAGCAAGTATCAGGTATCAGGACAATGTAAGGACGTACGGTCGTACGTCCCAACCGATAAAAGATTACTAACCAATTAAATAAAACTACAATGGCAAGATTATCTAAAACCAAGCTGGCTTCAACCGGCAAGCAGATCATGGCTATGGCCAAACGAATCCGCAAAGAGAACCCGCGTAAAAAATGGACTACCTGCGTAAAAGAAGCAGGCAAAGAGTGGAAACGTAAAAAGTAAGTCTGAACCATGAACCAGTATCAGCAAAATATGGCAATCGAAAGCTTTATCAGGGATAAGGACAGCAAGGCTGAACCTTATTCCCTGACTGATATTGAGTTTATCAACAGGTATGAGGGAGCTGGCGGACAAGGTAGCAAAGGGGCTACGGGTGAAGGATTATTATATGAATTCTATACACCATCTTATATATGTGACCTGATGTACCGGCTTGCAGTGCATTACGGATATGACGGGGGCACAGTACTGGAGCCATCCGTTGCAACCGGTCGCCTGATCAGTCCACTGCCTGATAAATCAAAGGTCACCACATTTGAGATAAACGATGTGACAGCAAGGATTTGTGAGATCAACTACCCGGATGCAAAAGTGTACCGGGGTTATTTTGAAACGGCTTTTCTTAATCCACCAAGGTTTACTACCCGGATAAAATCCAATCAGCTTACCTGGCTGACAGGTTATCCCTTCTCACTTGTCATTGGTAACCCACCTTACGGGAAGTACAAAAACAAGTACAGCTCATATTTTCCAACTCCACATATGCACCAGATCGAATTGTTTTTCATGTATTACGGCTTAAAACTCTTGAAAACAGGGGGATTGCTGATTTACCTCACATCCTCAAATTTCTTACGAAACGGGATCTCCTACAACTATGAAAAAGATGAGATTGGTAAACTGGCCGATATTATTGATGCCTACCGCTTACCACCTGTGTTCAAAGAATCGCAAGTTCCGACAGATATTCTGGTTTTTAGGAAAAAATAACAACTCATAACTCATCATTCATAACTCATAACTCAAAACATGGCTATTTATAAACAAAATATACCACAAGCCCATTTCGTCCTCTCCGGGGTCGGACTGGATGACCTGAACAAGCGGATCAAGGAGATTGAAAATGATTTCCGGGTTAAGGAAATTGACATAACCTTCAAAGAAGAAAGGCTGATCTACAATTCAATCAAAAGCTCTGATGATGCCTACAAATTCGTGAAAGAGGTCATTTATGAAGGGCTTGAAATCCAGGAACATTTTGTTGTGCTATACCTGAACCAGGGAAACAAGGTCATTGGCTATTATAAGCACTCGAAAGGTACGATCAACTCAACACAGGTTGATGTAGAGCTGATTGTTGCCGTTGGTATTAAGATACTGGCAAAAGCAGTGATCCTGTCGCACAACCATCCTTCGGGGACCGCTGAACCGAGCAAACCTGACCAGGACATTACCAAAAAGCTGAAAGAGGCTTTCAAATACTTTGATATTGCTATTCTTGACCACATCATTGCAACCAAAAACAGCTACTATTCTTTTGTTGATCATGGGGATGCTTCACTATCCGGCAGTAAAGACAGCACTTCAAGTGCCATTGAAAACAAGCTACGCCAGGAAATCTTTGACCAGCTAAAGAAAGTCACAAAAGTAAACTCTCCGAATATCTGGGAAAAGATTCAATCGGCAGATGGGTACAGGGCAATGGAAGAACAAATTATCAAACAGGTGATCAGCCATCAGATAGTACCCGCAGCTATCATTCCACAACTTGAATCGCAGTTGGAAGAATATGATTAACACTCATCACTCATAATTCATAACTCTTATAAATGGAATCAGCTTCATATTACCGGGCCCGGATTGTAACTATCAAAAAGCTTTTGGAAACACTTCCTGAAAGTACTGAAGAAAAGAATAATGACAGGGTACTTGTAAGAAATGGTTTTATCCCGAATTCTGTAAAATACGATTACGAGAAATTGCTGAAAGAGGAGTATTACCTGACGTTTTCGCTGAATGAGCCACTTACCTTTACTGAAACGACCCGCTTTAACACCTGGTTCGATATGTACCCTGAAAAGATATGCGGAAAAGAATTTATCAGCACTTCAAGGGAATTTCCGATCACGGTAAAAGGGACAAAAGAGGATATTGAAATTACGATCAACAAAGCAATGGAAGAAAGTGTAATGGATTCAGAAATAGAAACCCAGGAATCGGAAAATAAGGTAGATCAAAAACTGGAAAGAGCAAACCGTTTTGGAAGTTCCAGTGATGTCCTTGAATTAACGGTTTCAGGGTTTGAAGGGAACTACTTTGATAAATATGAACAGTTCCAGGTATTGCTGAATCCTTTGGAAGAACAGTTTCAGGCAGAAAAGGAAAACCTGAAAGCAGCAGGAAGGGACAAGCTTAAAAGAAAAGAGATTAATGAAAAGCTTAATGAAATCTCAGGAAAACTATCTCAAAACAATGCTGAATTTGAACAGGATTGGATGGAATACTGTAGCGGGCTTCGGGAATTAATCAATGAAATAGCACTCAGCAAGGGATTGCAGCATAACCAGGATAATGATTGGACTTACGCAGATGATGTAATGGTTGCAATTACCGAAAGACCGGGACAGGAACAATACTGGAGAACCAAAATTAAGGATGTTATCAATATAGAAATGGAATATTACATAAGGCAGGAATCTCAAGGTATAATGAAAACCGATAATAGTCTTGAACTTGAAGCCCTCGCCCTTGAAGTGGAATTACAACTATTAAAGATCAAATAACCAATGAATTTAACTCATAACTCGTAAATTCTTGAACTTAGACCATATACATATAAGCGATGCTCTGATAGGGCTGAAAAAACTTCCTTCCGGCAGCATTGACTGCGTGGTTACTTCACCACCCTATTGGGGACTGCGTAATTACGGGGTCGAAGGACAAATAGGGCTGGAAAAATCATTTGAGCAATACATAGAAAAGCTACTGAAAATCTTTGATGAAGTTTATCGTGTTCTGAAAAATGAAGGAACAGCCTGGATTAACATTGGTGATACCTATTGGGGAAGTTTGCAGGGTTTTAGGGTCAGAAAATCATCTGAGACTGGTTTTCAGAAAGCGCCGGTTGAAGCCGGTTACTATGCAGCTTCAAAAGGCAAACCGCCAATGGCACACAGGCACAGATATATGAAGGCAAAATCCCTGGTTCTGATACCAGAACGGTTTGCATTAGGGATGGTCGAAAGAGGTTGGATTTTGAGAAACACTATCATCTGGAATAAACCAAATGCAATGCCTGAAAGCGTGAAAGATCGTTTTACCAACGATTTTGAATACCTTTTTTTCTTTACAAAATCAAAAAGCTACTATTTCGATCAGCAGTTCGAGGACTTTTCAAGTAATGAATACGATATACGGCGAATGAAAGACGGACGCAGGGAGTACAATAGTAAGTACCGTCAGCATGACAAAAGAAATGAACTCAAGATCAGGGCACGGTCAGCTCCATATATTGATGAAAATGCCAAAGGAAGAAACAAACGGACTGTCTGGACAATCAGCACACAACCATTCAAAGAGGCTCATTTTGCAGTGTTCCCTGAACAGCTGATTGAAACACCAATCATGGCAGGTTGCCCGGAAAAAGGTATTGTACTGGACCCGTTCATCGGAAGCGGTACTACTGCTATCGTTGCAAAAAGGCTTAACCGAAAATACATAGGGTTTGAACTTAATCCTGAGTATGTAAAAATTGCCAATCAGAGAATAGAAAACTCAAAATCAACTAATCAAAATACCAAGACTATTTCAATTAATAAGAATCAACTCAACAGGTTAGCAAAGACTGTCATGTCTGGACTTGGAAAGTTATAACACAAAACCCCGACATTATTAATAAACTAATAAACGTATCAAAGTGAGCTATTTAAACGGAATATCAGGTTTCAGCGGACTTGGAGAACTTACTCCGACTGTTACCAACTATATAGATGCCAACAAAGACATTATCAGCAAAGTGCTTGCTGATGCCCATTATTTTAACGGTCTGGGTGATGTTGCAAAGACACAGAGAAAAACTATGAGCTTTGCCGATGTGGTAGAGCGTTACAACAAGGGGATCACCACGGATGAGATCAGGGCATGGGTCTGGTACAAACGCACTCTTGGTGTACCAATGACCGGCTGGGAGAAATACTTCATCAAAGGAGGCAGTTATATTGAAACTGTGGTTACTACATCGGCAACTACAATAAAAGACAATCATTTCAGAGACATCCGCAGCGTTGAAAAAGGCGTAGAGCTTGGCAAATACATTAAAACCCATGACTATGCAGATGAGGAGAAATACTACATCTACCGCAATAATGACGGATTGTACTATGTCCCCGGTAGCGATTGCAAATTAGTTCGTGGACTGGCTCATGCAGGTGAAAGTGAATTATCAGAACTGGTACAGAAAAACGCTTTGTTTTTCATGGATGGTGAAATGGTTCCCTTCCCTGTCTATACCTATGGAAACATGTATGACAGGGAGCTGCAATTAGAAAAAGACAAGGATACAATCCTGTCCCGTTGGGGTCAGGCAGTATATGACAGTCACCGGGAGACGATTCTTAAAGCAAAACCAATATTGCTAACTGTTACTAACCCGGATGAGAAGGAACGACCCATCATTACCGCTATATCTGACTTTGCCAGTGATACCGATGTCTTTTCAATCTCAGAAGTACGTGATGAATACATGGATGTTGAAAATGCCGAACAGCTTAAAAAGGTTAATGGCAAAGTAGAGAGAAGGCGTGACCGGGAAAAGGAGAAGATCAATCTTCGCTTTGACGGTCAGAACCGCTATTCGCTTCAGCAGGTATTTGTCAAGTGGCTGTTTACCCTGAACAGTGATTCTGACTTTGAAAAATCAAGCGCCATTGATATTGCTGATTACTACATTGCCGGTCGCCCGCTCAGGGACGACAAGCTAACAAAAGAGGAAAAATCTGAACTCAAGGCCAATGCAAGGATTGAAGGGGAAAAACTGTTTTCAAGATTTTTATATGAAGTCCTGACTTTTTCTGACCAGGAAAAATTAGATTATTCCTGGAACAGGCTATACAATGGGCAAAGCGACATATCATACCAGAGGGTTCCGATTGGTTTTGAATGTTCAGCCACCTTTAAGAGTGGAATCCTACAATTGACGGACATTCAGCGTGAGAGTATCGCCTTTATGGAAACAATGGGAAGTGGCATTCTTGCGTTGGACGTCGGCGCCGGAAAAACAGCAGCCAGTATAGCAACACTGGCACATTGTCTCTATTCAGGGAAGTGCAAAAGACCACTTATTGTAGTTCCTAAAGCCACCTATAAAAAATGGATTAATGAGATCATTGGCTTTGAGGATAATAAGTCTAAGGAGTTTGTTTCGGGAATGCTGTCACATACAGGGATTACCCTGAATGACTGGTTCAACATGGGATCGGATATTACAAAGAAAATCAACCTTTCTGCACCGGTTCCCGGTAACAGTGTCACTATCGTAACTTATGAAGGTTTCAAAAGGCTTGGCTTTGGCCAGTCGGTATCGGACGAGCTATTTACCGAGCTGGTGAACATACTCGGACAAAGTAAGGAAAAGACGGCAAGGGACAAGGAAATCGAATACCAGAAGTTTCGTGAAATGATTGGTGTCGGGCTTAAAGACACAGTCGGTGATGTGGATGTGCTGGGTTTTGATTATGTGGTGATTGATGAAGCCCACCGTTGCAAAAACGTGTTTTCTCAGGTAAAAGCCGATGAAGAAGGGAACAAACGCTACAACATTCAATCGGCCACCTCAGAAACCGGTCAAAAGGCATTCCTGATCCTGAATTACATCCAGCGCAAGTTTGGACGAAATACCATGCTGCTTACCGCTACCCCCTTTACCAATTCGCCATTGGAAATTTACTCCATGCTCTCTCTGGTTGCCCATGAAAGCCTGTATAAAAGCGGGATTTACAATATTGACACCTTTTTTGACCTGTTTGTTCTGCCAACCGTAGAATGGGCAGCCAATTACAAGGAAGAGATCGTTGAAAAGGAAGTCATCAAATCCTTTACCAACCGACGGGTATTGCAGAAACTTATATACAATCATATTCTGTACCGGACAGGTGAAGAAGCCGGGGTGGTCCGTCCACGAAAGATTAACCTGCCACTTTTGTACGATACTATCAACGGCAAATCCATCCGGTTAAGCCAGGAACGGCAGATACTGACCTATATCAATATGACTGCCAAACAACGAATCAACCAGAACAAGATTGTGGAAATGGCTAAAAGCTCTACCCAGGGCAAACTCGATATGGGAAACCTGTTCCGTGCATTAGCTCACAGCCTCGATAATGCCCTCTCCCCTTTCATTCTGAATGGACACCCTGAAGATTACCGTGAGTTTGTCCGTGAAAGCCCCAAGATCAATTATGTGATGGAGTGCATACGCTCTGTAAAGCAATGGCATGAAACAACCGGCAATGATTGTTCCGGGCAGGTGATCTATATGAACCGGGGCAAACAGTTTTTCCCGATGATCAAAAAGTACCTGGAAGCAGAAGTAGGCTTTAAGACCGGTGTGATGTTTAATCGTACCAAATTAGACGAGGTTGAAATTATCAATTCTGATATTAATGATAACCGGAAAGAAACAATCAAAGAAGCATTCCTCGACGGTGTGGTAAAGGTCATTATTGGTACTGCCACCATCCGGGAAGGGATTGACCTGCAAAAACGTGGAACGGTGATTTACAACTGTTACCCTGAATGGAACCCGACTGATCTTCGGCAGCTCGAAGGGCGCATCTGGAGACAGGGTAACCAGTTCGGATATGTGCGGATTGTTATGCCTCTTGTCCAGGACTCGATGGATGTATTTGTATTTCAAAAACTGGAAGAAAAGACTTCACGTATCAATGACATTTGGTTCAAGGGAGACCGGGGCAATGTGCTTGACCTGGAGAGCCTAAACCCTGAAGAAATAAAGCTGGCGCTGATCACAGATGTTGACCGCCTGGTACGCATATTCTTTGACCAGGAAAAAGAACAGTTAAACAGGGAGATTGCAAAGGTGAACCGTGCCATTGAGATGATAAAAGATATTCAATCCGATATTGACGATTATAACAATTACCGGGATGAGTCAATCAAGGCTATTCGCAGTTTTTACCAGTCATTACTGAACTCTGAATATCTTAAAATGGGAAATAAAGCAGCCGAAAAAGAAGATGAACTGACCCAGAAAAAACGAAAGAAGGCAAAAGAACTCAAGGAAGAAATTGAAACTTTGCTTAATGGTAGTACCCAGGAAGACAAGGAAATCCTTTCTGTAGGGCGAAAAATTGAAAACAGCTATGGAACCCTCGGTATTTACTTCAGCTAGAGGTGGTACATCGGCTATTTTAAGGAATATGTATCAAAGGTAAGAAAGACAGAGCGCACCATCCTGAAACCAAAAGGATGCTCCATTGACAGTGACCTTTCGCAGGTTCTCGAATCGTACAACTTGGACAAAGAAGCTGTCCAAAAGAAATCGGAACTGTACAAAGGGGACAACAGGTCTCCACGCTGGCAGTCGCTTACCCGTGAGATCGAGGAAAAGAAATCCGCCCTCCAGGTGGAAGGCAAAACCTCAGAGGACAGGGCAACTGAATTTGCAAAGCTCAATTACCTGCTGGCTTATAAAGCAGAAGACATGATCAACCAAGGCGGACACATGCTACCGGAAGCTGAGAACAAACCTGAATCTTACAATCAAAATTTCAGTGAACTGGAACTCGAAGCCCTTGCCCTCGAATTGGAACTTGAACTATTACAACTCAATTAATAAATCATAACTCATAATTCATAACTCTAAACATCATGAATACAAGTAATTATTTTGAAGTTACCCGAAGCATCAATTTTTCTGATTTACCGGAAGCATTGAAAAACGGGAACAAACTGGTACAAGGAGCTTCACAAAACAACTGGTCGGCATATCATTCCAACGAAAACATCCGCAGAGTGGTGGATTCCTACATGGAAAAATTAGATGACTATCTTGAAAAGAACGAAGTAAAACCGGAAAAAGAAAGCGAAGTTCCTGCACCGGTAGTTAAAAAGCCGAAACAAAAAAGCCGGCAACCGAAAGCAAAACCTGAAAAGAATGTGAAGGCTGAGAAAAAGGAAAAGAAACCAAAAGTTTCAAAACCTGCCAGGCCAAAGAAACAGCCAAAGGCAAAGAAGGCAAAGAAACAGGATACTGCTGAAAAGGTGGAAAAGATAAAACCTGAGATTGCTTTTATCAGGCGTTATGTTTTGCTTGACGGCAAGACCAGGACACAGAAAGAAATTCTGTCTTTTATCAACACCCTGCAAAAAGCCATCCTGGAAAAACGAATCCGGAAGACCTCCCCGTATGCCAAAGAAATTGAGAACATACAGGACCAGCTTATATCCTGTTATCAGAAGATGGGTGATAGTATTGCAATATCCATTGACAAAGACACCCTGGCTAAGTATCATGAGATTGCCTACAGCGAAAAAACCATGTTATCGGTAACCTACATCAAACAGTATATCAGCCTGCATGGTAAAAGCGGGGTAAAGGAAAAGGCAAAAGTTTTATTTGACAAGCTTACCAAAGCAGTTAAGAACATGAAGATCATCAAGAATGATCCTTATGCTGACAAGCTGAACCTGATCTACAATGCCCTGAATGATTACCTGACTGAAAAAACCAAATCACCACAGATCAGCAAATCAGAACTAAACGGACTGATGGGGATTGCCAAAGCCGGTAGTAAAAAAAAAGTCCGGCCAGTAGCAAAAATCAGACGGATAAAACTGCTGTGAAAGCAGATTCCGGCGTTATTTCCAGTACCCGTCTTGCCCAGATGCAATTTGAAACCATCGGTCTCCAGGGAAAATACCGGGAACTGATCGGTGATCCCTGCGTTGGGTTTTCAGCAATGGTTTATGGACTTCCCAAATCCGGCAAATCTACCCTCTGCATTGACTTTGCAAAGCACCTCGCCAAATATCATGGAAAAGTTCTCTACTGTGCCATTGAAGAAAAGTTCGGTTACACCCTGAAGGAAAAAGTGGAACGGCTCAGGGCAATTGACCCTAACCTGTATGTTTCAGAAGCAGTCCCGTACAACCTATCAGCATACGACTTCGTATTCATTGACAGCGTTTCCCGTGCCGGCTTCGACCTGGACTATCTCCGCCAGCTTCGCCAGGACAATCCCCGAACATCATTTATCTTCATTTACCACACCACCAAAGAAGGTAACTTCCGGGGCAAAAACGAGAATGCCCATGAGGTGGACGTTATCATAGAGGTGGCTGATGGGATGGCTAAGGGAAATGGGAGGTTTGCATCATTTGGAGAAATGGAAATATTTTAATGTACATTTTTAAATATATATTTAAAAAGTAATCTATATCTTTGTTTATAATTTTGAAAATGGAGAAATGATTAATATTTTTTAATAAATAAATTTTACCTTTTTGAAATATTTTTATCTAAAAATTAGAAAAATTTCAACGAAAGAAGATATCTACCTATGACATTCGTGTAACCAGAAAGCAATTTTACAAAGCAATAAGATTGGTTCATTATGAGCAAGATAAACATTTTAGGTATAGTTAAAAACATAAAGAGTAAATCTAATGTTTATTCGCCTATCGTTGAGGCAGTTGTTAACTCTATTGATGCCATTGGAAATAACCCAAATGGCAAGATAGATATTATTGTTTATCGTGAAAATGTGCTTGAATTTGACAATGCGAAACCGTATATCATTAATATTGAGGTTAATGATAATGGCGTAGGATTTACACAGGAAAATACAGATTCTTTTGATACATATTTAAGTGAAATAAAACTTGAAACGGGGGGGAAGGGTTTTGGTCGCTTTATTTATTTGAAATATTTCAATGATGTAATAATTAAAAGTCAGTACAAGGAAGGAAACAACTATAAATTCCGAAATTTTCGATTTGGAAAACACGACGAAATTATTGTTGATAAAGAAGAAGGCAATGCAACAGAAAATTATACTGGCACAAAATTGATATTGAAAAATATTATTGATAAAGAACAATTAGATAAAGGTCTTGATGTTATTGCACGAAAACTTGTGGAAAAACTATTAGTCTTTTTTGTTAACACTACATTAAATGTTCCTCAAATTACTTTACGTGAAAGCGACAAGTCAGCATCAATTATTCTTAATGACTTTATTAACGACAACAATTCAATTTCAAAAGTTGGAGAAAAACTAATTTTTGTTAAAAGTACTATAGATAATTTGGAGTTTCCTTTTACCGTAAAAGTTTATAAAATATATTTTTCTCCGTTATCAAGCAAAGTAGTTTTGGCAGCACATAATAGAGAAGTAACGGAAACTACATTGCAAACTTATATTCCTGAATTTCAAGATGAATTCTATGACATTACAAATGATGTAAAGAAAAATTATATCATAAAATCTTATGTATTAGGTGAATACTTGAACAATAATGTTTCTTTGGAAAGAGAATCTTTTGACTTTGCAAAGGATGTAGGTGATAGATTATATCCCTTGGGGCTGGCTGAAATTGAAAAAGAAGTTGCAAATGTTGTAAGGTCTTTTTTCGAAGAAGATGTCACTTCTCGTTTTGAAAAGAAAACAGAAAAAGTAAAGAATTATGTAATTAAACAAGCACCGTGGCACAGAATTTATTTAAATAATTTTGATTTTACAAATTTGCCAACAAATTTGTCTGATGAGAAAATTGAAATGGAGTTTCAAAAATTAAAATTCAAAAAGGAACAAGAAACTCACATGGAAATTAAAGAAATTATTGCCAATGAAAAAGATACAACTGACGAAAAATTTAAACAAATAATATCTACCGTTTCCCAAAATGGCAAAAACGATTTAGCTCATTATGTTTGCAATAGAAAATTAATTATTGATACTTTTGATGAATTAAGGAAACGGAGAGAAATAGATAATAAGGCTCATTTAGAATCTGAATTGCATAATTTGATTTTCCCAATGGGGCGGACAACTGAAAATTTGGATTATGAAGATCACAATTTATGGTTGCTCGATGAAAGATTGGTATTTTCTCAGTATGTCGCTTCAGACAAGATAATTTCAAAATCAGAAACCATAGAACCCGATTTAATCGTATTTAACGAAGAAATATGTATTTATCGTCACGGCGAAAATATCACAACAAGTCCTTTAACGATATTTGAATTTAAAAGACCTAAACGCACAAATTACCCTGACAACGAAAATCCAATAATGCAGGCTTGTAGATATGCAGAAAAAATTAGATTAGGAATGTACGAAATGCCCGATGGACTTGAACCTATAAAAGTTTCCAACGAAACTCCTGTATTTATTTATGTTGTCAGTGATATTGCCGATAAAATTCATGAATTTGCAAAAGGATTTTCTTTGACAATTAGTCCAGATGGAGAAGGATACTTCGGTTTTAGTAGTGGTTTTAATGCATATATTGAAGTTATAAGTTACAGAAAACTAATCGATGATGCAAAAATGCGTAACAAAATATTTTTCAAAAAGTTAGGTATAGAATAGCCATACAAAATCTATGCTTATTCAATATCCGATGTTGTCGGGTAGTCTGATAAGGATAACAATGAGCCAAGCCAAGGTTTCAACAATATTAATTTTACAGGTTCCCAGCAATGAATAATACTGTTAGCTTGTTGTATAACTTCAATTGAGTCCGCTATTATGTATTGTTGCCGATTTTAATGCTATACCACTGTGACCGGTATAATTTAATTCAAGGAAAATTCATTAAAGGGGTGCAAAAAAAATTGCATAAAATTTTGCTTTTATTTTTTATAAAAATTTGTTTACTTTGTAATTATTAAATTAATACATTTTTGCTAAAAGTGAAATTTATTTTAATGACATCCAATTATACTCATTCTATGACTACCACGTTACCGTAAGACTTTAGAATGCATTATCAAAACTTTAATAATTTAAATCATAAGAGAGGAGAAATAAATGAACACTAATAACGATAATCAGCAACCCAGTGGCATAATAAAATTGATAGGATACTTGCCTGCTTTCGCCATCCTATGTGTGAACGTCTTTTTCCACGTCGCAGCAAGTTCATCGCATGCTATGGTAATTGAACTGTGGTCTAACTTCTTCCTTGCGCTTGTGTTAGCCGTGGTACTGCATGTACTATTAGACCATTCGAGCAAACTTCGAGAAACTAAGACTCAAATTGAGAAGTTAGTTAATGCTGAACAAGCCCTTGTTGAGGTCAGACAAGAACTTCTGCTAAGTAGCAGGATTGTCCAGATGACCAAGCTAGCAAAAGACCATAAAGAGACAATTTCAAATCTTATTGCAGCAAGTATTGAAGACGATCAATTATTTTTACTTGCCAAAGTTTCACCGTCACGATATTTAAATCACCTCAAAACCGCACTAGACAGAGCAAAATGTTACGTCACTATACAGCGAAAATCAGTAAGTTGGTTTATCACAAATGTTGGTGGAATGGATCTGCTACATACGCTCGGAAATGCTGACTCTGTCCACAAAGTACGCATTTTCGTTCTTGATGATTTAGCTATATTTAGAAAAGAAATTGACGATCCATCGTACGGTGGTAAATATTGGAATGCCGCTGGAAACACACGAACTTTTTTGGTGAGCGTACAGACATTGGCTCAATATCTCACAGTTGACCAAGGTCAAATTAGGGATGTTGTTTTAATAGATTCCGTACTTCTTTTCGAATATGATGAAAACGATAGAACCCTTCGATTCGCTGTGCCTCAATATGGACAAGGCCATGATGGCAGCAAGGTTTGTGAGTTTTTAATGCAGTTCAATAGTGAAAGACCGCCAAATTGTGTTGAGGAGATTACTAATGCAAAACCAAACATGACGACTTAACCTACATTTGCGATAAACGGCCAAAGAGTTGGCGTCCAGCCAAGTACAGGTATCTAAATTGACCATTTGGTGCACTTTGCTATGGAAAGGGTGGTACAATTTGTCCGGAATAATCACTTTTGCCAAACACCAGGCAAAACATCACGGAAAAGTTCTCTACTTTGCCATTGAAGAAAAATTCGGCTACACCCTGAAGGAAAAAGTGGAAGGTCTTCGGGCAATTGACCCAAACCTGTACGTTTCAGAAGAAATCCCGGACAATCTTTCAGCTTATGATTATGTCTTCATTGACAGCGTTTCCCGTGCTTGTTTCGACCTGGACAATCTCCGCCAACTCCGCCAGGACAATCCAAGTACATCATTTATTTTCATTTATCATACCACTAAAGACGGTTACTTCCGGGGCAAAAATGTGAATGCCCATGAGGTAGATATAATCGTCGAAGTGGCTGATAAGAAAGCTAAGGGGTATGGGAGATTTGGGATTGGAGGTTCTTGTAATATTCATTATTTTTGATCTGCACTTTATTTTCATATATAGATAAGCAAGATATATTATGAATGCATTTATAAGGTTGGCAAATGAAAAGTCTTGCCCTGAAAATTATTTATACGTATAAATTTTTCAGGACAAGACAATGTTAAGTATAAAATTACCAGTTTAGAAAATGTCAACTATAAAATGTCATATTTATAATTTTATGACAGTTATGCTAATGTATTACTTAACTACTACGAACTTTTTAGAAGCTACTAATTTATTTCCACAATATAGACTACATTGATATTCTTTTGAACTTAATGAACCTGTTTCAAAAAATATTTGATTTTCCTTCTCTAATAGGACTCGCTGAATAACGACTTTCCCGGAAGCATCTGTGATTGAAAGTTGTGCACTTTGAAAAATATCTGTTGGAATGCTGTAATCAACAATGAAATACTTTAATGCAGGATTTGGAAATACCTCAAGCTTTGCATTACCTTCAATGGATTTATTATAATAGCTTTTATTCTGATTCTGAGGGTTGGGCATAAGTACTGATTCTTCATAATTAACAGAATCAATAAGATAAACAATATTTCGAGCTAATGTACCTGCAGTATATTTACAATCGCCAGCAAGAGTTCGGATAGTACTTTCTTGAATTGAATCCATATTATAATATGTCAATGAATCCTGCATCAGTTCTGCTTGGATTGTAAGTAATTCCTTCATTCTTATATATTCTATCATCTGGCTTGAATTCATCTGGCAAATATTTGGGATATCATTAAGTAATTGCAGTGTCGATTCAGGATCGTGACGGTCAATGTATAAAGAGGCAAGAAAAAGCTTGCTTTCAGGTGATTTTTCCCTGTTAAGTATTGCCACAACACTATCAGCAGATGCTGATAAAGTATCATTAAGATAATAATTTAATACTTCATTTAGCAATCTCTGTCGTGTATTTATGTTTGCATCTATTCGGTTTTTCATAATTTCCAAGGGTGAAAGCACAAATTTGCCCTCATCAATCTGTTCACGCATATAACCGGGTAATTGATTTGTTCTTGCATCAAGACTTTTAGTTATTGTATCAGACTTTGCAGATTGTGGATTTGCAATCAATACATCCCGAAGCATCACAGCCGGGAAAGTGCTTTCATTAATTATTGATGAAACCATAACCGAATCAGACAAATACGGAGATTTATCGATCAATTCATCCCGCATATCTAATGCTTCACATGGCATGGCTGTGCTCACCTCTAATTCAAGTTCTTGAGTATTTCCACCATCTTCAACAATATCTATCTCATTTTTTATGTAATTAATTGAATCAGTTTTAGCCGCCATTTCTGATTTCTTTAGTTCGGGGTCATGACCACCAATTAAATGAGATGCACAGGCATTTTTATTATCAGCATTATAAAACAAATATATTGTAGTAGGCGGCGGGTTGAGTTTATAATAACACAACGGTTCATCATTTGTCCAAAAATATAATAAATAATCCGATTCATTATATAGATCATAGAAATTATTTCCACAAGGATGGCTAAATGTGTTTTCTGCTGATTCATTCGTGTTTCCCTGAAATTCAGCGATTCCGTTGTCCCCGGCAATTGCAATATCATAATAAAGACTGCCGCTAAAATTATTACATTTAAACTCTAAACCTGGATGTACATCTCCATCATATGCCCTGTTATTATATTGTGCTATTGCACCAAATGTCAAATCCGTAAAGTTATTTTTATATATAAGATTTGGTTCTATTCCTGAATTTTTCACTATTAACCCCACTGTATAAAAATGTTCATTGTCAGTTGTGAAATTATTTTCTTCTACCTGGTAACCGCTGCATCTTTCGAGACTCAAGCCGTAAGAATGCCCATAACAAATATGACCAACACAGTAATTATCCTTACCTGCAGTCGGTATAGTAAAAATATTTTTATTTACCTTAGCCAGATTCATGCCACATAAATAAATCCCCCGAAAATTATTGTCAAATTGGGCATTTTCTATCATTAAATAATTAGTAACATGAGTCGAAACTGCGTATATTCCATAACGCAAATGATAAAATAAGTTGTCCTGCTCAGAGTTATTTGAATATACCGAACATTTTGCATCATTACATTCAATTCCGATGCCACGTCCAATATAGTCCGACTCTACAATTGGTCGTAAATTCTGAAAAGTATTACCCCAGATTTTTACATATTTGACATTATCAAGCTTTATAAAAGCAATTGGATTTGGATATAATTGATTATCAATCCATGAATCATCAGTAGTAAAAGTGCTACCGGTTATTTCACCAAAATTGATATGGTTAGGATAATTCAATATTTCTACACCCGTCCTGCAATTAAGGATTGTACTATTATAAATTTTAACGATCCCCCCATTAGGTGAACTTATCCCAGTTATTGCATTTTCGATAATTGCTCCATTAGTTAACTGCACGTACCCTTGAACATCTTGTAATCCATTAGCGTCACCTTCAACAATTATACCTTGCCAGGGCTCATTGTAGCAACCGGTAGCATTTTTTAATAATCCACCATCTACAATTAACCCTGCACCCTTTTTAACAGTAATATTACTTCCAGCGGTAAAGCGAACAGTTGAACTAATAGTCAATGTTGATCCAGATTCAATAATTAGCGATCCGTTTATGTAATGTTCACTACTCCAAGCAGTATTTTGTACAATCGGACTTTCAGTACCATAGGTTTGAGCTGCTAATACTGCATTATATGCATTTACACGACCTGTCCCAACTCCATTTGGATAATTATCGGCATCTATCACTGGATCAGTTGTACTTTTAAGTATATATTTAACATCTTGTGGTTCCAAACATGGATTTACTGAAAGTACTAATGCTGCAACACCAGCAACAATTGGTGTTGCAAAAGAGGTACCTTCACAATTTCCAAAATATGGCCATTGATTTGAACCACAATC